>JAAWUC010000040.1 GCA_022804995.1 Oscillospiraceae bacterium
GGTGGAGACGGAGATGACCCGGCGGGAGGACATCTCTATTTACAGCGAGGGTGCGGAAACTTTGCGGCAGAAGAAGGTCTCTGATCTGAAAAACCGGGTGGAGCAGATCAACGGCGTAGAAAACGGCGTGCTCCTCAGCATTCACCAGAACAGTATGCCCACCGCTCCCGGCGTCCATGGAGCCCAGGCGTTCTATAACCGGGTGGAGGGGAGTGAGGAGATGGCCTTTGCGGTGCAGGAGGCCCTGAATCATGCCCTCAATGGGACGGAAAACGCCAAAACCGCCAAACGGATCGGAGATGACATCTATCTGATGAAAAATGTCACAGTACCGGCGGTGTTGGTAGAGTGCGGTTTTCTTTCCAACGCACAGGAAACCATGCAGCTGAACACACAGGAGTACCAGACGAAATTAGCGGTCACAATCCTGTCCGCCGCGCTGGCGCACCTCCAGTAAAAAAAGACTAGCCAGATGGAAACATTTGTTGTATAATAAGGACAAATGCATCCAAACTGGAGGATCAGGCAATGGCAAAAATTCGGTCCGTGTTTTACTGTACCGAGTGCGGAAATGAGACCCCCAAATGGGCGGGGAAGTGTCCGGCCTGCGGGGCGTGGAACACCATCGTGGAGCAGGAAGCTCCGTCAAAGGCCAAGGCTGGCCGGGCGACAGGAGGAAGAAGCGGTTTCCAGCGTATAAAGGCAGTTTCCTTGACAGAGGTTGACACAGCGCAGGAAATTCGCTTTTTAACCGGTATGGGGGAGCTGGACCGGGTGTTGGGCGGCGGCGCGGTGAAGGGCTCGCTGGTTCTGGTGGGCGGCGCGCCGGGAGTGGGGAAGTCCACTCTGATGCTCCAGATCTGCGGGAGCCTCAGCCGAGAAAACCGGGTGCTGTATGTATCTGGCGAGGAGTCGGTGCGGCAGCTGAAGCTCCGGGCCCAGCGGCTGGGGGTGGCTAGTGGGAATCTGCTGGTGCTGTCAGAAACCGCTTTGGAGGATGTTTTGCAGTCTGTGTCCGACGAGGAGCCGGATATTCTGATTGTGGACTCTATTCAGACACTCTACAACGGGGCGCTGGAGAGTCCGCCGGGCAGTGTGGGCCAGGTGAAGGACTGTACCATGGCCCTCATGCAGCTGGCCAAGGGGCGGGACATCACGGTTTTTGTCATCGGCCATGTGAACAAGGAGGGCTCCATCGCCGGCCCAAAGGTCCTGGAGCATATGGTGGACTGCGTACTTTACTTCGAGGGGGAACAGCACAGCACCTGCCGGATTTTGCGGGCGGCAAAGAACCGCTTTGGAGCCACCAACGAGATCGGTGTGTTTGAGATGCTGGACGCCGGGCTGGAGGAGGTGGAGAATCCTTCCCAGATGCTGCTGTCCGGACGGCCTGACGGTGCGCCGGGCACCTGCGTCACCTGCGTGATGGAGGGGGTGCGGCCTGTCCTGGCGGAGATTCAGGCGCTGCTGGCCCCGGCGTCCTACGGCAACGCCCGGCGGTCCAGCAATGGTTTTGACTTCGGGCGGGCGGCAATGCTGCTGGCGGTGCTGGAGAAGCGGGGCGGGCTGAAGGTGTCCACCTGCGACGCCTATCTGAATATTATTGGCGGACTAAACCTGGACGAGCCTGCCGCAGACCTGGCGGCGGTGCTGGCCCTGGCCTCCAGCTATGTGGACAGGCCCATCGCGCCGGATCTGGCGGCTATCGGAGAGGTTGGTCTGACCGGCGAGCTCCGGGCGGTCAACAATCTGGACCAGCGGCTCAGCGAGGTCCGGCGGCTGGGCTTCCAAACCTGCATTATTCCTCGGCGCCGGGGCAAGAGCCCGGCGCCGCCGGACGGCCTGCGGGTCGTAGAATCCGCCAACATCGGCGAGGCCATGCGGGCTGCGCTGGGAAAGGCAGAAAAATTTCCTCCAGTGAAGGCTCCGGAGGAGGGCAATCAGAGGATATAGATGATTAAGCAAAATAAAAATTTTGTTCAATTCAGGGGAGGAGTGACGGCTAATGGCCAGCTATAAAGACGACGCGCCGCAGATTCTCCGTGATTTCTTGTCCTACCACGAGACAATCAAAGCACATTCCCAAAAGACAGTGGACGAATATTTTCTGGATCTGCGGAATTTTTTCCGCTACATGAAGCAAATCCGGGATCCATCTCTACGGGATACGCCCTGGGAGGAAATCTCCATTTTGGATGTGGATGCGGATTTTGTGCGATCTATTACACTCACAGACATTTACGGCTATTTGACGTATCTCAGCCGCGACCGGGCCCAGCAGCCCAACAGCGACCGGACGGACTACGGCCTCAGTGCCACCACCCGGGCCCGAAAAATTGCCACACTGCGGTCTTTTTTCAACTACCTGACCACTAAAGCCCATCTGCTGGAGGACAATCCCGTCAAGGATCTGGACTCCCCGAAGCTCCAGAAGACGCTGCCCAAGTATCTGACCTTGGACGAGAGCCTGAATCTGCTGGAGAGCGTGGACGGAAGTTTCAAGGAGCGGGATTACTGCATTTTGACCCTCTTTCTCAACTGTGGGCTGCGGATTTCGGAGCTCATAGGTCTGAACCTCAGCGACATCCAGGGCGACGCCCTCCGAGTGCTGGGCAAGGGAAACAAGGTTCGGATTGTCTACCTCAACGACGCCTGCAAGGACGCCTTGGAGCACCACTTGGCGGTCCGCCATCCCATCGTGGGCAGGGACCAGAACGCGCTGTTCCTCTCCTCCAGGGATCAGCGGATCAGCCGCTCCAGCGTCCACGCTCTGGTAAAAAAGCACCTGCGCCACGCCGGGCTGGACAGCACCCAGTACTCCTCCCACAAGCTCCGCCACACCGCCGCTACCCTGATGATCCAGAGCGGTGTGGATGTGCGGGCAATTCAGGAGGTTTTGGGCCATGAGCACCTGAATACCACGGAAATCTATACCCATATTGACAGCGAAACCCTGCGGATTGCGGCCCAGGCTAACCCGCTGGGTCGGGTAAAGCGGAAGAAATAGAATTGTTTTTCTATCCAATAGCCCGCCGGACCCCGGTAAAATGCAGAAAACGGATGCCTACATAGTCGTAGGTGTTTAGGGGCCGGTTGTCCGCGTCGTAGCTGTGGGCGGCAATGAGCACGTCCGCCGGCTGGAGGGCCGGCTGGCGGAGGAGCCGCACTACCACCGGCGAGTGGTTCCACATCTCCCCGGTGAAGGAGAGCTGCACCACGTCCCCGGGGAGCAGTTGGCCAATGGAGGCCGCTTCCGCCACTGGCCCCTGGGTTTCCTCCGTTCGCGTCATAAAGTTATAAAAATACTCCACCCCCGTCCAGGCGGGGGCTTTTTTGTTGGCATTAATGTAGTACCAGCCGAAATCCCCGTCGTAGTTCATCACGCCGCTGCCGGCATAGACGCACTGGGAGGCGAAGTTGGTACAGTCGCCGCCGATGTGTTCGTAGTCATAGAAGACCGGATTCCGGCCATAGGCCCAGCGCTTGGCGTACCACACCGCCGAGGCCCGGTCGTAGGGCAGCCACTGCCATTTCTGTTCGGTCAAAACAATCACCCCTTCCGCACAGTATATGCGGAGGGGGTGATTTCTGCCCTATTTTTGATTGATCCGCAGGGTGTTGAGCACGCACAGCATACATACGCCCACATCGGCAAACACGCCGGCCCACAGCTCCACATGACCCAGCACCGAGAGAAGCATTACCAGCACCTTGACTGCAATGGCAAAGACAATATTCTCCGCAGCAATGCGCTTGGTGCGCCGGGCAATGCGGATACCGGCGGCGATTTTCCCGGGCTCGTCACCCATGATGATCACATCCGCTGTCTCGATAGCTGCGTCGGCTCCCAGACCACCCATGGCGATACCGATATCCGCCGCCGCCAGCACCGGCGTGTCGTTGATGCCGTCTCCGGCGTAGAGGAGCTTGCCCTCCCCTGTCAGATTACCCCGCAGCTTCTCCAGCTCCACCAGCTTCTCCTGGGGCAGCAGTTCCCCTGCCGCATGATCAAGCCCGATTTCACGGGCGATTTCCGTTACAACAAGTTTGCTGTCGCCGGAGAGCATAGCGGTTTTCTGAATTCCAAGCTGCCTGAGTTGCTCAATAGCAGATTTGGCATCCTTTTTCGGCGCGTCCCGCAGGAGAACAGCCCCACGGTAAACGCCGTCCTCCGCCACATAGACCGCTGTGGCCGCTGTTTGCGGAGCCGCCGGCAGACTAATACCAGCCTTCAGCAGGTAATCCCGCTTGCCGGCCAGGATCCGATGGCCCTCCGCCGTTGCGGATACCCCATGGCCGGAGACCTCCTGATAGTCCTCCAGCTCCACGCCGTCAACCGGTCTGCCATGGGCCGCAAGGATGGACTGGGCAATGGGATGTGTGGACCGGCATTCCGCCAGAGCCGCCAGCTCCAGCAGCTTTTCCCGGGAAATACCATCCGTCAAAAGGCAGTCGGATACAGAGAAACGGCCCTCCGTCAGAGTACCCGTCTTGTCAAAGGCCACAATCTGCGCTTCCGCCAGCGTCTCCAGGTGGTTGCCGCCCTTGACCAGCACGCCCTCCCGGGAGGCCCGGCCAATCCCGGCAAAAAAGCTCAGGGGCACGGAGATCACCAGGGCACAGGGACAGGAGATTACCAGGAAGCAAAGAGCGCTGTAGATGGAGCGCTCCCAGGTCATCAATCCAGCGAAGGGCGGCAGAACCGCCACAACCACCGCCGCCAGGCAGACAATCGGCGTATATATTCTGGCAAAGCGGGTGATAAACTTCTCACTGGCGGCTTTCTTTTCCGAGGCGTGTTCCACCATCTCCAGGATCCTGCTGGCGGTGGACTCCCCGAAGCTCTTCTCCACCCGGATCTCCAGCGCGCCGCTGAGGTTAATGCAGCCGGCCATCACCTGCTGGCTGGGAGCGATGTCCCTGGGGACGGATTCGCCGGTGAGGGCGGCAGTGTCCAACTGAGAACTGCCCACCAGGACAACACCGTCCAGGGGGATTTTCTCCCCAGGACGAACCAAGATGGTCTGTCCAACAGCAACCTCCTCTGCCTCCACCTCCCGGCTGATACCGTTCTCCAGCAGATTGGCCCGGTCAGGCCGGACATCCAGCAGAGCGGAGATGGACTTGCGCGAGGAGGACACGGCCTTTGTCTGCAAATACTCCCCCAGCCGGTACAGCAGAAATACCATAACTCCCTCAGGGATTTCACCTATGATCACAGCGCCGATACCGGCAATCGCCATAAGGAAGCTCTCGCCAAAGATATCTCCGTGCCGGATGTTGTTTAGCGCCTGGAGAAGCACTTCCGCCGCCACCACCAGAAATGCCGCAAGGAGGACGATAGTACCCCACAGGGGCGCGGCTGTATAGAAATTTTTCAACAGCAGTCCAGCGGCAAGCAGAACTGCCCCCGCAATCAATGTCA
This sequence comes from Oscillospiraceae bacterium, assembly GCA_022804995.1. Lineage (GTDB taxonomy): Bacteria > Bacillota > Clostridia > Oscillospirales > Oscillospiraceae > Pelethomonas. The sequence continues at coordinate 5,426 of JAAWUC010000040.1, forward strand.
CCAGTTCTTTACGCGCCTCGGCGGGGTCCTGCTCATGGCTGTGGTCGTGGCCGCAGCTACAGCCTCCGCCGTGCTCATGATGCTCATGGTTGTGGTGGTGGTGTTCATGTCCGCAGCTGCAGTGCTCGTGGTCATGACAGCAGGTGTGTTCCCCGTAGTCGTGATGATGCTCATGCCCGCAGCCGCAGGCGGATTGTTTTTCCTTCTCCATTGCTTACCCCTCCATTTCTTCCATTACATGGTCAAAGGCCATGGCAAAAATTTGTCCGATGTGGGCATCGTCCAGGGAGTAGTAGACTACCCTCCCCTCCTTGCGGCTCTTGACAATCCTGGAGACCTTCAGCAGCCGCAGCTGGTGGCTGATGGCGCTTTGGCTCATGCTCAGCAGTGCCGCCAGATCACATACGCACATCTCCTCAATGTTCAGTGCGCAGATGATTCGGGCCCGGGTGCTGTCGCCGAAAACCTTGAAAAGCTCGGATACCTCGTATACTGGCTCCTCGTCCGGCATCTTCGCCTTGACTCTCGTCAGGACATCCTCGTGAATCACGCTGACCTCACAGATCTCTATGGGCTCTCGCTCCATCGTTTACCCTCCCTACATATCATTGAATAAATGAATAAATGAATATATGAGCAATTGTTCATGTATAGAATTATACACGTGTTTTCTGATTTGTCAAGGGGGAGATTACAAATTTTCTGGGGTTGCCGGAATGGAGGGCCTATGTTATACTGGAAATCACAGAGAGAAAGGAGGCGGCTATATTGTTATGAAGCGAAACGAGCTGATCGAAGCGTGGCTGCGGGAGGAGCAGACCGCGCAAATCCATGGATGGGACTTCTCCCCTATTCGCGGCAGATACAGCGAGGAGAAGGATCTCCCCTGGGACTACGAAAAGATTGTCCGGGCGGCGCTGACACCGGAAGCTGTCCTGCTGGACATTGATACCGGCGGCGGGGAATTTCTGCTGTCCCTGGGCCACCCGTCCCGGCAGACTGCTGCCACAGAGGCATATCCCCCCAACGTCCAGCTCTGCCGGGAAAAGCTGCTTCCGCTGGGGATCGATTTCCATGAGGCGGACGGTGATGGGAAACTCCCCTTCTCGGATCATCGCTTTGATCTGGTCATCAACCGCCATGGGAATTACCTGCCGCAGGAGATTTACCGAGTACTGAAGCCGGGCGGGCGGTTCATCACAGAACAGGTGGGGGCGGAGAACGATAGGGAGTTGGTGAGCCTGTTATTGCCGGAGACCCCTCCCCTGCCCTTTCCTGAGCAATATCTGGAGATCGCCTCCGAAAAATTCCGGAACTACGGCTTTTCCATTCTGAAGGGCCAGGAGGCACACCGCCCAATCCGCTTTTGGGACGTGGGAGCGCTGGTCTGGTTCGCTCGGATCATTCCCTGGGAATTCCCGGGATTTTCCGTGGAGGGCTGTCTGGAAAACCTGTTTCGGGCCCAGGCGCTTTTGGAGGAAAACGGCGTAATCGAAGGGACAATCCACCGCTTTCTCCTGGTTGCCCAAAAGATATAAAAAGTCCCAATTTCCCCTTGTGTTGTTCTGAACAGACACAAATACCGATTGCAGCTACGGAAAAAGGAGCCACCCCTACGGGCGGCTCCTTTTTCCATAGATTTATGCGGCTTTTAGAATGCCTTGCCGTCACAGCCCAGAACGTCGATGAGCTTGTGCTTAACCAACTCCTTGATGGCAGCGCGGGCGGGCTTGAGGTACTCACGGGGATCAAACTTGTCGGGATGCTCGCAGAAGAACTGCCGGATGGTGCCGGTCATAGCCAGACGCAGGTCGGAGTCGATGTTGATCTTGCACACGGCGCTGCGGGCGGCCTGACGGAGCTGCTCCTCGGGGATTCCCACGGCATCGGGCATCTTGCCGCCGTTGGCGTTAACCATCTTCACAAACTCCTGGGGCACAGAGGAGGAGCCATGAAGCACGATGGGGAAGCCGGGCAGGCGCTTGACGACCTCGTCAAGAATGTCAAAGCGCAGGGGCGGAGGAACCAGCTCGCCCTTCTCGTTGCGGGTACACTGGGCGGCGGTAAACTTGTAAGCGCCGTGGCTGGTGCCGATAGCAATGGCCAGAGAGTCGCAGCCGGTCTTGTTGACAAACTCCTCGACCTCCTCGGGACGGGTGTAGGAGGAATCCTCGGCGGAAACCTGCACCTCGTCCTCCACGCCGGCCAGACTGCCGAGCTCAGCCTCGACCACAACGCCGTGGTCATGGGCGTACTCGACCACCTTCTTGGTGATCTCAATGTTCTCGGCAAAGGGCTTGCTGGAGGCGTCGATCATGACGGAGGTAAAGCCACCATCAATGCAGCTCTTGCAGGTCTCGAAGCTGTCGCCGTGGTCCAGATGCAGGCAGATGGGCAGGCCGGTCTCAATGATAGCGGCCTCCACCAGCTTGACCAGATAGGTGTGGTTGGCGTAGGCGCGGGCGCCCTTGGACACCTGAAGGATCAGAGGGGCGCTGACCTCCTTGGCGGCTTCGGTAATGCCCTGGACGATCTCCATGTTGTTGACATTGAAGGCTCCGATAGCGTAACCGCCGTTATAGGCCTTCTTGAACATCTCGGTAGTGGTAACAAGGGGCATGGTATTGTCCTCCTTATGGTGAAGTTAGGTATATTTTACCACAGTTTCCGCAGATTGCAACAGGGAAGTACGAAAAAAGTTCCGCGGATATGGGGAGCGGGTTTGTTATTTTTGTGGAAATTTCGCATAGGAGGCCGGCAGCCAGCGGCGTTACCTTGTAACTGCTTTATGTATCAGTGCGATAGGAATGATAATAATGCCAAACGCGCCAGCCAGAATAAATTTGAACACTAAAAGCTGGATAAATCCATTAAAGCTTGTAAAAAAGGTCAGTCCCATTGCGTTTATCAAATAATTCAGGGACCTCCACGCAATCACAAAGTAGATCAAAACTAAGATGGCAAGCAAATTATCCGTCATAATATCTCCTTCTTTTTCTCAAAATTTGCGGCAATATCCTACTCTCCACCCGTGTGCCTCTATGTATACCAAAAAAACCCTTTTTGTCAATATAAATACCCCTTATAGATGTTTCTTGCTTTTCAGCTGCGTGGGTACAATGAATAAAGGGGTGATGATATCACTTATAAGAGATTAGGCGAAAGAATTCGCGAGGAACGGTTGCGTCTGCATCTCACACAGGCCCAGCTTGCGGAAGCACTTGATATATCGGATACCTACATGGGAGCTATTGAACGGGGCGAGCGCAGTTTAACCCTGGATACTCTGGTGCGCCTTGTCAACAGGCTTGGTGTAACGGTCGATTATCTGCTCAGCGATTCCGTAACCAACAGCGAGACCAATATTATAGATGAATTCAGGCAGATTATAGACAGACAGCCCTTGGAACGGCAGAAAATGGCTATCCATGTGCTGAGAACCATCTTTTCTTATTTTGAGAAAGAGGGAACGTAACAGAAAACACAAAGGATAGCTGTAAAGCCGCAAAAACCTCTGCGAAAAATCCAGTTTACAAACCCGGAAAATCTTGCTATACTAAACCCAAAAGCAAAGCGGAGCTTTGCGCAGAAGTTCTTTTGATTCTTTTCTTTCAAGAAAAGAATGTATACCGAAATTTGGAGGTTAGAACAATGAACGTACTGAAGGGCGCATGTATCATCGGCCAGTCCGGCGGCCCCACTTCCGTCATCAACGCCAGCGCCTACGGCGTGATCCGCACTGCGCTGGACAACGAGAACATCACCAAGGTCTACGGCGCGGAGCACGGCATCAAGGGTGTGCTCAATGACCGGCTCATCGATATGTCCCAGGAGGACGCCGGGGAGCTGGAGCTGCTGCTGTATACCCCCTCCTCCGCGCTGGGCTCCTGCCGGTACAAAATCGCGGACCCCGATGTGGACGACACCGACTACAAGCGCATCCTGGAGATCTTCAAGAAGTACGATGTGCGCTACTTCTTCTACAACGGCGGCAACGACTCCATGGATACCTGCAACAAAATCAGCAAGTATATGCAGAAGGTGGGCTATGAGTGCCGCGTCATGGGCGTGCCCAAGACCATCGACAACGACCTTTTCGGCACCGACCACTGCCCTGGTTTCGCCTCCGCCGCCAAGTATATTGCCACCTCCTGCATGGAGGTCTACCACGATGCCCGGGTCTATGACACCGGCATGATCTGCGTCATTGAGATTATGGGCCGTCACGCCGGCTGGCTCACTGCCGCCGCCGGTCTTGCCACCGCTGCGGGCGCGGGCCCCGACCTCATCTATCTGCCCGAGACCGACTTCGATATGGACAAGTTTATCTCCGAGGTGAAGAAGGTCTACGCGGAGAAGGGCAACTGCATGGTGGCCGTGTCCGAGGGCATCCATTACGCCGACGGCTCCTTCGTCTCCGAGGCCAAAACCTCCGCCACCGACGGCTTCGGACACGCTCAGCTGGGCGGTCTGGCGGCTATGCTGGCGGAGGTGGTGAAGAAGGAGACCGGCGCCAAGGTTCGTGGCATTGAGCTGAGCCTGCTCCAGCGCTGCGGCGCGCACCTGGCCTCCCAGACCGACATCGACGAGTCCTTTATGGCCGGCAAGGCCGCTGTGGAGAACGCCGTGGCTGGTCTTACCGACAAGATGGTGGGCTTCGAGCGGAGCTGCGAGGGCGGGCAGTACGTCTGCCGCACCAAGCTCTTCAACCTCACCGATGTGGCTAACACGGAGAAGAAGGTTCCCCTGGAGTGGATCAACGCCGAGCACAACGGCGTTACCCAGGACTTTGTCGATTACGCCCTGCCCCTTATTCAGGGCGAGACTAAGATGAAGAAGGTGGACGGCCTGCCCCGTTTTGCCAAGCTCAAGAAGATTATCGCAAAGTAAGGGTTGTTCATTCTTTTTCTTTTGAAAAAGAAAAAGAATCAAAAAGAAAACCTTTGCCGCCGGCCACATGGCCGGCGGCTTTTCGCACCCCTCCCCTCCCCCAGCATAGACTGGATTGAGGGCGCGGAACGTGCCCCCGACTATTCCTTGAAGGAGGAACACCCCTTGGAGAATTCAAACACCGGTGCTTGCGGCGTCATGGAGGGCGCTCTGCCCGGGAAATGCGCTTCGCTGGTATTTCCGTATATTCCGATGCAGGGCTCCATTGCCGGGACCTACGACCAGGCGATGGCTCTGGAGGCCGGGACACTGTTTCCTGGCCTGAATCTGCCCTTTTTTAAGGCCACCAAGTCCAAGATGAACTGCGACAACACCGCCTTGTGCGAACTGATGGCGCTGGGGTTCGCGGTTACGGAGCTGGGGCTCTATCTGGATACACACAAGGACGACAAGGAGGCCCTGGACCTCTACCTGAATTACGCCGCCCTGCTCAAGGAGGGCACTGCTAAATACGAGAAGTCCTACGGCCCCCTGCGTCAGACCTCCATTACGGAGGCCGGGTATACCTGGGTGAACGGTCCCTGGCCCTGGGAAGGAGGCAGGAAGTAATGTTTGTCTATGAAAAACGGTTGGAGTACCCCATCAACATCAAAACCCCCAATCCTAAGCTGGCCGCCGCCATCATCAGCCAGTATGGGGGGCCGGACTGCTGCACGCTATGAAAATGAGGCCCCGGGCTAACGCCCGGGGCCTCCCCTGCTGTTTACTGCTCCTTCTTGTTCCGGCGATTTATCACGATCAAACCCGCGATCCCAGACAGGGACAGCGCGCACAGCCCCGCCAGAATCATGCGCTGAGAGTTGTCGCCAGTCTCCGGCATATCAAAACCGAACAGCGGCACCTCGTCCTCCGGAATGTATAGGAACTCCTCCGTCTCCGGATCCCAAACCTTTACATAAGTCTTTGGGACATCCTCCTCTGTAATGGTGATGGTCTCCGGACTCTCCGGATCGTTGGGATCGGGCAGCTCAGGCTCCTCGGGTTCCTCGGGCTTCTCGGGTTCCTCAGGCTCCTCGTAGGTGTTGGTAATCGTCGCCTCTGCCTCTCCGCCAACTGTTACTTCAACGGTCCCTTCACCGGCGATAGTCAGTGTATAGCCGTCCGCTTCCGCCCCGGCGCGGTCCTCCGTTACTGTGTACTCGCCGACGGGAAGTCTCTCCAGACGGGCTGTGCCGGAACCGGTGATAGTGACCGTCTCACGATAGCTCTCGCCGATGACGGTGAAGGTAAATGTCTTATCCGCCGCGTTCTCCGGACCGCCGGAGATCACCTTGCGGAGAATCAGATCGCCAGTTTCCTCCTCTGTCTGGGTGTTGGTAAAGACTGCGGCCGCCGCATCCTTCTTATCATCATAAACGGCAGTCACCTTCATGTCCTTATCAACCGTCACAACCAGCTTGACGCCATCCGGCTTGTCGCAGTCATAACCGGCTCTGACATCCTCCGTGATGGTGAACTCGTAAGTTCCGGGCTCCTTGAAGGTAATGGCGCCGAATTTGCCGGGCTTCCCGGCGGAGGCGGTGGCGGTCGTCTCGCCCAGCTCTACCTTGTCACTGTCGCCGTTATAGGCCAGCTTGAACGTAAACCTAGCAGAGTCGTCCTCCAGCAGGCTGCCGTCCGAAGCCTTTACGATCTTCTCAACCACGGGCATATAGGTACAGGGCGTATCGTCCGTATACTGGTTCTCAAACCGGATTCCGTTGGTTTCCGCGTCGCGGTCGTCGTACTTGATAAGATCGCCAGTGGCCTCAAATCTGTCGTCCACAACCTTCCCGGCCTGCCAGCTGGTCAGCGTTGCCGTCAGTTTACCGCCGTGGTCCTTCTCCACTGTAACGGTCAGCTCATAGACGGTATCGTCATACCGCACGCCGGCGTCCTGCGAGTTGGATTCCTCAGGCTCCCACAGCCAGAATTTGTACTCGCCCTCCTCTGTGTCCAACGGGAAAACAACCGCCTTGTCGGACGTCTGGTTTTCATCGTCTACCGTGAATTCCAGCTGCATATCGCGGCCCGTCTCCTCCGGCGAGCCCTCCGCGTAGAACGTCTCGGAAGGAAGCCTCACATTCGCCGCCTCCAGGCGGAACGTGAACTTCTCCCGCCAGCCGTCCAGCTCTTCACCCTTCTTGTCGAGCATGATTTTCTCAACCCACGGTGTGAAGCGGCACTCCCACTCATTGGTGAACTCCGCAGCGTCTTCGTTTGCGTCATCTTTGCCTATCTTCTTGTAGCCGGGAACTGCAATCAGCTTTTTTTCATCCTCAGGATCCTTCTCAACTGTTACCGTCAGCTCCCATTCGCTTGAATCGTAGATATAGCCGCCGCCTTCTTTGCTGCCCTTCTCGGCAATGGTGAAGGTGTAGGTCCCTTCCTTCTTAAATATAATTTTCCCGAGGCTCTGCGGCTCGCCGTTTCCACTCACTTCGGCAGTCGTGGAATTGGGCATAACAACCGAATCTTCGTCATACTCAGCGTTAGGCGTCAGCTCAAATATAAACGTATTATTATCCCTAATTACCTCGCTGGACTGGGTTACGATCTTTCTGACCATGGGTGCGTAGGTGATCGCCGGTTTGCAGGTGTTGATAAACTCTGCCGTAGTGGGTTCCTCGCTAATCGTGCCGCTGTAACCATTGGCCGGCTTAGACTCCCAGCCATCCACAAACTCCTCTGTCACGGTGTAGCTTGCGCCGATAGGCAGGCCCGTCGCTGTCTTTTTTTCATCAGCCTTTAATTCAAACTTCGCCTTGCCGTTGTCAAAGCTCATGTCGCCATATTTACCGGAGATCGGATCACCATTCGGATGATATACCGTAACCTCAAAGGTAAACATTTGCTCTTTACTCCCGTCCCCGGTGACAGTTTTGGAGACGGTCAGGCTTCCGGTGGGTTCTTCTTCCTTCTTTTCATATATGTTTTTGAAAATTATATGTGAATATCCGCTGGTAGAAACTTCAACATTATTTGCCACTAGTGATTTATTGCCTGGAACTCTAGGTTCGGTGCCTAAAGTGTTACAAAAATTATATGTAACCTCAGTCCCTACATACGTATATCCATCGATATCGAGACTATGGTCCTGATCCTTTAGTTCGGTTACTGTTAACCCCTTATCAGTTTCAGTGGCCATCCTATTCGGTGTATTGTATGATACCCACACTTTGCCAGCACCGGTAATCGTCTCGTTCTTATTCTCTGAGTGGTTTTTCTTTTCCGAATCATAGTAAGTAAGGTTTCCCTTGATATTAAACGTATACACAGTTTCGCGAGGGTCAATCTCTTTTTCCTCGCCGTCCTCAATTACTACAACTTTTTTTTCGATCAGCAAAGCATAAGTACTATGCGTCGTTTCCGTATCCGCCAGCGCCACTGTCCCGGCCAAGACAGCCAGTAACAACATAATGGTCAAAGAAAACAGTTTTTTCCAATTTTTCCGTATCATCTCACCCGAGCTCCTTTCATATCACTTTCAATCTAGAATTGCCAAGGCTCTGTGAGCCTTGGCGCTTATATATATAAGCGCGTTTCCGCGATTGTTTTTCCATTTTATTCCTCTTCCAGCCTCCGCGTCACCTCCCTGGCGATCTCCGGCATTTTCCCTTTCAGATAGGGGCCTGGGCACTCGGTGTTCTCATTAAAAAACTGGTGGATGGTCAAATTTCCCTCCGCGTCGCCAGTGTAGACCAGCTTCTGGATACCGTTTCTCCGACAGATATCCACGCACAGCTCAATGAGGGCCTCATATGCCGCATCGCTCACATGCCAGTCCCCGCCGATCTCGTCGTTGGCCACCTCAATCGTCACGGCCTGGTGGTCATTTTCCCGGCTGGAGGAGGTCCAGGCCCGGTCGCGCTCCTCCACATAGAGGGCCACCCGGCCATCCGTATCCACGGCGTAGTTGGACGACGCCTGCCGGTCCCGGTTGCCGAATACCGTCCCCAGCCGCTCCAGCGTCAGCTCCTCCGCCATGTGGTGGATGGTGATCTTTTTGATCCCGTCCGCCCTGGGAAAATCCGCGTTCGGGCTCAGATATACGTAGTCGATCAGCGGACTGTTCCGCGCGATCACCTCCGCTGTCTCCCGCTCCGTCAGCGTCCGTCCCACCAGATCCGGCAGAGCCGCCCGGCTGTCCAGACAGGCCCACAAAACCGCCGCCGCTGTCGCGCCCAGTCCGGCCAAGAGGATCCAAACGCTCAAAAACGAACCCTTTTTCTCATTCATAACCTCCTCCTACATTCCAACCCTATACCGGTACACCGTGTAGACAAAGTACAGCGCATACCCCCCAAACAGAACTCTCCACAGACCGCTCCGCATCTGCCGCCCACCCAGCCGGGGCTCACCGGCAGTCAGCAGGAACAGCGCCGCAATCCCCGGCGAAAACCAGGAGACATCCAGCATATTGTGGGTAAAAAACGCCGCCAGCGCTCCCCGCTCCGCCGCCGTTTTCTGCTTCCGGCAGAACCGGAACAGGATAAACAGCAGTGCCGCCGCCGCCAGAAGCCCCGCCTCCACGCCGGTATGGATCAGGGTGTTGTGGATAAACCAGGTATTAAAGTATTTGTCCCCGCTGTCCAGGTTCAGGTACCTCCAGCGATAGGGCCCCACCCCCAGCAGAGGGCGTTCGCCCAGATAACCCAGCCCGTCGGCCATCATCTCCAGCCGCTCTATAAATGTGGCGATGGAACTGGGCCTCATCACCACAGCGGCCGAAGCCACCAGCACGCCGGTCCCGGCGATCAAGACCGCCATCCAAGGATACGCTTCCAGAAACCGCTCCAGGGTCCTCCAGCAGAGCACCGCCCACAGTCCGCAGACCAGCACCAGCAGGCACATCCAAGGCCGTTCCGTCCGGTCCCCGGCGAGGAACAGCAGAATCCCCGTTCCAACCCCCAGGGCCGCTCTGGCAAGAAGCTTCCATGCATACCGCAGAACCTCTTTCCAAGGAGCCCGCCGCTTCTGTTCAAGTATCAGCGTCAGCATCCCCACTGCCATGGACAAAAAGCTCTCCATAGACAGCGTCAGCGCCAGCGCCATTAAAATCACCGGCTCCAGATGTACAAGCCAGCTCCACCCCGGTTCCTCCAGACAGCCACTGAGAATAAACCATCCCAAAACCAGAAAACACCCCAGCGCGTTAGGATTTCCCAGCGGCCATCCCAGCCGGCCCGCCCCGCCAGCCAGCGCCAACGCGGTAAACCGGAGGATCCCGACTATCGCCATTCCTCCCGCCCAAAGGACGCACAGCCGCCGCAGGAGTAGCCGCTCCTTATCGTCCAGACAAGCCAGCAGGAGATAGAGCACCGGGAGAATCGCCTGCATGGACACATAGCCCTTTACAGCGCTCTCCCCCGCCGCCAGAGCCGAAGCGATGGAAATTGCGTTATAAAACAGCAGCGGCAGGAGCACCTTCAAATCCGTATGGGCGGGCCGCTGCATCATCCCCACCGCGCACAGCATCACCCCCACCAGTCCCACAAAGGCAGGCGAACCAGCCCCCAATAACGTGAGAATTACCACCGCGAGGGTAAGTATAATTACAATATCATGATTTAGTAATTTGCCGGACCAGCTTTTCCATTCAGCAATCGCACAATCCCCTCCCATCCAGCACCTGCAGAGAAGCTTCTATGAAACCCCTTATAGTTATCTCAGCAAATATATGATACCACAGAAAGGAAAATTTTTCAATAGTCCTCTATAGAAATATTATTACGCAACAGCGTTTGAATGCTTTTACAATTGCAAAAATATGTTACGTTGAAGAGTGTTTCTTCTTTTTACTGGATGATTTTTCCAGGTAAAAATCTCCTATGCCATGAAATACCGCCTGTCCCCGAAACATATCATTCAGACAGGCGGCTTTCAGCCACGTTCCCAGCCGCGCCCTCTCCTCCTCTGTCAGCCCCGCAGTGTCGGCCAGCCGGCTCCCCGTGTGGACAAAGGATACTGTTTTGATCTTCTGCTTTCCCATCCAAACACCCCCGGACCACCATACGCGCCGCCTGGCTGTCCTATGAGCCTGAAATATACCGGAAAGTGAGGTATCCCTATGCCGGAAATGCCAGCAGCGTCTCTCCCCCGCTCTGCCGCCGTCTATATCCGCGTGTCCACCGAAGACCAAGCCGAGCTCTCCCCGGACAGCCAGCTGGAGGAGATCGAGAAGTACGCAGTTCGGGAGAACATGTCTGTTCTCCGGGAGCACATTTATATAGATGCCGGAATTTCCGGGAAAAAGGCGGAACGCCGGCCGGCGTTTCTGGCGATGATTGCCGCCGCTAAGGAGAAGGACTGCCCCTTCTCCGCTATCCTGGTGTGGAAGTTCTCCCGCTTCGCCAGAAACCAGGAAGAGAGCATTTTTTACAAGTCTGTCCTCCGCTCCAAGTGCGGCATCGAAGTCCTCAGCATTACGGAACCCCTGGCGGCTGGGCCCTTCGGCTCCCTGATGGAGCGGATTATTGAGTGGATGGACGAGTTCTACTCCATCCGCCTCAGCCAGGAGGTCAAGCGCAGCATGGCCGTCAACGCCCGGCGGGGAAAGCTCCAGTGCGCTGCCGCCTTCGGCTACCGTGCGGAGGGAGGGCAGCTTGTGCCGGAGGAGCAGGAGGCGGGGTGGGTTCGGTATATATTTGACAGTTTTTCGGCTGGGAAGGGCTTCTTGCCCATCGCCAGGGAACTCAACCGCATAGGGGTCCGCACCCACCGGGGAAACCAGTTTGAAAGCAGGACAGTGGAATATATTTTGGGCAACCCCGTTTACACGGGAAAGCTCCGGTGGAATCCCGATGGCCACGCCCGCCGGAGCGGCGGCGAGAACCTGATTGTTGCCGATGCAGGGCACCAGCCTTTGGTTTCGCCGGAGGTCTGGGAGGCTGTTCAATGCCGCCTGAAGGAGGAGAAGGCTCTGCACAGGGGCAAAACCCGGCCTGCGGAGGAGGGCAAACGACTGCTGTCTGGTATAGTCCGCTGTGCCGCCTGCGGGGGAACATTGGTTTTCGTAAAGCCCCACTACTATAAATGCGGAAATTACACCCGGGGCCGCTGTGGGTGTTCCCAGCACATCCGCTGTGACCTGCTGGAGGAGGCTGTTCTTACCCGTCTGTCCGCTGACATCCAGACCGCCGGTCAGTTGGACTATGAGATAACGGAGAAATCACGATCAGGAGGCGGTTTGCTTCCTGCGCTGGAGAGTGCATTGCGGCTGATGAAGACAAAACAAACCAGGCTTCGAGATGCTTATCTTGCCAGTGCGCTGGAGCTGGAGGAGTTCGTGGCCGCCAAAAGAGAGCTGGAACAGCATGAAGCGGATATCCGGCAGGATTTGGCGGGCCTTCGAGCGGAGATGGACGTGGATAGCGCGTCTCTTTTGGCGGAAATTGAAGCAGCGCTGGAACAAAATGCCGTTCCACCACTGCAAAACAGTGCCCTGCGCGCTATTATTGAACGGTGTGTTTTTGATAAAGAAACCGCTGTCCTTTCTATTGCTTACCGCATGGACCTTCAGTAACTATCGTAGCCTATTGCAGTTTGGGGGACCGGACGGCGAGCTGGGGGCGTCTCTGCGCTACCTCAGCCAGCGTTTTTCTATGCCATATCCGGAGCTGAAGGGGCTGCTGACGGATATTGGTACTGAAGAACTCGGGCATTTAGAAATGGTTGGAACCATTGTCCACCAGCTGACCCGGAACCTTAGCGAGGAACAGATCAAAATGGCCGGATTTGATACCTACTTTGTGGATCACACCACTGGCGTATATCCTCAGTTTGCCTCCGGCACCCCCTGGACCGCCGCAACTATGCAGGTTACAGGCGACACTATCGCCGATTTGACAGAGGATTTGGCCGCGGATGGGGCGATGGTGTAAGGACAACCTGATAAAATTTTCGATGGGACAAGCTGTTTCCAATCCAATTTTTAGGAGAACTGATTTAAAATGAAAAACGAACTGGACTATGTGAAAGTGGGCGTTTACTACCTCCCCGACCTGGTAGCGGAACGCCCACCTTTTGTAAGGCCTAAGTGGAGGAAATCATTTTTGCGGAATTGGTTTATAGTTAAATCAAATAAAGAGCAACGGAGAACGTATGTAAGCGTTCTCCGTTGCTTTATGGTCCCCCGCCGGGAAAGACTAAAACTGTCTGATACCCATTTTGCGGTGCACTTTCAATTTCCATAATACCATGATGCGCCTCAACAATCTGCCGAACCAACAGAACGCCTAAGCCGTGTCTTAGCATTAATCTTTCATCGATGCTTTCCAAATGATGCGCCGTCGCTCTTAATTTCTCCAGCTTCTCAGCGGACACGCCTATGCCGTCATCTGATACCATGGTGGTTATACCGGTTTCATTTCGCGCTACGGAAACAGAAATAACGCACCCTTTGGGATTGTGAATGACGCTATTTTGAATCAAATTATACAGTGCGCGTTTCAGCAGGGCCTCGTCCCCCATGATGGACGCTGTTTCGCTCTCTTGGCTGGAATCGAACACAATTTGATACCGCGCCTCTAACCCGCCGTCCAAAAATTCACAGACGACTTGCCGCGCCAGCTCCACGAAATAGACCTTCTCCATCCGAAGGGGCTGCATGGAATACTCCAGCCTGGAGGTGAGGTTCAAATCGGAAATCAAGCTCCGCAGCTTCTCCCCCTGTCTGCGAATATAAGACGCCTGTTCACGGGCGGAGATTGGAAGTGTCTGGTCATCCTCCAACTGTCCGGCAAAACCCAAAATCACCGAGAGGGGTGTCCGCACGTCATGGGAAACGCCGCTGATCCAGTCGGCGCGGGCACTGTCCTTTTTGGCAATAAAAGCCCCTGCCTTATTGAGCTGCCGGTTGATCTCCGCCAATTCTCCCTTCTCCGGGAGGCTGACCGGCTGGCCGGAGGAAACCGTTTCAATCCCCCGTAAAATAGGTGTGATCGCCTTTTCTACGTGCCGGGTGTTCTTCCAGATCAGCAGGACCACCACAATGATATTGGTCAGAAAGACGGCAGCCAGCCCGACAAGCAGTTTTCTCACATAGCTCTCACTGACAGAAAAGTAATATTTCACCTGACTGCCCTTTTCGCCGCCCACTACCAATAGCCCCTGGGGATGCTCCTGCACATAGACCGGATAATCCCCCAAATACCACCGGCTGAATGTTGCCACATCCGCTGCCGTGTACTGCCGGGGCAGCTCCTCCGGCAGCTTGCTCTGAAAAATGACCGTTCCGGTATCGTCCAAAACCATCGCCCAGGCGTGATGTTCTTCCAGAATTTCGTCCAGCACCCCAGCCGCCGTCAAATGT
>JAAWUC010000041.1 GCA_022804995.1 Oscillospiraceae bacterium
GGCGATGGCCCGGGTGATGGCCTGCCGGATCCACCAGGTGGCGTAGGTGGAGAACTTGTAGCCCTTGGTGTAGTCGAACTTCTCCACCGCCTTGATAAGGCCCAGGTTGCCCTCCTGGATGAGGTCCAGAAACAGCATCCCGCGGCCCACGTACCGCTTGGCAATGGACACCACCAGCCGCAGGTTGGCCTCGGCCAGCTTCTGCTTGGACCGCTCCCCCTCCTTGGCCAGCTTTTTCAGTTCCTTGAGCTCCTCAGGGGGGATGGCGGACCCGTCCAGCTCCCGAAGCTGCTCCGCCGCCAGGATGCCGGCGCTCATCCGCTGGGCCAGCTCCGTCTCCTCCTCCGGCGACAGCAGGTCCACCTTGCCGATCTCCTTCAGATACATCCGCACCGGATCGTCAATGGCGAAGCTGTCCACCAGGGTGTTGGGGTCTACCAGCTCCTCCTCCTCGATCTCCGCGATCTCCTCCAGGGGCGGCTCCAGATCGTCGGGCAGCTCCGGCAGGATGTCCTCCTCGCTGCCGATGCTGATGGACAGGGACTCCAGGGAGTCGTAGATCTTCTCCATCTGGTCGCTGTCCAGCTCGATCTCGTCGAGCACGTCCATCATCTCCGACGACTCCAGACGCCCCCGCTTCTTCCCCCGGGCGAACAGATCCATCACCCGCTCGTTGGCCAGGAGAATGGGAGCGGCGGGCAGGTTGGTCAGCAGCTTGTCCGGCAGCCGTTGATACTTCTTCTCCCCCTCCGGCTTCTTGGCTTCGGCCCCTTGGCCGGCGGACAGGTTCAGTTCTTCCTTTTTCTTACTACTAGACATGTCGCTTTCCTCCAGTACCCTTTCTTTCTTTCAGCCGGTCCACGGCGGCGGCCAGGGGATCGGCGCCGCCGTCTCCCTGCCGCTTCGCCGCGGACGTCTTGATAATCTGTATGTAGTCCGGCAGGGAGCGCCCCGCGTTGGAGAGCACCTCCGGCTTTTGCAGAATGGTGGTCAGATGGCTCATCTCCTCCGGCGCCAGACGCCCCTCCAGACCGGCCAGAGCGGGAGAGCGGCCCTGCCCGTCCATCTCCCGCTGGTAGCGGTACACGCTCCCCAGCAGGGGCGAGCTGAACGCCTCCGGCTCCAGCTCCCCGCACCGCCTGGCCAGGGTTCCGTCCAGAAACAGCAGCCGCACCACCCCCTCCTCCGCCATGGCGGAGCGGTGGTCGGTGTAGCGCAGGGAGCGGTCCTTCGGCTGATGGAGGGCGGCAACGTTCAGGCTCTCCTTTTGCAGGGCGCGCCGGTCCTGCCGCTTTCGACGCCCGCGGGCCCGCTTCACCTCCATCCCCATGGCCTCCCGGGAGATGCCGGCCATCTCCGCTGCCCGTCCGGCGTACACCTCCCGCTCTACGGCGCTGGGCATGGCGGCGATGAGGGCGCTGGCCTCGGCGGCGAAGGCGATCTTCTGCTCACCGTCGGTGAGATCGTACTTGGCGGCGGCGGCCTCCAGGCGGTAGTCCATCTGGTTCTCGCTGCCATTCAAAATAGCCTCAAAGGCCGGGGGCCCCTGGAGCTTGATGAAATCGTCCACGTCCTGCTTGACATACTCCCCGTTCTCCAGCCGCCGGGGCAGGCGCAGGACCCGGACGGTGAACTCGCTGTTCTCCAGCAGGGTGATGGCCTTCTCCGTGGCCGTCTGGCCGGCGGTGTCGTTGTCGTAGCAGAGGACCAGCTCCTTGGTGTACCGGCTCAAAAGCCGGGTCTGCTCCACCGTCAGGGCAGTGCCCATGGAGGCCACCGCGTTGTCGAACCCCGCCTGGTGGAGGGTGATGACGTCGATGTTCCCCTCGCAGAGGATGATATTGGGCCGCTTGGTCTTTTTGGCCAGATTGATGCCGTAGAGATTCCGCCGCTTGCTGTAGACAACGGTCTCCTGGGTGTTGAGGTATTTTGGCTCGGACTTGTCCAGCACCCGGCCTCCGAAGGCCACGATATCCCCCCGCACGTCGATAACGGGGAAGATGAGGCGGCTGCGGAATTTGTCGTAGAGCCGCCCCTGCTGATTCTGGACCACCAGGCCCGCCGCCAGCAGCTCGCTCTTGGTGTAGCCCTTGGCGATCATGGCCGTCAGCAAACTGTCCCAGCTGTCCAGCGCCGCCCCCAGGCCGAAGTCCATGGCGGTTTTCCGGGAGATGCGCCGCTGGGCCAGATAGGCGTTCACCGCCGCCCCCTCCGGCCGGGAGAGGTTGGCGTAAAACCACCGGGCGGCCTCCCGGTTGAGCGCGAGGATCCGGGCGCGCCGCCGTGCGGCCTCCCGGTCCTCTCCGGTGTCGGGGACCTCCATATTGGCCCGCTTGGCCAGAAAGCGGACGGCGTCGGGAAAGGAGAGGTTTTCAATCTCCATGATAAAGGTGATGACGCCGCCGCCCTTTTTGCAGCCGAAGCAGTGAAAAATCTGCTTGTCCGGGGCGACGGAGAAGGAGCCGGTCTTCTCGTTGTGGAAGGGGCACAGTCCGAAGTAGTTGCTCCCCTTCCTGGTCAGCGCGACATAGGAGGAGACAATGTCCAGAATATCGCTGCGGCTGACCAGCTCGTCCAAAAACGGCTGGGGCAGGGCCATGGCCTTCTCCTCCTCTCCCTATCGAATTTCTCAATCTCTATATACGCTGCCGGGGGGAAAAATCCTTCTCCCATCGGAAATTATTTTTCAGAAATCTTGCGGACTGGGCGGACCGGCGGTATAATAGAGGGGAAAAACCGCCGGGAGGTGACGCCCATGGAGCTGATTGTCTACGCCGCCCAGGCCCCCCGGGAGGGGGAGCGCGCGCTGGCCTGGGGCCTGCTGCGCCTGGCCCTGGCCCGGGAGCTGGGGCTCCATGCGCTCCCGGAGACGGCCCGGGAACCCGGAGGAAAGCCCTATTTCCCCGCCCGGCCGGAGCTCCAGTTCAGCCTGAGCCACAGCCATGGCGGGGCCGTGTGCGCCCTCCACAGCCTGCCGGTGGGGGTGGACATCGAAAAGCTCCGCCCCGCCCCCCGCCGTCTGGCCCAGGGGATGGGGGACGAGGCCTTTTTCCGCCTCTGGACCGCCAAGGAGGCCACCGCCAAGCGGGAGGGAAAGGGGATCGCCGTCCTGCGCAGGCTGGAGCCCGACGGGCTCTGCCGCTGTCTGGAGGACCTGCTCCCAGGCTTTCTTGTTACCGTCTGCCCCTCGGCGGAGGCGTCCGTCCGCGCCGTCCGGGTGGATGCGGCGGAGGCTATGCGTCCGCCGCCAACGCCTCCCCCACCGTGTAGATGTCCCCGGCCCCCACGGTGAGGATCAGATCGCCGGGCCGGGCCAGCGCCCGAAGCCGATCCGCCACCGCGTCCAGGGTGGGGCAGTAAACCGCCCCCGGCAGCTTCCGGGCCAGATCCCGGGAGGAGACGCCGGCGGTGTTGGTTTCCCGGGCGGCGAAGATCTCCGCCAGCAGCACCACGTCCGCCCGGCCCAGCTCCTGAACAAACTGGTCAAAGAGCCCCTTGGTCCGGGAGTAGGTGTGGGGCTGGAAGGCGCAGATCACCCGCCGGTAGTCCAGCCCCCTGGCCATCTCCAGCAGGGCGTGGAGCTCGCTGGGGTGGTGGGCGTAGTCGTCGTAGATCTCCGCGCCGTTGTACGAGCCCTTGTGCTCAAACCGCCGCCCGGCTCCGGAAAACGCCTCCAGGCCGGCCTTGACCGCCTGCCCGGGAATGCCCAGCACATAGGACGCCGCCGCCGCCGCCAGGGCGTTGTACACGTTGTGCTCCCCGGCCACCTGGAGGCACAGGCGGGTGTAGAGCTCTCCGTTCACCGCCACGTCGAAGGCTGGACGGCCATGGCTCCAGGTCAGATTCTCCGCACGGCAGTTCGCCCCCTCCCCCAGTCCGAAGGTGAGCAGGGGCAGGCCCGCCAAGGCGTCCATGGCCCCGGGGTCGTCGGCGTTGGCCACGATATGCCCCCCCTCCGGCACCAGCTGGGCGAAACGGCGGAAGGACTCCTTGATATCCTCCAGATCCTTGAAGAAGTCCAGGTGGTCCGCCTCCACATTCAGCACCACCGCCACCGTGGGGAAGAAGTGGAGGAAGCTGTTGCAGTACTCGCAGGACTCCAGAATAATGGTATTCCCCTTCCCCACCCGGTAGCCGCTGTGGAGCATGGGCAGGGTGCCGCCGATCATCACCGTGGGGTCCGCCTGGGCGGCCATGAAGATGTGGGTGGTCATAGAGGTGGTGGTGGTTTTGCCGTGGGTGCCGGCGATGCAGATGGCGTTTTGGTACTGCTGCATGATGGCCCCCCAGGCCTCCGCCCGCTCAAAGACCGGGATGCCTGAGGCCCGGGCGGCGGCGATCTCCGGGTTGTCGTCGTGGATGGCGGCGGTGCGGATGACGAACTCCGCCCCGTCGATGTCGCTGGCCTCGTGGCCCACGTGGACGGAGATACCCATGGAGCGCAGGTGCTCCACTGCGGCGCTGTCGGACTGGTCGCTGCCCTGGACGGACAGGCCCATGCCGTGGAGCACCTCGGCCAGAGGGCTCATGGACACGCCGCCGATGCCTGCCAGGTGGACCCTGCGGCCGGGGGCGATGTAGTGCTGAATTCTTGTCTCAGTATGGGTCATTGGAACCCTCCCAAACGGCGGTCAGCCGGTATTTGCATTTTTCGCGGAAATATATTATACTATATCTGCCATTTTTACGCAACTAGTTTCTGTTCATACTATGTCTGTTTTTCAGAGAAAATAATCAGGCGGGACACTTTTACTTTTCAGGAGGGACGGGATGGGCCAGGCGGTGAGAATACCGGAGCCGGTGCGGGCGGTGCTGGCGCGGCTGGAGGAGGCGGGATATGAGGCGTGGTGCGTGGGCGGCGCGGCCCGGGACGCCCTGCTGGGCAGGGAGGCGTCGGACTGGGATGTGGCCACCGGCGCGCGGCCCGAAGCGGTGATGGAGCTCTTCGGTCCGGACGCGCTGCCCACGGGCCTCCAGCACGGCACTGTCACGGTCAGGACGGCGGGGACCGGCGTGGAGGTGACCACCTTCCGCCGGGACGGGGACTACCTGGACAACCGCCACCCGGACCACGTGGAGTTCACCGGGTCTCTGCGGGAGGACCTGAGCCGCCGGGACTTCACCGTCAACGCCATCGCCATGAACCTGCGGGGGGAACTGGCGGACCCCTTCGGGGGCCGGGCGGATCTGGCGGCGGGCATCCTTCGGGCGGTGGGGAGGCCGGAGGACCGGTTCCGGGAGGACGGGCTCCGGATCATGCGGGGGCTGCGCTTCGCGTCCAGGCTGGGGTTCGCCATAGAGCCGGAGACGGACGGTGCCCTCCGCCGGTGCGCCCCCCTGCTGGAGCGCATCGCCCCGGAGCGCCTGCGGGAGGAGACCACGGGACTGCTGTGCGGGCGGTACGCGGAGCGGATCCTGCTGGAATATCCGGAGGTGCTGGGGGTGTTTCTGCCGGAGATCCTGCCCTGCGTGGGCTTCCAGCAGCGCAACAAGCACCACTGCTTCGACGTGTGGGCCCACACCGCCCGGTCCGTGGGGGAGGTGAAGCCCCTGCCCGTCCTCCGCTGGACCATGCTGCTCCACGACCTGGGCAAGCCGGACTGCTTCACCCTGGGGGACAACGGCCAGGGCCATTTCTATGGCCACTGGCGGGTCAGCGTAGAGAAGGGGGCGGCGATTCTGGACCGCCTGCGCTTCGATAACCGGAGCAAGAAAACCATCCTCACCCTGGTGGACCGCCACGACACGGAGCTGCCGCTGGAGGAGAAAACGGTCCGCCGCCGCCTGCGGCAGCTGGGGGAGGAGACGCTGCGGCTGCTGCTGGAGGTGAAGCGGGCGGACAACCTGGCCCAGGCCCCGGCCTACCGGGACCGCCAGAGGATTATCAGTCAGTGGGAGGATCTGCTGAACCTGGTGCTGGCGGAGGAGAGCTGCTTTTCCCTCCGGCAGCTGGCGGTAAAGGGCGGGGATCTGACGGCGCTGGGGATCTCCGGCCCCCGGGTGGGGGAGGCGCTGGAGGCGTTGCTGGACCAGGTGGTGGACGGAGATCTGCCCAACGACAGGGGAATGCTGCTGGAGTACGCCAGGGAGGTGCTGCTGTGACGTATTATATTGGGGCCCATGTGTCCTCCTCCGGAGGATTTGAACGGATGGCGAAAACGGCTGTCGGAATCGGAGCCAACACCCTCCAGTGCTTTGTCCGCAACCCCCGGGGGTCCAAGGCCAAGGCCGCGGACCCGGAGGACCTGGCGAAGTGCCGGGCTCTGCTGGAGAAGCACGAATTTGGGCCCATTGTCGCCCACGCGCCCTACATTATGAATCCCTGCTCCAAGGACAAGGGCATCCGGGCGCTGGCGGCGGAGATGATGGCCGGGGATCTGGCGCTGATGGAGCACCTGCCTGGGAACTACTACAATTTCCACCCGGGCAGCCATGTGGGCCAGGGGGCAGAGGCCGGGGTTAAAATGATTGCGGACATGCTCAACCGGGTGATTCAGCCGGGGCAGAAAACGGTGGTGCTGCTGGAGACAATGGCCGGAAAGGGCAGCGAGGTTGGCGGGACCTTCCAGGAGCTGCGGGCTGTCTTGGATTTGGTGGACTGTCAGGACAAGGCGGGGGTCTGCCTGGATACCTGCCATGTCTCCGACGGCGGATATGATATTGTAAGCGATCTGGAGGGCGTTCTGGCGGAATTTGACCGCGTGATCGGCCTGGAGCGCCTGCTGGCGGTCCACATCAACGACAGCCTGAACCCCTGCGGAGCCCGGAAGGACCGCCATGCTAAAATCGGGGAGGGGACCATCGGAACCGAGGCCATTGTCCGGGTTATCAGCCACCCGAGGCTGTGCCGGCTGCCCTTCGTGCTGGAGACCCCGGAGGACGACGCCGGACACGGCGCGGAGATCCGGATGCTGCGGAGCCGCCTGCCGGCCTGACGCCGGCTCCCGGTTCCCGCGCAGACAGAGGCGGAGAAGCCATAGCGCTTCTCCGCCTCTGTCATACACCGTGCTTCCGAATAATCTCCAGAAACGCCTCCCCGAACTGCTCCAGCTTCCGCTCTCCCACGCCGGGGACCTGGAGGAAGGCGGCGGAACTGTCGGGCCGCTGGCGGCACATCTCCCGGAGGGTGCGGTCGCTGAAAATCACATAGGGCGGCACTCCCCGCAGGGACGCCAGCCGTCCGCGCAGCGCCCGCAGGTCCTGAAACAGCGCCTCATCCCCCATTCGAGCGGGCAGCAGGTCCGACGGCTCTCCGCCCGGGCCAGCCGGTCCGGCGGGCTTCGCCCGGGGCAGGCGCATGGACACCTGCTCCCCGTGGAAGAGCACCTCCCGGGCGGCAGGGGCCAGGGACAGCGTGGGATACTGCCCGTCGCTCTGCCGGAGGTACCCCCGCTCCACCAGAAGCCGGATGCGGTCCAGGATATCCCGGTTTTGCATGGCGGGCATGATGCCGTAGGTGGTCAGCTTGTCCAGCTGCCAGGAGCGGATGCGGTCCGTTTTGGCGCCCCGGAGCACGTCGGCGATGACCACCGCCCCGAAGCGCTCCCCGGCCCGCTTGACGCAGCTGAGGATTTTTTGAGCGTCCTCGGTGATATCCGCGTCCTCGAACTCTATCAGGCAGTTCCCGCAGTTCCCGCACTGGGCCGGAGCCCGCTCCCCGAAGTACCGGAGGATAAACCCCCGCAGGCAGTCCGTGGTCCGGCAGTAGGCCTCCATGGTCTTCAGCCGCCCCGTGTCCCGCTCCACCCGCTGGCGGTAGGCGTCCTCGTCAGCATCGTCGTTCTCCTCCCGCAGGGAGATGAGGTACCGGGCGGTGACAACGTCCTGGCCGCCGAAGAGCAGCAAACACTGGGCCGGCTCCCCGTCCCGGCCCGCCCGGCCGGCCTCCTGGTAGTAGCTCTCCAGGTCCTTGGGCATGTTGTAGTGAACCACGAAGCGCACGTCCGACTTGTCGATGCCCATGCCGAAGGCGTTGGTGGCCACCATGAGCTGGGCCTGTCCGTAGGCGAAGGCCTCCTGGTTCTGCCGCCGCTCCTCCGCCTCCAGCCCGGCGTGGTAGCGGACAGCGGAGAGGCCCCGCTGGCGCAGGTACTCCCACAGCCCGTCCACCGTCTTGCGGGTGGAGCAGTAGAGGATGCCGCTCTCCCCCTCGTGCCCCGCCAGGAACGCCAGCAGCTCCTTCTTTTTGCTCCTGGGCTGACGCACCTCGAAGGACAGGTTGGCACGGTCGAAGCCGCTGACGGACACCTGGGGCTCCCGGAGGGCCAGGCGGCGGACGATGTCCTCCCGGACCTCCGGCGTGGCGGTGGCGGTGAAGGCCCCCAGGGCCGGGCGCTTTCGGAGCCTGGCGAGAAAATCCGGGATATTCAGATAGCTGGGCCGGAAGTCCTGCCCCCACTGGGAGACACAGTGGGCCTCGTCCACCGCCACCAGTGGGATGTCCACTTTCTGAGCAAAAGAGAGGAAGGCCGGGGCGTCCAGCCGCTCCGGGGCGATGTACAGCAGCTTGTAGGAGCCCCGGTAGGCCTCCCGGAGGACGGAGCGGTACGCCTCCTCGTCCATGGCGCTGTTGAGGCAGGCGGCGGGGACGCCGGCCTGCCTCAGAGCCTCCACCTGGTCCCGCATGAGGGAGATAAGGGGGGAAACGACCAGGGTGGTCCCCTCCAGGCACAGGGCCGGGACCTGGTAGCACAGGCTCTTCCCGGCCCCGGTGGGCATCACCGCCAGTACGTCCCGGCCTGAGAGCAGAGCATCCACCACCGCCTCCTGACCCGGACGGAAGCTGTCATAGCCGAAATACTGCCGGAGGGCAGTCTGCCTGTCCATGGCTCACCAGAATTTCCGGGCTTTTTTGCCGGTGTCCATATACAGCAGGACCACCAGCACGAAAAAGCCCGCGTAGACGGCGAAAAAGGCGGCCCCCAGCTTCTCCGGCCCCAGCAGGAGGGAGCTGCCCCCCATCAGCAGCAGGAGCAGGGCGAAGCACAGCACCCGGGGCGCCACAAAGCGGTTATAGCCCGGAATATCCCGGCACTCCTCCAGCAGCAGGTCCTGGGGCAGGAGAAGCTTGGCCGGGAAGGTCTCCCCCCGGAATTTTACCCGGACCCACCACATGAGGAGAAATGCGCTGTAGAGCAGGATGATAACGTCAAAGAGGTAGAGAAAAGATGTATCCATAGGAACCCCTCGCTTTCGTTTTCTCCATTCTACAATATTTGACGGGGGATTGCAAGGGGGAGCGGCGCTTTGGAGCGCCCGCCCCGGGCGGGCCCCGTCCCTCAAAAACCTCCCGAAAAAACCAATATCCCCCGTTGCAGTATCCGACGGGATGTGATAAGATAAATTCCACATGACAAGGCGCGTCAGGAAAGGAGTGGACTGCGTGATCGACGTATTTGACATCATGGGCCCCATCATGGTCGGACCCTCCAGCTCCCACACCGCCGGGGCGGTGCGCATCGGGCGGATGGCCCGGGCCCTGCTGGGGGAGAAGCCGGTGAAGGCCGGCATCGGCCTCCACGGATCCTTCGCCGGCACCGGCGTGGGCCACGGAACGGACAAGGCCCTGGTGGCCGGGCTTCTGGGGATGAAGCCCGACGATTTGAACATCCCCAACAGCTTCGCCGCCGCCGCCCGGCAGGGGCTCAACTTCACCTTTCAGGAGGTGGATCTGCGGGACGCCCATCCCAACAGCGTTCTGCTGGAGCTGGAGGGCGTCTCCGGAAAAAGGATGCAGGTTCAGGCCTGCTCCACCGGCGGCGGGCGCATCCAGGTCAACCGCATCGCCGGTGTGGACGTGAACTTCACTGGGGACTACCACACCCTCATCATCCACAACAAGGACGACCGGGGCCACGTGGGCGAGGTGACCTACACCCTGGCCCAGGCCAAGGTGAACGTGGCCAACATGAGCCTGAGCCGCAGCAACCGGGGCGGCAGCGCCATGATGGTCATTGAAACCGACGACCCCATCCCCAAGCCCCTGCTGGACTACTTCCAGCAGCTGCCCGGGATCTTACAGGTCACGTACTATAAAAAGGAGGACTAAGGGATGAATTTGGACTCCATGCGGGACATCCTCAACGCCATGGAGGCGGAGGGCAGGGAATTCTGGGAGGTCGTCCTGGAGACGGATATGGAGAACCGGCAGGTGACCCGGGAGCAGTCCATGGAGAAGATGTCCGCCGTGTGGCACGCCATGCTGGACGCCTCGGACTCCTACACCGGGGAGCGGCGGAGCCTGAGCGGGCTGGTGGGGGGCCAGGGGGCCCTGATGCGCCGGTACGCCGCCGAGGGGGACACCATCGGCGGGGACTTCATCTCCCAGGTCATCAGCGAGGCCCTGGCCATGGGCGAGTGCAACGCGTGTATGCGCAGAATTGTGGCCGCGCCCACGGCGGGGGCCTGCGGCGTGATGCCGGCGGTGCTCATTCCCCTCAGCCGCCGGGACAACATCCCCGAGGAGAAGATGCTCCAGGCACTCTACGTCGCCACCGGCGTGGGAGCGGTCATCGCCTACAAGGCCAGCATCTCCGGCGCCGCCGGGGGCTGTCAGGCGGAGGTGGGCAGCGCCTCGGCCATGGCGGCGGGAGCTCTGGTGTTTCTGCGGGGCGGCTCGGCGGAGCAGATCTGCCACGGCGTGGCAATGGCCATCAAGAACATGATGGGTCTGGTGTGCGACCCGGTGGCGGGACTGGTGGAGGTCCCCTGCGTGAAGCGGAATGCCGGCGGCGCGGTGAACGCTGTCGCTGCCGCCGATATGGCCCTGGCCGGGATTGAGAGCCAGGTGCCTGTGGACGAGGTCATCGACGCCATGGGCGAGGTGGGCCGGCGGATGCCGGTGGAGTTCCGGGAGACGGCCCTGGGCGGCCTGGCCGCCACCCCCACGGGCAGAGCGGTGATGGACAAGATGATGAACGGGCGCAAGCGCCGGCGGACTTTGACCATCAAGGATGCCCGCTGGAAGCTGGAGCGCCGCCCCTCCGAGGGGGAGAACAAGAAGGAGGAGAGCGCCCAGTGAGCGATGAGGAGAAGGGCAGGGAGCGCTTCCAGTGGCTGAAGAGCTGGCGGAAATGGCTGCTGATTCTGCTGCTGTGCGCGCTGGCGACGCTGGGCACCTTCCTCTGGGGCCTGCGGTACGGGAGCCGGGCGGCCGAGCCCTCCATTACCGGGGAGCTCATCGGCCAGCAGCTGCGGGCGGTGGAGGAGCTGGTGAGCCTGGAGTACAGCTACACCAACGTGGGCCGGTTTGAGGACCAGGTGGACTTCTACGGCTGGAAGGTGCCCTTTACCAGCAAGCGGTTCATCGTCTCCTACGACGGCCAGGTGAAGGCGGGGGTGGATCTGGCGGAGGCGGAGATCCACGTCAACCCGGAGAAGAAGGAGGTCTCGGTGCTGCTGCCCCGGAGCCAGATTGTCTCCCACGAGATCCCGGAGGACAGCATCCAGGTCTTTGACGAGACAAAAAACATCTTCAACCCCATCTCCATCAAGGACTACACCGGCTTCACCAAGGACCAGAAAGCCCAGGTGGAGGTCAAGATCCTCTCCAACGGCTTTCTGGAGGAGGCCGACGAGAAGGCCCGAACCGCTGTGGAGGCGGTGCTGAGCGTGCTGCTGGAGGCGGAGGAATATACGCTGGCAGTGGAGACAGAGAAGTGAGCGGGGGCTTCCCCCGCTCCTCTCTTTGGGATTGCCGGAGTGAATTTGTAAATAATTTGTGAAAAACAGAAAACCCTCTTGACAAATCCGTAAATGTATTGTATTATTTAGACAGTTCCAAGGAATCCAACAAGGAGGTACGGTCCAATGTACAGGTAAGCGCGGTCCACCAGAAGGATCGGCCTGGCGGACCAGAGGAACGAAAGAGGCAAATCTTTCCCCCGGCAGAGAGCGAACCCCTTACCCGGCGACGCAGACCAGGATTCTAATCCATCGGAGCGAAGTCTCCAGCAGGTGCTGTACAGAACGCGGAAGGTGAGAACGCACGCAGAGGGAAGTACGGAAGGAGGACCGGATTTGCTGATTGAACAGAAGTCGTGACCCCGTAGTTCGAGAGAAGAGGACTACGGGGTCACGACGATTTTATAGGGAAAATGGGGAGGAGGGACAGCGGAGCTGTCCCTCAAAGACTGTATACAACCGCGGAAGCAGGCCGGAGCAGCGGGGGAAGCAGCCGTTCTGCACCGCTGCTTCCCCCGCCGTTTGCCGCCGCTTACCTCCGTCCGGCGGGACGCCTCTCCCGATGGAAGCAGGCCTCGCACAGCCGTCCCCGGTGGTAGAGGGGCAGGGCCCTCCCGCAGCGGGCGCAGAACTGGATGTTGCTGCGCAGGCGGTGGAGGAGGATCTCGTTGATGGCCTCGGCCACCCGCTCCCGGCTGTCGTAGAGTTTGTCCTCATCCACCGGGCAGTGAAAGGCCTTGGCGAAGGAGAAATAGAGATCCAGCTTCCGGTAGTATTGCTCCAGCTCCGGCAGGGTGGGCTCCCCCTCCGGCAGGCCGGGCTGGTCCACGCTCTCCCCTCTCTGCCAGCGGCCTAAAAACTGGAAAAAGAGATCCCGCAGGGCGTCCTCCGTCTCGTCAAAAGGGATATTGGCCGCGCTCAGCTCCTGCTCCTTGGTGAGAAGGAAACCCATCTCCCGGATCTTGGAGATGAGGGTGATATACCGGGAGATATCCAGCTTCCGGTAGGGCTCCACCGTGGGCATTTTGTTCCACTCTGTGAGAACCTCCAGCAGATCGAAGTCCGCCTGGAGCACCAGATCCGAGAACCCCGCCACGGCGTACTCCAGCGGGGAAACCGCCGCTTCCAGCCCCGCCCGGATGACCTCCAGATTCTGGGTCGCCCCTACATAGCCCCGGTTGTACATGCCGAACCGGCCGGCCCGGCCGGCGATCTGGCGGATCTCCTCCGGCTTCAGCACCCGGCGCTCGATGCCGTCGAACTTCTCCGTCTCCATAAAGATGATCCGCCGGATGGGGAGGTTGAGCCCCATGCCGATGGCGTCGGTGGAGACGATATACTCCATCTCCCCGGCGAGAAAGCCCTCCATCTGCCTGCGGCGGGTGGCGTAGGGCAGGGCGCCGTAGATGATGGCCGGCTCCTTCCCGTTTTGGCGCAGGTCCTCCGCCACCCGGAGCACTCCTACCTTGGAGAAGGTGATGAGGGCGTCCCCGGGCTGAATCCGGTGGGGGTCTACTGTCCGGGACATGCAGATAAGAGGGGTAGTCCGCTGGTGGACCTCCACCTCGCAGCTGTCGCCGCAGCTCTCGATGAGCCGCACCAGCAGGTCCTCTGCCTCTGGGGCGGCGCACAGGTGGACCTCCGGGGCCAGCACCCCCAGAATGGCCCGGGTCCAGGCGTAGCCCCGCTGCCGGTCGGCGATCATCTGGCACTCGTCGATGACCGCCACGTCCCACCGGCGCTTCAGATCCAGCTTCTCCGCTGTGGCGGCCATGTGGGTGTCGTCCTCCCGGGTGTCCTCCTCCTCGCCGGTGGAGAGGCCGCAGTCCACCCCGGCCTTCAGCAGTGTCTCCTGGGCCTCCAGGGCCAGCAGCCGCAGGGGGGCCAGATAGACGCCGGTTTTCGCGGTCTTGAGCCGCTGGAAGCCGGCGTAGGTTTTGCCGGTGTTGGTGCCGCCCAGGTGGAGGATGAACCGGCGGCGCATGGCCCGGGCCTCCGGGTACTCGTCCTTGGGATTGAGGGCGATGAGGAGGCTGAGGCTGGAGCGGATGGCCTGGGGGACGTACCACACCGACCAGACCGCGGCCAGGCCCTCCGCCAGCAGCTGCCGTGCGGGGAAGCCCCTGGTCCGCAGCAGCGCGCTCAGCTCCGCCTCCGGCTGGGCGGCGGTGAAGTCCGCCGCTGCCTGCCGGGCAGCGGCGAGGAGCACCTGGGGGTAGCGCTCCCGGACCCGCAGGGCCAGGGAGCTGTCGGCGCACTCCCCCAGCCAGGCCCCCGTCCGGAGGAAATTCCGGAAGATATCCGGCAGACGGCCGGCGTCGCAGCGCCGCTCCAGGGCCAGAAACTCGTTCAGCCAGGATGTGATCTGGGCCGGGCGCAGCTCCCGGCTTTTTTTTGCGGCGGAGGGCAGGCGGGCCAGTATGGCGCTGTGGTAGTGCCCGGCCAGAAGGCCGGCTGTGGAGCGGTCCTTTTCCGCAGTGTCCCAGGACTGCGCCAGAAGAGCGCGGGCGCGCTTCGCGCCTGCGGCGGGCCATTCCCTTCTGCGGCCCCGTCCGGACATGGCGCTCCCCCCTTTCCAGAAATGGTGATTGACCATAGTATAGCCCATATGGGGAAAATCTTCAACGGCTGGTTTTGCGGGATGTCCAAATAAATGACAGAAGAGAGGGGGAAGATTGTCCGATCTTTCTGTGTACAGTTCCTTGACTGCGGTGGTATAATTGAATAGTTCCCAATTTTTTTCATTTTCAGCGAGGGAGAAGAAACAGTATGGAAAGAAGGAATGCTCGATGAACCATCGCAAGAGGGGACTGGCGATCTGCTTGACGGCGGCTGGGCTGCTGCTGGCGGGGGCGCTGCTGGCCGGCTCCCCGGGCCGGACGGAGAGTGTGCAGGAGGCCATGCGGGACGCGGTGCTCCACGACGTCAACCGTGTCAGCCTCCTGGGCCTCAAGGAGGTCAACCCCGGCCTGATCTCCGCCTTTGCCGTCACGGCGATCCTGCTGGCCGCAGCGGCCTGCGTCCGGGTGTTTGCCGTCCCGCGGTTCCGGCTTGTGCCGGGGCGGCTCCAGCTGGCCCTGGAGGAGGCCGTGGGCCTCTTCGACCGCATGGCCAGAACCAGCAGCCCCCACCGGAACGGCTTCCTGGGGCTCTACATTTTTTCCGCCGGGGCCTATATCTTTGTGGGGACCCTCTTTGAGCTGCTGGGGCTCCAGGCCGTCACGGTCCACGGCCATCCCATCACCCTGCCCGCACCCCTCTCCGACGTAAACGCCGCCATCGCCCTGGGGTGCCTGTCCTATCTGGTCATCCTCTCCGGGGGCATCGCCGGCAGCGGGGCCAGAGGTATCGGAAAGACCCTCAAGGAGTTTTCTCTGCCCATCTCCATGAGCTTCCGCCTCTTCGGCGCGCTGCTCAGCGGCCTGTTGGTGACGGAGCTGGTGTACTACTTTGTGAGTCTGAGCTTTGTGCTACCGGTGGTGGTGGGGGTGCTCTTCACTCTGCTCCACGCTCTGATTCAGACCTACGTGCTCACCATGCTCACGGCCCTCTACTACGGCGAGGTCTCCGAGCCCGCCCACAAGAAACAGTAAAACCGTTATGGAATTGAAGGAGGTTTTCCCCATGAAAAAGTTCTGTGTGCTTGTTTTGATGCTCCTGCTCACCGCCGCCCTGGCCCTCCCGGCCTATGCCGCTCCGGAGGAGGAGGCCGGGGCCCAGACCGCCACCGAGGCTCAGGAAGAGGGCAATACCCTGGGCCTGAAGGCCATCGCCGCCGGCATCGCCATCGGCATTGCCGCCGCCGGAGGCGCGGTGGGTATGGGTATGGCTACCGCCAAGTCGGCGGAGAGCATCGCCCGCCAGCCCGAGGCGGAGGGCAAGGTCCGCACCACCCTGATGCTGGGCCTGGTGTTCATCGAGACGGCCATCATCTACGCCCTGCTGGTGGTCATCCTCATCATCTTCGTGTTGTAAGGCAGGTGGAGACAATGCCCTTGAATATTGACTGGCAGCAGATCCTGCTGCACTGGATGAACCTGGCGATTCTCACCGGCGGGCTGTACTTCCTCCTCTACAAGCCGGTGAAGGACTTCATGTCCAAGCGGGAGGCCCACTACCAGGAGCTGGACCGGCAGGCGGATCGGAAGCTGGAGGAGGCGGAGGCCCTCAAGGCCGCCTGCCAGGCGAAGCTGGAGGGCGCGGAGGCGGAGATCCGCGAGGCCCGGGCCAAGGCCCAGACTGCGGCCCAGCAGTCCGCCGACGCCCAGATTGCCCAGGCACAGGACCAGGCCCGGCAGATTGTGGATAAGGCCCGCCAGGAGGCGGAGCAGAGCCGGGAGCAGGCCCTCCGCGCCTCCCAGAGGGAGCTGCGGGAGCTGGCCGCCGCCGCGGCCAAGAAGCTGGCCGCCAAGCCGGGGACGGACCCCTTTGACCAATTCCTGAACCTGGCGGAGGGAGGCGAGACCCATGAGGGCCGCTAGAAGCCGCCTGACGGCCACCCTGCGCAGCGCCCGGGAGCCCAGCGCCGGACAGCTTCAGCGCTTTACGGACTTCCTGGAGCACACCTACCGGCGGAAGGTCCCCCTCCACTGGGAGCAGGACGACGCCCTGCGGGAGGGCTTCCGCCTCCAGGTGGGCTCCGACGTGTACGACTGGACCCTGGACGGCAGGGTCCGGCAGTTTCAGGACTATCTGCGCCGCCTCCAGCCCGGGCAGGCAGATCTGCTGCCCCTCATGCGCCAGGCGGTGGAGGAGTGGGCGCCGGCGGCGTCCCCCGAGGAGATCGGCGAGGTGCTGACGGTGGACGGGGAGATCGCCACCGTGGGGGGCCTCACCCACGCCCAGTACGGGGAGATCCTGATCTTCAACCGCGGCGTGAAGGGCATGGTCCAGGACCTGCGCCCGGACAGCCTGAGCTGTATCCTCTTCGGCGGCAGCGAGGAGGTCAGTGCCGGAAGCATGGTCCGCCGGACCCTCAAGACCGCCGGAATGCCGGTGGGAGACGGGTTTCTG
The DNA here is from genome assembly GCA_022804995.1 of Oscillospiraceae bacterium. Classification (GTDB taxonomy): domain Bacteria; phylum Bacillota; class Clostridia; order Oscillospirales; family Oscillospiraceae; genus Pelethomonas. Next base: position 16,696 of record JAAWUC010000041.1, read on the forward strand.
GGCCGGGTGGTGGACGCCCTGGGGACGCCCATTGACGGCCGGGGCAGTATCCAGGCGGAGGAGCGCCGGCCCATTGAGACCCCGGCTCCCGGCATCCTGGACCGCCAGCCGGTAAACGAGCCCATGGAAACGGGGCTGCTGGCTATTGACGCTATGTTCCCCATCGGCCGGGGCCAGCGGGAGCTGATCATCGGCGACCGGCAGACCGGCAAGACCGCCATCGCCCTGGACACCATCCTCAACCAGAAGGGGAAGGACGTGGTGTGCATCTACGTGGCCATCGGACAGAAGACCAGCTCCGTGGCCCAGATTGCGGAGAACCTGCGCCGGCGGGGGGCCATGGACTATACGGTTATCGTCAGCGCCCCCGCCGGGGCCTCCGCCGCCCTGCAGTATATCGCCCCCTATGCCGGGTGCGCCCTGGGGGAGCACTTCATGTTCCGGGGAAGGGACGTGCTCATCGTGTACGACGATCTGAGCAAGCACGCCATCGCCTACCGGGCCCTGAGCCTGCTGCTGGAGCGGTCCCCGGGGCGGGAGGCCTACCCTGGCGACGTGTTTTACCTCCACTCCCGGCTGCTGGAGCGGTCCGCCCACCTCAGCGACGAGCTGGGGGGCGGCAGCATGACCGCCCTGCCCATTGTGGAGACCCAGGCCGGGGACGTGTCTGCCTATATTCCTACCAACATCATCTCCATCACCGACGGCCAGATCTTTCTGGAGGGCGAGCTCTTCTTCGCCGGACAGCGGCCCGCAGTCAATGTAGGCCTGTCGGTGTCCCGGGTGGGCGGCGACGCCCAGACCAGGGCCGTGAAGTCCGCCGCCGGGGCCATCCGCCTGGAGCTGGCCCAATACCGGGAGATGGAGGTGTTCACCCAGTTCTCCAGCGATCTGGACGAGGCCACCAAGCGCCAGCTGGCCTACGGCCAGGGGCTTATGCGCCTGCTGCGGCAGCGCCAGTACGCCCCTCTGGCTCAGCACCAGCAGGTGATAGTGCTGACAGCCGCTCTGGATCACGTGATGCAGACGGTGCCCCTGGAGGAGATGGACCGCTTCCGGGATGGCCTGCTGGCCTTCGCGGAGGAGGAGGCGGCGGACCTGTGCCGGCGGATCGACCGGACCGGGCAGCTGCCCGGGGAGGACCGGGAGGAGCTTCTGGCCCTGTCCCGGCGGTTCCTGGAGGCGTTCCAGGCGGACGGAAGGCACGGAGGCTGATATGGCGGGAACGAAGGAGATCAAGACCCACATGGAGAGCGTGCGGGAGACGCGGAAGATCACCAACGCCATGTACCTCATCGCCTCCACCAAGCTCCGCCGCGCCCGGCAGGAGCTGGACAACACCCGGCCCTACTTCGAGGCCCTGCGGGGGGAGATCAAGCGGATTTTCCGCACCGTCAGCGATGTGGACAGCCGCTACTTCTATCCCATCGGCGACGACACCCCTCTGGAGGGAACCTATGGCTGTCTGGTCATCACCGCTGACAAGGGGCTGGCGGGGGCCTACAACCAGAACGCCATCAGGGAGGCCATGCGGCTGCTGGACCAGCACCCGGATACCAAGCTCTTCGTGGTGGGGGAGTACGGGCGGCGCTTCTTCGCCTCCCACGGGATCCCCATAGAGCGCAGCTTCCTCTATACCGCCCAAAACCCCACCATGGCCCGGGCCAGGGAGATCAGCGCCCTGCTGCTGGACGGCTACGACCGGGGGGAGCTGCGGCAGATCTTCGTGGTCTACACCGATATGGCCGGTGCCATGTCCTTTCAGGCCCGGTCCACCCGGCTGCTCCCCTTCCACCGGAGCCACTTCGCCCCCCCGGAGGGGGAGCGGGCGGTGACGGAGCCCTTTGAGTTTCTTCCCAGCGTCACGGCGGTGCTCGACAGCATGATGGCCAGCTATGTGTCCGGCTTTCTCTACAGCGCCCTCATCGACAGCTTCTGCTGCGAGCAGAACGCCCGGATGACGGCGATGGACAGCGCCAACCAGAACGCGGAGAAGCTCTTAGGGGAGCTGTCCCTGCAGTTCAACCGGGTCCGCCAGGCGGGCATCACCCAGGAGATCACCGAGGTTTCCGCCGGGGCCATGGCCCAGCGGCAAAAGCACAGGAAGGAAAGGTGAGGGATTTGGAGAGAGGGATTATTGTACAGATATCCGGCCCTGTGGTGGACGTGGAGATCCAGAGCGGGGAGCTCCCCCGCCTGCGGGAGGAGCTGACGGTGGAGAAGGACGGGGCGGTGCGGGTCATGGAGGTGGCCCAGCATGTCAGCCACAGCATCGTGCGCTGCATCATGCTCTCCCCCAGCGAGGGCCTGGCCCGGGGCCTGGCCGTGGACGTGCCGGGGCGCACCATCCAGGTGCCCGTGGGCAAGGCCACCCTGGGGCGGATGTTCAACGTGCTGGGTCAGCCCATCGACGGCGGCGGGCCCCTGCCGGAGGACACGCCGGTGCGGAGCATCTACCGCAGGCCCCCCACCTTTGAGGAGCAGAGCCCGGCGGTGGAGATCCTGGAGACGGGCATCAAGGTCATCGACCTGCTGGAGCCCTACCCCAGAGGGGGGAAGATCGGCCTCTTCGGCGGGGCCGGCGTGGGCAAGACGGTGCTCATCCAGGAGCTCATCCACAATGTAGCCATGGAGCACGGGGGCTACTCCATCTTCACCGGCGTGGGCGAGCGCAGCCGCGAGGGCAACGACCTGTGGCGGGAGATGGCCGAGAGCGGCGTCTCCGGCAAAACCGCCCTGGTCTTCGGCCAGATGAACGAGTCCCCCGGCGTGCGCATGCGGGTGGCCCTGTCGGGACTGACCATGGCGGAGTATTTCCGGGACAAGGAGCACAAGGACGTGCTGCTGTTCATCGACAACATCTTCCGCTTTGTCCAGGCGGGCAGCGAGGTGTCCACCCTGCTGGGGCGGATGCCCTCCGCCGTGGGCTACCAGCCCACCCTGGCCAAC
>JAAWUC010000042.1 GCA_022804995.1 Oscillospiraceae bacterium
ACCTCGGCGGCGGAGGCGATCTTCAGGGCGTTGTACAGTCCCCCGCACTTCATCAGCTTGATATTCACCAGATCGGCCGCGCCCATCTGCATGATGGTCATGGCGTCCTCGGGGGAAAATACGCTCTCATCCGCCAGAACGGGGACATAGGAACGTTCGGTAACGTACTTCATGCCCGCGAAGTCGTGGGCCTTGACGGGCTGCTCCACAAACTCAATGTCAAGGCCCTTCTCCTGCATCTGGTTGAGCAGGCGCACCGCCTGCTTGGGCTCCCAGCCCTGGTTGGCGTCGATGCGGATGCGCGTCTTATCCCCGATGGCGCTCCGGACAGCGGACAGACGGGCCACGTCCAGCGCGGGGTTTGCCCCGACCTTTATTTTCAGCGTGTCATACCCCCGGGTTACGGCGCTGACAGCATCCCTGGCCATCTCCTCCGGGAAGTTGACGCTGATGGTAATGTCCGTGACAATCTGTTTTCTGGCTCCGCCCATCAGCTTGTATACGGGAATCCGATAGAGCTGGCCGTACAGGTCCCACAGCGCCATGTCCACAGCGGCCTTGGCGCTGGTGTTCTTTACAATACACCGCTGAACAGTCTGGAGCACATCCTCAAAATCGTCCACGTCAAGGCCCACGATGCTCCTGGCGATGTGGTCCCGGATCGCGCCAATAACAGCCCCCGTGGTGTCGCCGGTAATCGCCCCGGTGGGGGGCGCCTCGCCGTAGCCCACCGCGCCCGTGTCGGTGTGTACCTCCACGATCACATCCTCCACGCTGTTGACGGAGCGCAGCGCCGTCTTGAAGGGCACCCGCAGGGGGACCGATATCCTGCCCAGCCTGACTTCCGTGATTTTCATGCCTATCCTCCTCCGCCTCTCAAACTTCCTCGCACAGCAGCGTCTCCATGGTATCCTCGAATTCCTCGTTGCGCAGGCCCTGGTCCGCAGTCTCCAGTTCGCCCACTTGGTTGTCGTAGGGGTCCGCTCTCCAGTGGGCCTTTTCCACCGTAAAGGATGCCTGGAAACGGTTATTGGCCACCATGCGGTAGGGGTCCATGCTGCCAAAATAGAACTTGCGGCGCGCCTCATCGTCCCTCCGGACAGCGGCAATCCCATAGGCTGGATCCGCATACAGCCAGCCGTACCCCGGCGCGTAGAACCGCGCCCAGTCGTGGCAGCCGCAGTAATCGGGCTCGGCAACCAGGCCGCTCTGCCACTGGGCGGGGACCCCGGCGCAGCGGCAGAGGGTGATGAACAGCAGGGCAAACACGCCGCAGTCGCCGGTGAAGTTGCGGGCGCAGTTCTCCGAGATGTTCTCCAGGCCGAAATAGGCGGGCATGTATGTATACTTCATATTCAGGGTGATGAAGTCATAGATGCGCCGGGCTTTTTCCAGGGTGTCCCCCACCCCGCCGGTCAGCTCCGCCGCCAGGGTCCGGATATAGGGGGTAAACACGATATGGGGATCCTCCTCCTCCAGGAAGGGGGCCAGCTCCGCCTCAGAGAGAAACGGCTCCGTCCCAGGGAGGGTTAGGTCGTGGTATTTTTCGGTGTGGATGTAGGAGTACACCACGGAAAAACTGGGGTTTTCCCGCCATGTGCCCTCCCAGCAGACCGTCCGCTGGGGGGCGGTCTCAGGGGCGGCGGTGCCGTTGGGAGTAATCTCCTCAATGGTGATGCCGCTCTGCTGCGCACAGGCGGCGGGGATCGGCAGATGGGCACGGAGGAACATACCGGGCGTGAACAGCTCGTCCTTCATCCGGATCGAGGTCCGGACGCGGATGCGGCAGGACATACTGCCGTTCGTCCGCATCAGGCGGAGGCAGCGCTCCAGGCGATCCTCCTCCCTGCCGGCTCCACCCGTGTTTTGCGTCTGGACGCCGGCCCGGCGGGCAATATCGGCGTCGGTCTTGCACATTGTCTCGAAAAAGCGGTCAAAGTAGCGGCGCTCTCCCTTTAGATATATCCAGCCGATTCTGCCGTCGTCCACCCGCTGGTCGAACTCCGCCTCCGTGAAATCGGGAATCCGCTCCCGCACCAGGGCAAGAGCCTCCTCCCGGCTGTAGGGATAGTCCGGAGGGGTACGCAGCATCATCTCCCGCTGGGCGGTCATGCAGCTGCGCAGGCCCTGGGGAATATTCGGACGGGCCAGGCGCTGGTCGATGAGGCGGACCGCCTCGTCAAAATCGCCGTAGATCTTCAAGCGCAGGATATCCTGGGGAAGGCCCACGTTCAGGCTGCGAAAGGTTTCGTTGATGTCCATAGGATGTGTCTCCTTTTCATCAGATATGTTCAAAAACGAAAGGGCCCCGCCCCGGCGGGGACGGTTGTCTTTCAAATTCGACTGCTATTAGGAATATCGTAATCAGTTAGACAAGTACTAATTGAAAAACTTGAAAGGATATGGTATAGTTATATAGTATAATATTCAACACTTGGAGGATTCTATATGCGTTTTACTATGATTGGAGATACCCGGCGCAACACACATTATGCAGATAAGCCCAATGAAGACTTTTTCTGGTTTGATGAGGCGCAGGGCGCGGCGCTTGTCCTCGACGGCGTCACTCGGAACAGGGAACATGACGGCTACCCGAACCCCAGCCCTTCCCGCGTAGTAACGGAGGTCTTCGCGCAAGCCGCCTCTGCCGTGCTGACCACACCCGGCAAGGAATGTCCCCAGGAAAAGCTGCTGGCGGCTGTAAAAGCCGGTAATGCGGCCGTGGCTCGGGCGAACGAGGGCTTTCCCTCCGACTTTCTGCCCGGTACTGTAGGAGTGCTCATATTGGTAGAGGGCAGCAGCCTTTACTACGCTTACATCGGCGATTCCAACGGCATCGTGCTCTCACGGAGCAAGGCAGCCGCGTTTACCGTGCCTCAGACCAAAGCGGTTCATGAGCACCGGGGAGAGTTCACCGCCCATGAGATCCGTACCCATATCTGCAACAACGCCCAGCATCCCTGCGGCTACGGTGTATGGACTGGTCAGGACGGCGCAATGGACTTCCTGCGCACAGGCACCATCTCCCTAGAGTCTGGGGACCGGGTGCTCCTCTGTACTGACGGCATTAACGCTTTCCTTTCCGATGCCGGATCGGAGGCGCTCTGCACCATGGACAGCGGGACGCTGCTCCAAAAAGCTATGGCGTATGAGACGGCGGGCTGGATGGATGACCGCACCGCCGTCATCATTACCGCGGAATAATATGCCTTTTCCAGGCAGCTCTACACCGGAAGCCAGTCGATAACCCGGCGGATATGCCGCTCCCAGAAATCCCATTCATGTCCGCCGGGTCCCTCCTCATAAGTCACGTCAGCGCCGTTCTTCCGCAGGCAGTCCCGCAGTGCGCGGCTGTCCTCCAGCAGGGTGTCTTCCGTGCCGCAGGCCAGATAGATTCTGGGCATCGCGGCGTCCGCCTCCGCCAGCCGCTCCGCCAGCCACCGCAGGCTTTTGTCGCTGTCCTTAACCTTGGATAGATCGCCGAAGATACTCTCCGCAAAATCCCTGCGGTTGAGGAAGTAGGCATCATCGTTTGTCCGCGCCTCGATGCCCTCCACAATATTGGCGGTAGACAGGCCGGCAATACAGCTGAAGGTGTCGTGGTATTTCAGGCCGTTGCGGACAGCCCCATATCCGCCCATAGACAGCCCGGCGATAAAGGTGTCCTCACGGCGGCAGGAAAGCGGGAACATCTTTCGCGTAATCTCCACCAGCTCCTGGCCGATAAACGTCCCGCAGCAGTTGTGGAGTCCTGGGTGGTCAACGTAGAACCCGTTGTCCCCCGAGGGCATCACTACGGCCAGCCCCTTCGCCTCCGCCCACCGCTGGATGTTCGTCCTTGATACCCAATCCGTGTAGTTCCCCGTGACACCGTGCAGCAGGTACAGGGTTGGAAAAGATCCCCGCGCCGTGCCCTCCAGCTTCTCCACCGGAAGAATCACCTGCATGGGGACCATTCGCTTCAGAGAGCTGGATGAAAAATTCACTTGGATCAGAGCCATGTTTGAATCCCTCACTTTTCCGCGGGGGCGCTGCCCCGCTTGGCAATCGGTTAAAATATCAGTATACAATAGCAGAAGGTGCTTTATGGACAACGAATTATTTGCATCGGGCAGTGGTTCTGATGCGCAGAAATCCAATCTTTCAAAAACCGACATTGAGCTGCGCATTTATGGCGTATACGATACCCTGAGCAACACGGAGAAGAAGGCCGCCGCTTATTTCCTGAACAATGTTGAAAATATTTTCAATATGCCCATCTCACAGCTGGCCTGCGAGTCGGGAGTCAGCAAGGTAGCCTGGGTCAGGCTGTGTAAGACGCTGGGATTTGGCGGGCTGAAGGATTTAAAAAAGAGCCTGTTCCGCGAGCTCTACCAGGCAAAAGAAAAAGAGGACCCCATCGTCTTCTCGGATATTCTCGAGGCGGAGCAGAGCGGTATCGACAAAATGATCCTGAGCGTGCGCAACAACAGCATCCGCGCGGTTCACGATACGGCCAAGCTCCTGGACCCGGTCAGCGTGGAAACCGCGGCCAGAAAGATTCTGGAGGCCAGGACAATCCGGATCTTTGGCATGGGCGCTTCGGCGCTGGTTGGGGAGGATCTGTGCTCCAAGCTGCTGCGCATCGATCTGGATGTGCGGTTCTTTCTGGAGTTTCATGTACAGCTTACCTATGCCTCCAACATGTCGCCGGAGGATGTGGCCATCATCATCTCTACCTCCGGGCGGACGAAGGAGAGCCTGGAGATCCTTGATATCGCCAACCAGTGCGGAACGCCGGTCATCGCGTTAACGTCCTTCGGCAGAAGCCCCCTGGCGCTGGGATCCGACATCCAGCTCTACAGCTCCTCGCCGGAGGTAGCGCCCCGCAGCGGCGCGATGAGCAGCCGCATCGGGCAGATGGTGGCGGTTGATGTGCTGTTCTCCGCGGTTGCGAGACTGGATTATGACAAGACGGCGTCTATCCTGGAGAACAGCTTGAAGAGCGCACAGTTCCACCGAGGCCCCAATCCCGCCTAAGCTTCCCCGTTTTTTAAGCATTGCTCCACTATGGCCCCTATTTTTTCCGCCATGCGGAAGAAGCCCAGATCATTGGGATGGGAGCCATCCACCGTGCAGTCGGCCCCCGCCGGGTCATTTCTTTGAAACAGCTGCTCCCCATCCATGAAATATACGTTTTGATCCCCTCGCTTCCGAGCATTCTCCCAGGTGCGCAGAATCACGCTCCTGCGGCCGGCGCTGCGGGGATCGCTGGAAAAATCCGGACGGGACACTATGATAACTGGGACCGCCGGATTTTTTGATCGGTAAATACGGTACAGGCGCTCATGGGTCTGCTCCAGATACGCGGCGTCCGGCGCGTTGTGGTCGTAGTCCATCACAAAGACGGAGGCATTCAGCTCCGCCAGATACTCCGCCATGGCAACCTCCGCCTTTCCGTTTCCCGAAAAGCCCAGATTGATATAGTCGCAGTCCAGCCGGCGGGAAATAAATCCCTCATAGGAATTGCCCGGTCTGGACGCACAGCCGCCCTGGGTGATGGAGGATCCATAGTAGAGTACCGGCGTCTCGTACCGGTAGCGGCCCCCCTCCGCAAGCGACGCGCCGGCCTGAAGTCCGAACCACAGCTCCTCCACTCCGCTGTACAGCGGGAAGTAGACCGTGATGTCCCGAAGCCGCCTGTCGGGAAAGGAGAGCACGCCCTCCACCCTGCTCCGCGCTCCGGTGTGGCCGTCCGCCGCCGGGATAACGCTCTTGCAGAATACCGGGACGCCCTCCCGCTCCACATATATAGCGAAACCGCAGGAGCCCAAAAACGCCATATGCCCCATCCAGACGCAGTCCGCCAATATGGCCCGGAGCACCAGATACTTTGAGTCGGTGCGAAAGCGCACCCGTCCGCCCGCCGTATGCCGGCAGAGCTGGCCCACTCCGGGGCTCACAGCGTCCGCCCTGTCCTGGGGCATCCGCCGGAAAACCGCGCCGCTCCGGTATTCATACAGCCCGTACCCGGTAAACGGAGGCTGACGGCTGTCATAGAATACGACCTCTCCTGGCAATTGGAGATCCGTCCGGAAGTTTTGGTCCAATTTTGCAATATCCATTGCCGCTCCTTTTTCGCCGCACCGCCGTCAGCGGCCCATTCCTCCGAGAAAATCCCGGTAGATCCCCGGCGAGGAATCCGGGATCAGTACAGCCCCCACGCATTTCTCATAGAACTGCGCGGGCCCCACTCCCCCGATGATCGCGTAGCCGTAGCCCTCCGCCCGCATAGCCGCCAGACAGCGGAGCAGAAGGGCTCTTCCGATCCCCTTGCCCCGCTCCGTGTCCAGCACGCTGGTCGGCCCGAAAAAATCCGGCGCTGTAGCGTCATAGCAGGCATAGCCCAGGATCTCCTTCCCCCTGGTGGCGATAAAGCAGGAGACCGCCGGGCGGGAGAAGCACACATCGCACTCCCCCGCAGCTGAAATCCCCGTGTGCTCCCTCACCCACGCCACTACCCGGAATTTATCCGGGGCCATGGCGCGGCGGATCTGGATCCCCTCCGCCTCCGGCAGGGCAGTTTCAGCGCCCTCGGGCAAATCGTACAGTCTTACCAGCATATCAGGCATTGTCGGACTCCCCCCCGCTAAATATCCCGGAACTGCCGGACATAGGCATCCTTACTCGCACCGTTCTCCTGCGCCAGCACTACGTCCGCAATCCGCCCTCCAGCGGCCTCCAAAAGCGCGCTTGCCTTGTCCACGTCCACATCGCAGAGAATCATGGTAATGGCTGTTTTCACTGCGTAATCCGCCTTTTCCAGCGTTTCACAGGCCTGCTCCTGGCTGACTCCCGTAGCGGAGCACACAATAGAGGCGGCACGGGCGTACAGCTTCTGATTTGTGGCCTTTACATCCACCATCAAATTACTGTATACCTTGCCCAGGCGGATCATCACCCCGGTGGACAACATGTTCAGCACCATTTTCTGTGCGGTTCCGCTTTTCAGGCGGGTGGAGCCGGTAATGACCTCCGGTCCCGGCTGGGGCGAAATGCCGATGTCCGCCTCTACATCCACCTCGGACCCCGGGCAGCAGGTGACGCCCACCACACCGGCCCCCAGACTGCGGGCGTACTGCATCGCCCCCAGGACATATGGCGTCCGGCCGCTGGCGGCGATTCCCACCAGAACGTCCTTTGCCTGGAACCCGATTTCCCGCAGGCTCTTCTCCCCTTCCTCCCGCAGGTCCTCCGCACCCTCCACCGCTGTGGTCATCGCGATGGGGCCTCCCGCGATGACAGCCATCACCATGTTCGGGTCCGCGCCGAAGGTGGGCGGACACTCCGCCGCGTCCAGCACGCCCAGGCGTCCGGAGGTGCCGCTGCCACAGTAGATCAGCCGTCCCCCCTGGCACATCTGGCGATAAATCAGATCGACAGCCTCCGCGATCTTCGGCAATACCTGCTCCACCGCCACCGCCACTTTTTGATCCTCCGCATTCATGAGCCGTACCAGCTCAAGCGTACTCACACGGTCAATATCGACGGTGCCGGCGTTGCGCTGCTCCGTCTTTATCTTGGATATCTGTTCCATGTAATCTCCTTCCTTGCCGCTGCCGCGTCATCCATCCCCTCAGCGGTACAGCCGTATATCCGCCGCATAATCCTCAAACGCGGCGCACTGAGAGGCCCATCCCTCCCGCAGCTGCTTTTCGCTCATGCGGTCTGACAGATATTCCTCCGCCCAGATGTTGCCGGACAGGATGGATAAATGGTGTCCTTCAATACTTCCCGGAATCTTTTGGAGCTCCACGCTGTCCGGATAGCGGGTCCAGATCGCCTTCATGAGAATCAGGGCGGTCATGAGAAAATCGCAGTCCGGCTTGAGCGGATGGAACTCCAGGCCAAAGCACAGCTCGCCCTGATATTTGCTGGTGCTGGGCACAAAGGAGCGGCGCCGGAACGCAATCTTGCTGTCGTCCACCCGCTCCCTCACATCCTTGTAGAGATCGTCCATGTCAATGAACGGCGCCCCATAGATCTGGAACGGCTTATCACTCCCCCGCCCCTCGCTGATATTCAGCGCCTCAAACAGACAGCCGCCGCTGTAGCAGACAGTGCTGTTAAATGTGGGCAGCGCGGGCGACGGCGTATTCCAGAGCAGGCCCTGCTCCGGAAACAGCATATCCCTGGAGTAGTTTTCCAGCTCAATAACGGTTAAGTCCGCCTGAATACCGGCATATTTCAGAAAATACCTGGCTGTCTCCCCGATCGTCAGTCCATACCGCATGGGCAGCTCATAATCGCCCACAAAGCTGTGAATTTCCGGATCAATTCTTGCGCCGCTTATAATTCTCCCGCCCAGGGGGTTGGGACGGTCAAGGATCACATAGGGAATCCCCATGGACGCCGCCGCCTGGAGGGAGTAGCACATCGTGTAGATGTATGTATAATAGCGGAGCCCCACGTCCTGAATATCATACATCAGCAGATCCAGATCCCTCAGATCCTCGGGAGCGGGCGTCCGACGGCTCCCATAGAGGGAGACCACCGGAACCCCCAGCTTGGGGTGCTTCATATCCTCCACGGACTCCCCTGCCTCTGCCCCGTAGAGGCCGTGCTCCGGCGTAAAAATCTTGACCAGCTCATAGCCCGCCTCCACCAAAAGGTGGGCGGTATCCTGGGACCAGTCCGGCAAAATGCCGCTGAAGTTCGTGATCAAGCCGATCCGTTTTCCGCGGATCAGGCTGTCGTACTTTGACAGGCGCTCCACGCCCAATATGACTCTCATGGTCCTCCTCCTCTACGCCAGATGAATCGGCATCCTCCCCATCGGGCGCTCCTCCCCCCGCAGTATCGCAAGAACCGCCGCCATGCTCCGAGGGGTGTACTCCCAGGCCGCGAGGCCCGGAACATTCCCCGGCGCGTCCTGCAAATCATAGGGCAGGCCAAACGCCGCCACCAGCACAGGAACCTTTACCTGATCCAGCCGTCCCAGCATTTCCCTCTGTTCCTTCCACAGGTGGCCGTTGTAGGTTCCGATTACAAGGGCGCTGTGCCCCTCCGCCGCCGCGAACAGCTCCGCAACCTCCTTCTTGGAGGGCTCTCGGGAGAGAAGATAGCTGTCCCCTCCATAGCCCTCCGCCATGTATCCGGCAAAGCTCAGCGCCCGGCACTCCTCATTATTTACAAGCGTGGCGCGGTAGGACTGCACCGAGGCAAAGAGCGGGTTGGGACCGAGCTCCGGGATTCTCCCCTCCGGGAGGCGGTATCCGGCAATCGAGCGCCGCAGAATCCGGTCTGTCTCTTGCATATCCCCGGCGTTATCGTACTCCGGCTCTGCCTCGCCCACCTGATATGCCCTCTTGAAGCGCAGGATTCGCTCCGTGCTCCTCTGGAGCTCCTCCATGGAAATGCTCCCATTCCTCAACGCCTCTTCCGCCGCCTCGACCGCTTCCATCGCTGTCAGAGCGGTGTGGGAAACCAGCGCAATATCCGCGCCGGCCTGGAGCGCACGCACCGCGCCCCGGACTGTCCCATAATCGGACGCGATAGCCCCCATCTCCATGCAGTCCGTCACCACCAGGCCCTCATAGCCCATCCTCTCCCGCAGCATCCCGGTAATGATCCGGCGGGACATGGTGGCCGGTATCTCCTCCGGCTCCAGGGCCGGAAAAATGACATGGGCCGTCATGATGCTGGCTACGCCGGCCTCCACAGCCCGCATAAACGGAAGAAGCTCCACCTTCTCCAGCTGCTCCAGCGGCTTCGTCACCCTGGGAAGGCTCAAATGGGGATCCAAGTCCAAATCGCCGTATCCCGGAAAATGCTTGGCGCATGCCAGCACCCGGCTCTCCTGAAGCCCCCGGAGCATCTCGGCGCCATAGGCGATGACCTGCTCCGGAGTATCCCCGTAGCTCCTTACGCCAATGACCGGATTATCCGGGTTGCAGTTCACGTCCATATCGGGGGCAAAGTCAAAATTCACACCCAGCGAGCGCAGCTGCCTGCCGGTCAGCTGGCCGGCGCGCCGGGCCAGCTCCGGTCCGCCGGCAGCGGCAACAGCCATTGCGCCGGGGACGTTTACACTGTCGCCGCTGAGGCGGGTGACAGGCCCGCCCTCCTGATCGATAGCGATCAGCGCGCCGTGCCCGGTGTGCTTCCGGACGCACTTCTGAACATCGGCGCAGAGACGCCGCAGCTGTGCGCCGCTCTCCACGTTGTGCTTGAAGAGAATGACATTTCCTATCTGGTACTCCGCCAGGAACCGCTCCATCTCCGGCGTCAGTTCCGTGCTGTCCAGGCCCACCATGAAGTGCTGCCCGATCTCCAGCCGGAGCTGTTCCCGCGTCCATTTTTCCTCCATGTTGACCTCCCGCTTAGAAGCCGGCTCTAGCGCAGCTTCTGTCTGTAGTGCTCAATCGTATCCTGGTCCGCCAGCAGCCAATGGCCGTCCTCAATCTCCGCCCAGACGCTGCCGCGCTCCCAACTGGCGTACTTCTCCGCGTCATAGATCTGCAGTACCTTATCCTTCTCCACATCCGGATTCGGCATGGGAATCGCCATAAGGAGGGCTCTGGTATAGGGGTGCGTCGGATGGGCAAACAGCTTCTCCGTTTCCGCCAGCTCCACAATGCGCCCCTTCTGAATGACGGCAATCCTGTCACAGATAAACCGCATCACAGAGAGATCATGGGCGATGAAGAGATACGTCAGCCCTCTCGTCTGCTGCAAATCCGACAGCAGATTCAATACCTGGGCGCGGATGGACACGTCCAGCGCGGAGATAGGCTCGTCGGCGATAATGAAGGACGGCTCCATAATCAGCGCCCGGGCGATGCCGATCCGCTGTCTCTGTCCTCCAGAGAACTCATGGGGGAAGCGGCTGGAGAACTCTGGGAGCAGTCCAACCTCCAGAAGCACTTTGTCAACCCGATCCTTAATCTCCTGCCGGGAGAGATTCTTGTGGATATTCAGCAGGCCTTCCGAGACAATGTAGCTGACCTTAGCCCGCTCATTCAAGGAGGCCATCGGGTCCTGGAAGATCATCTGGATCTGCTGGATCACCCTCTTGTCCAGCTCTCTGGAGATCTTTCCGCTGATGCGCTCTCCCTGATAGATCACCTCGCCCTGAATCGGATACAGACGGATGATAGCGCGGCCAATGGTGGTTTTTCCCGAGCCGGACTCCCCCACAAGGCCGAAGGTTTCGCCCTTGTAGATATCGAAGTTGACGCCTCGTACGGCCTCAAAGGTCTTCTTGCCGCGCCCGAAGGTCACGTGCATATCTTTTACGCGGACAAGGACCTCTTTTTTATCATTCTTCACCCCAGTCACCTCCGAACGCTTTCAGATTTTTGATTTCCCGAATGGCCTCCGGCGGATCGATCTTCGGCGCGCGGGGGTCCAGAAGCCATGTTCTTGCCTTGTGGGTCGGACTGACCTCAAAATACGGCGGCCGGTGGAGGAAATCGATATCCAGCGCATACGGGTTCCGCGGCGCGAATGCGTCGCCCCGCACGGGCATGAATAGGTTCGGCGGCGTCCCATGGATGGAATACAGCTTTGTTCCCGCTGCGGCGATCTGCGGCAGGGAGGACAGGAGCGCCCATGTGTACGGATGCTTCGGATTAAAGAAGATCTCCTTGCAGCCGCCGATTTCCACGATATCGCCGGCATACATGACCGCGACCCGGTCGGCCACGTTCGCCACCACGCCCAGATCGTGGGTAATATAGATTGTCGTCAGTTGGTACTTTTTCTGCAAGCCCCGGACCAGATCCAGGATCTGCGCCTGTATCGTCACATCAAGGGCGGTTGTCGGCTCGTCGCACACCAGGATCCGCGGGTTGCAGGCCAGGGCGATAGCGATAGCCACCCTCTGGCGCATACCGCCGGAAAACTCGTGGGGGTACTGGCTGTAACGCCTCTTGGGATCGTCGATTCCCACGTCCGTCAGCATCTCCATGACCTTGTTCTTCGCCGCTTCTCCCGTCAGATTCTGGTGGTATTTCAGAGACTCGCCGATCTGCCAGCCGATGGACTTCAGCGGGTTCAGGCTGGTCATCGGGTCCTGCATGACCATAGCGATCTGCCCGCCCCGGATCTTCTCCCACTCCTTCTCCTTCTTGTTCGCGGTGAGTTCCATCCCGTTATAGACAATGGAGCCGGAATCGATGAAACCGTTCTTATCCAGCAGGCCCATACAGCTTTTGACCAGCACCGACTTGCCGGAGCCGGACTCGCCCACAATGGCGAGGCATTCACCGTCCAGAAGATCCAGGGAGACGCCGCGGATTGCGTGAAGGAGCTGACCGCGGAGGTTGAATTTGATGTTCAGATCCTGTATGGATAAAATAGCCTTTTTCTCCATGACACTCCCTCCTACAGATGATTCTTCGGATCAGCCGCGTCGCCAAAGGCGTTGCCAACCATATAGAAGCACACCGTGATCACAGACAGGACAATAGCCGGATAGATCAACTGGTAGCGCAGGGAGGGCGACATCAGCATACCCCGGCCCGCGTTGACCAGATTGCCCAGGGACGGCGTCTCAATGGGGAGCCCCAGCCCGATATAGGTCATAAACACCTCGCTGCCGATGGCCGAGGGAATCGCCAGTGCCATGCGCAGCATAATAACCGACACGATATGGGGCAGCAGGTTTTTCATGACGATCCGGTCCAGCGGAGTCCCCAGACAGCGGGAGGCCATATTGAAGTCCCGGTCCCGGATAATCATCACCTGGGTACGGATATATTGGGCTACGCCCAGCCAGCCAGTGACGCACATGGCGAACACCATTGTCCAGATGCCGGGCTTGAGGACATAGGAGGCCAGAATCAGGATAATCGTGGACGGAATGTTGGTGACAACGTTGTAGAGCTCCGTAAAGAACACATCCACACTGCGCAGATAGCCCCAAATCATTCCCAGAGCGATGCCAATCACGGTCTGGATAGCGGCCACCGTCAGGCCCAGGAACATGGAGGTCCTGGTGCCGGCCCATAACCGCGCCCAGAAGTCCTGGCCGATGGCGTTGGTCCCCAAGATGAACTGTCCGCCCGGCTGCTGGTTGATGATCTGCATACCGGTCTCCGGGTCGTTGTTGATAAAGTTGGGGTCATACTGTCCCGGCAGGTAGGGCTGAATCACCGAGAACAGCACCAGCGACATGGCGAGCAACAGCATAAACACCGCCGCCTTGTTCTTCAAAAACGCGCGGATAGTGCTCCGCCAATAGGAGTAATCGGAATATCCGGTCCGCTCCGCCTCCTCCTCGCTGTACGCCCTCCTCGAAAACAGGGACACGGGGAGGGCCGCAATCTGCTCCTCCGTCAGCACATCCGGCAGACGGCCCGCATCCGCCAAATCCTGTTCCGTCAGGCTCTTCTCCAGCTTCTTGGAGATATGATCGTTCATCGAAAATTTAGACATCAGCGAGCACCCTCCTTCTTTGTCAGACTAATCCGCGGATCCACAACAGCCATCAGGATATCCCCCATCAGCAGGCCGATGATGCCCAGGGCGGCGTACACAATAACCAGCGCCTGCACCATGGAGTTGTCCTGCATTTTGATGACCTCCACCAGCAGGCCGCCCATTCCTGGTATGGAATAGAGGGACTCCACATAAATAGAGCCGGAGATTGTCAGCAGAAGGGAGGACGGTATCCCGTGAATCAAGGGAACGATTGCGTTGCGGAACACGTGGTTAAAGCCGATGGCCCGCTGCGGCACGCCCTTGGCTCTGGCCATGCGGATATAGTCCTTGTTCTCCTCGTCCACCATGTACCGCCTGAGCCACATGGCGTACCAGGCGATGGAGGGCAGAGCCAGCGATACAACGGGAAGGATAATACTGGATGGGACCCCCGTTTTATATAGGATATTCAGTCCCGTCCAGTCGCTGCCGTAGATCTGCACCATCAAATAGTACACAGCCGCAGGCACCGCCTGCATGAGAACAACGTATCCGGTTCCCACACGATCCAAAATGCCGTTCCGGTTTCTGGCCATCAGCACGCCCAAGAGCAGGCCCAGCGGCAGGCTGATGCCCATCGCCATCAGTCCAAACTTGATGGAAACGGGCGCTTTTTTGGCTAGAATTTTTGTGATCGGATAGTCAACCCGGTACTTGTTGGAGAGCCCCAGATCCCCGCGCAACAGCTGCTGATAGAAATTCCCCAGCTGGACCGGCACCGGGTCGTTGAGCCCCAGCTTCTCCTTGGCGTTGTAGAGCTGGATCTCCGTCATGTCGTCAAGGTTCGGGAAGTAGCTGTCGATAGGCATCAGCCGCAGCAGGCAGAACACAACGGCTATCACGATGATAAGGCTGATACAGGCCCGCATGATTCGCTTCAGACAGTATTTCAGCATATAATCTTCCAATCTCCTTTTCTGAAAGTAACCAAGTACCCCGGACAGGACCTTGGCCTCCCTTCTCCGTCCGCGGGTATACACTCAAAAGGCTGACCATCGGAGATCCGACAGCCAGCCCATGGCGTTTTCCCCGTCTTAGTTATTTTCTGGACTCCTCGCGGGCTGCCAGCCAATCGGCATAGATCTGATTATACTGCTCCACAGTCAGCGGCTCCGCAAGAAGGTGATAATACTTGAAGCTTCCGTCTGTGTTGTGCATCCCCTCCAGGGGATTGAGTTTGGTCACCATGTACCCGGTGGAATCCGCGCAGACGGGGATCACCAGGGCGTGGTCAATCAAAAACGCCTCCGCCTCTGCAAACGCCTGATAGCGCTCCATAGAGTTGGTGGTGATAGCCTTGGCCGCGTCCAGCATGGCCAGATACTCGTCGGCCAGAGCCTTCACGTTCGGGCCCGTCGCCTTGTCGAGGAAGCACCAGGTGTTGTTCCGGTCAAAGGCAATGACCCACTTCTCCGGGTCATACTCCGCGGCGCCGTTGCGGCTCTTGAGCATACCGTAATTACCCGCGCGGCGGACCGCGTCCAGGAAGCCCGTGGAGGGACCGGTTTCAATGGTAATCGTGATGTAGTCCGTCCCCAGAAGCTCCTCCAGCTGCTGCTTGACAACCTGCGTCTCCATATCCAGGTTCTGGGTGGAGGGATCGTAGGGCAGGTAAATTTCAATAGGGAAGGAGATCCCCTGCGCGGTCAGCTCCTCTACAGCCTTGTCCCGGTACTCCAGCGCCTTGCCGGCGTCAAAGCCCCAATTTTCTCTGTGGGTAATCTCCGCCAAAGGCTCGATCTCGGTGAAGTCCACGCCGTCCACGGAGCACCAGGAAACCGGGGTAATCGTGTTGCTCAGGAACAGCTCCGGATTGTAGGGCTCCTGTGCCATCTTCGCCTTCACGCGGTCCAGGCCCCAGTACAGGGACTGGCGGAAGTTCTCGTTGTCGATAGCCTTTACCCAAGCCTCCGGGTTATACTCCGCGTCGAAGGCGGGCACATAGCAGAAGCCATAGTAATAAGTATAGGTGGGATCCGGCTGGGGCGGAAGGGTGATATCCTTGGTGTCATCAGCGGTCATCCACTCGGTCACGATGTTGGCGCCGATGGTTGCCTCGTCCACCTCGCCCCGCTTGAACAGCTCCGGAGCCAGCGTATCCGCCTCGGCGTTATAGGTCATCTCGACTCTCTGGATATGGACGTTGCCCGCATCCCAGTAGCTGTTGTTCTTCTCGTAGGCTCTGGACATCTGGGGCTCAAACTCCACCAGACGGTAGGGCCCGATGAAGTACATGGACTCATGATCCATGCCATAGCTCTCGCCCAGCTCTTCAAAGAGGGCGGTGGGCACGGGGATGATATGTCCGCCGTAGCCGTAGAAGTAGGGCACCGGCTTCTCCAGGGTGATCTCAAGGGTGTTCTCGTCCAGCGCCTTCACACCCAGGGTCTCCATATCCTCGGTCTCCCCCGCCAGCAGGGCGGTGGCTCCCGCGACGATGTCCTGATAGTAGGACGCGGCGCCGGAGGCGTTGTCCGGATCGCAGATGTAGCGGGCAGCAGTCACGAAGTCCTGCGCCGTCAGCGCGTCCTTCTCATTGCCTTCCCAGTCCACCCAGTGGAGGCCCTTGCGGATATGGTAGGTGTACACCAAACCGTCGTCACTGACCTCGTGGCTCTCCGCCAGGCCGGGGACGAAGTTGCCGTACTGGTCCACGCTGGTAAGGCCCTCGCACAGATTGGAGATGGCCTGCCAGGTGCCCGCGGTGTTGCTTCCGGAATAGGGGTGCAGGGTTTCCGCCTCCGTGGAGTATACCAGATGCAGCGTTTGATCCTGCGCGTACTTGATGCCGTGGGGCCCCTCGGTCACAACGTCATCGCCGCCGCCATTGCCAGAATTGCCCGGCTTCGCGCCGCAGGCCGTTGCCAGCAGCATCACTCCGGCAAGTATTAAAGCCAGCCAACGATTTCTTTTCTTCATACTCTTTCCTCCTCATAATCGTTCCAGAATAAGTCGCCGTCAATGAATGTTTCTCTCCAGCCCTCTTCCTCCTTTTTACAGTGATTACTTGCGAATCCCGAAAGCGTCTAAACGTCAAGCGCCTCCGGAATGGGGGTACAACGCCGAATGGATTTACGCTTTTTCCCAAACAGCACACTGCGCGGAACTTTGTTTCATTATATGATCTTTCGTGAATTTTGTCAATAGTAAATATCCTTGTCTTTCTAAAATCACAGGTTTTTATGAAAGAGAGACAAAACAGCGAAAAAACTCCCCCGCAGAAGGACGCCGCACCGCCGCCCAGCCGCGAAGGGAATTTTTTCATTACTTTATCCGGATTCGTTCATATTCAATCGCAGCCTGCGTGTTCAGCAGCCGGCGCAGGCGCAGATTTCCACTGTCCCGCTCCCGCTCCGGGTGCACGCGGTTGTTGAGGAGCACCACATACAACCCGGTATCCGGCGATACCAGCATGTGGGGCCCGGTGAAGCCGGTGTGGCCGAAAGCCTTCTGGTCAAAGAACAGCCCCGAATAGCTGAAGTGTCCGTTGGCCAGGTGGAATCCCAGCCCCCGGTTTTCCTCCATGCCCGGCGTATGGTTCCGGATCGCCTGGTCGAAAATCCTTCTTGGAATCAGCTCCACGCCGTCCAGCGTTCCATGCCCAGCCAGCATCCGCGCAAATCTTACGCAGTCCCTGATATCGGAAAACACGCCCGCATTGCCGGACACGCCATTTTGAAATCTGGCGTTCTCGTCGTGTACCCTGCCGGCAAGCCACCGCCCGGTTTTGTGATCCCGCTCCGTAAAGGCTGTGTTTGCCGCGTCGATGGGCATATCCAGCCGGTGGTATCCGGTGCGGGCCATACCCAGAGGCTCAAACACCAGACGGCGGGCCAGCGTATCCAAAGGCTGTCCGCCGACGCGCTCCAGCGCTTTGGCCAAAAGAATAAAGCCCATGCAGCTGTATACCACCTGGGTTCCCGGCGTATAGGCCAGCGGCTCGTGCAGCAGAAAATCAGCAATATCGCTGCCGGGCTCCATATGTTCCTCCAGCGAAAGGTGCGCCGGAAAGCCGGAGGTGTGGGTCAGGAGCTGGAACAGCGTGATCTGGGCCTTGTCCTCGGGGACCATCTCGCCAAAGTATACCGGCAGCATGTCGGCTAAATCCATCAGCCCGTCCGCAAGGAAGCGGAGCGTGACCATTGTTGTGGACATAATCTTGCTGACCGAAGCCATATCGTAAAGTGTATGGCAGTCCACCGCCCCAGCGCCGCCGGTCAGATCAGCAAAGGACGTATAGCCAAATGCCTCCTCCACAAACAGCTGGTCCCGATCCCCGATTGCCAGGGCGGCGCCCGAGATTCGTCCCGCGTCTACCGCGCTCCGTACCAGCTCGATGGATTTCTGAAATGGTTTCATCCTCTAGCCCCTCTCTTTCCCAAGTCTGGATGACTGTCAGTATAGCAAAGGGCGGCAAAGGTTGTCAACACCAATTCAAATATTATTGAAACTTTATTTCAGCCATCTTGCATTTTTCCCTCTGCCCATGTATACTAAAGTATCCATCAAGATCGGGAGGGAGACACATCCTATGAAATATCTTCTGGGTATGGACGGCGGCGGCACCGCAACAAAAATCAGCGCAGCGGACAGAGACGGGCATGTGATTGCGCGCCACACCGCCGGCCCGCTGAATGTGAACGGTCAGAGTCCGGAGCAGTTTCAGGCAACGCTCGGGGAGATACTGCGCTGGCTGAACGCCTCCGGGTTCCAGGCCGGGAACTGCGGCGGCATCGGAATCGGCGCGGCCGGTATCAGCAATCCCCGGGCCAGGCAGCTTCTCATGGAGGCATTTGCCGCCAGGGGATATCAGGCGCCAGTTTTTACGTATTCAGACGGTGAAACCGCCCTGGCCGCCGCATTTCCGGAATGCCACGGCATTATCCTGATAGCCGGGACCGGCTCCATCTGCCTGGGGCGCAGGGAGAACGGCGAAATGGTGCGCGCCGGAGGGTTCGGCCATCTGGTGGACGACGGCGGAAGCGCCTATGGGATTGCCATTGGGATTTTGTCAGCGGTGGTGAGGGCGGAGGACGGCAGGGCCAAGCCGACTGCCCTCCGCCGTCTCGTCTTTGAGAAACTGGACATAGGCAGCGTGGAGGATCTGATCGGGTACATCTATACTCCATCAAGGCCCAAGAAAGAAATCGCGTCGCTGGCGGTTCTGCTGGAACAGGCAGCCGCGGCGGGGGACGATGCTGCGATGGAGATTGAGCGGAAGAGCGCAGAAGAGCTCGGGATACTTGTGCGGACTGTGATGGCCCACCTGCCAGAGGAGAACAATGTTGCCTTGGCCGGCAGCGTGCTGTTAAAAAATCAAGCTATTGGAAACCGGGTGCGCGGGTATATTCTGGAGCAGCGGGGAGATGTCCACATCGCATTGTGCAGCCAGGATGCCTCGGAGGGCGCCATTCGGCTTTTGGAGAGAGAAAAAGCTCTGCATTTGGAATGATCATAAAGGACGGGAGGTTCACCTATTCAGCGGTTTTCTGAAATGTGCGGACCGCGGGAAAAATATCCAGTGCGCCTGTTCCTTCAGTCCCTGTAGGCAGGTCCGCAGACCATAGCGGATCGGGGTCTGTTCCCTGCGGATTGCCTAAGCCGGGTACACAACGCGGGAGCGCGTCCATCCCAGTAGATATCCCTCCCCGCTGTTGAACTGTTGGAAAAAGTAGAAATCAGCAGCCGCCATGTATTGGCAGACCGTGCTTATGGGGCAAAATTGGTGGTTATATAATGGTTGAGTGCTTTTTTCAAAAGCTCAAATGGCTCCGCAGAATTGCTGCCAGATATGACCAGTTGGACGCCTCTTTTCTCACCTTTGTTTCCTTCGCCTCCATCGCTATTTTGTTGATTTGCCTCTGCTTTCTTAACTTTTTCAAACAGGTCCTAATTTCCTTACGTTATTGCTTATGCCATGTCTGTGATAGGATGCTTCCATTTTATCACAATCCCATCACCTTGTGTAGACACCGTCTATAGCAATCATCAAAATACGTGACACTTGGTAGGACCGGATATTATCCGCCCGAGAGTAACACGGCACAGCTCTTCTATAGGGGCGGGTAATACCCGCCCCTCAGCCTGTCGATAAAGTGATTTTCGCAAAGAAAACCACATCAAAAATGTTTCAAATGCAGTTACTCTGCTAAATGAAGGATTTTGGCCTTCAATG
>JAAWUC010000043.1 GCA_022804995.1 Oscillospiraceae bacterium
CCGACCATGGAGATGATGACAAACAGGATCACGTTCCCGAAGGTAGCGCCCAGGGTGTTGAACACCGAGGCGATGACGCTGCCCGCCAGCATCAGGGCCATGATGCGGATGTAGGACAGGGTGTCGCTGAAATAGCCGGTGACGCCGTTGTAGATCAGGCCCACTAAACAGGTCACCTTGCCGAAGCCCTTGGCGTTGCGGGTGCCGCCCAGAACCAGCATCGCCGCGCCCACCGCCAGCACCACCGGAACGCCGGCCACAGTGCCGATGTTGAAAATCGCCAGGGCCACGCCGGCCAGGATAATCCACCAGGTGATCTCGCTGAACAGGGCGTCCACGAAATCGCCGGCCTGGATCTTCTTGATCACGCTGACCATCATGCCGGTAAAGATCTGGACAAGGCCCAGGGCCATGGATCCGACCATGATGTTGACGGTGTCGTCAAGGGGCGTGAACAGGGGCTTATAGAACCAGTCGTACCCGCCGTTGGCCTTCAGGAACGTACTGGCGGGGTTGAACATCTCCACAATCTTGGGGATGAAGTCCCCGAAGAAGCCGCCGGTCATGGCGCCAATCAAAAGCGTGCTGACGCCGCACCAGAAAAACAGCTCCATAAAGTGGGGATTCTTGGGCTTCGTCTTCCTCAAAACAAACTGGGTCCCCAGTATCATCAGGATGCCATAGCCGATATCGGCCATCATCATGCCGAAGAAGAGGATGAAGAAGGGGGCCATCAGCGGATTGGGGTCCACCCCGTCGTAGGCCGGCAGGGAGTACATCTCCGTCACCGTGTTCATGCAGCGGGTAAAAATGTTGTTCTTGAGCTTGATGGGCACCTCCGGATACTCCTCCGGCGCGGGATCGGTGAGCTCCCAGGCGCAGTCGAAGCCGGACAGAGCCTTCTCCAGCGCCGGACGCTCCTCCACCGGGGTCCAGCCGTCCAGATAGATGACGCTGCCGCCGGTGAGCAGGCGCTCCTTGGCACTCTCCTTGCTCTCGTACTGGCGCAGGCGATCCACGCAGATCTGGAGCTCCTCCCGGGCGCTTCCCATAGCCCGGATGGCCTCCTCCTCCTTCTGCCGCTGGTCCTGGATCCGGCTGCTCTCCCCCTCCAGGGCCTGGAGATTCTCTTTGACCGTGCCCCGCAGCTCCTTGAGCTGGGCAAAGCTGAATCCGAAGCCCCGCAGAGCCTCCAGCGCCGCCTGCTCCGACGCCCTGTGAACCAGGACCTCCAGGCAGTGCTGCTCCCTGTCGGTAGACAGCAGCTTCACCTCCGCGTCCGCCGCCTCGGCCACTGCGCCGCTCAGCGCGCTGAAATCAACAGAATTCGGCACGCTGCCCAGCAGCACGGCCACCGTCCGGGTCCCCTTCTCCTCCAGGGGAAGATCGTAGCTCTCCCAGGGGCGCAGGGACAGCTCGTCGGCCTTCAGCCGGGCTTCCCGGGCGGCCAGCTGGCCCAGCTCCTTGGCCCGGCCGTTGATCTCCCGGGCCTTCTCCAGAGCGGCGGCGGCCGCCTCCCTGTTGAGCAGGTCGCGCTCCTTGATGGTCCCCCGGGCGGCGAACATTCCGCCCTTATAGGGGGCGTACTTGGCCAAAACGTCCAGGGCCTGGCGGAATTCCCCCGCCTGGCTCTTCAGCTCCGGCAGGCGCCCCGTGTCCCGGTGGAGAAGCTGGGCCCAGTCGTCGTCGGCCAGGTAGGCCGACGGCTCGCTCAGCTCCACACAGCCGGCGTGGAGCAGGCGGTCGAGCAGCGCGTCCCGGTCCTGGGCAAGGGCGATGAGCCGGAGGCGCTGCATTTTGACAATGGACATTACCTCTCTACCACCCTTTCTAAGATCGCTTTCACCGCCTTGTCCATGCGCCTGCCGGCCTCCGCCCGCAGCGCCGCGCAGTCTCCGGCGGCTTTTGCCAGAATCTCCTCCCGCCGCTTGGCGGCCCGCTCCTGGGCCCGTTCCATAGCGGCGGCGTTTTCAGCCCGCGCCTTCTCCGCGCCGGCCCGCAGCAGCTCCCGGCCCTCCCGCTCCGCGTCCGCGGCCAGCTTCTGGACCTGGGCTCTGGCGTCAGATTTTTCCCGCTCCATGCCCTCCTCTACCTGGCGAATTTTGGTAATCGCTTCCAACGACATGCTCTCACCTCTTTCCTTAACACAAGGATGGTGTCTCCCCGGGGCCCGGATGAACCTGGTCACGGACAGAGGCCCCGCAGGAACCTGCGGGGATACCGGATCTGATTTTAACACAGCCGGCGGAAATTTTCCAATCGTTTATGGCAATTTCTTCAACTTTTACATTTTCCCCATTTCAGGCTGTGTATTCTCTGTTTTTTTGTCACATATCAACAGTTAACTCCTCCAAAATTCCCCCACCGGAGGACTCCGGCGGGGGAATTGGAACAGATATCCTGGATCTCTAGCCAGCCAGGCACCAGTCTCCCTCCGCCTGGGGCGCGGCCACCACCGGCACCAGCGCCGGGACGGGGCTCTCCCCCGCCGCCGCCGCCAGCTGGAGGCGGACCGCCGCCGGGTCCGCGGAGACGGCGTAGACCGCGTCCATCAGGGGGGCGAAGGCCGTCAGGCTCTGCCCGGAGTCGGCTCCGCTGCCGGCCAGGAGCAGCGCCTCGTCCAGGACCAGGGACACCCGGGTGCCGTAGGGCTCCAGGGCCTGGCGCAGCTCCGTGAGGAACTGGGTCAGAGCCTCGGTCTTGCCCTGGGTATTGCCGGAGTAGTCGATCTTTTGCAGCTTGCCGCTGACGGGGTAGCTCACGTCGTCCAGCAGCACCTCGTCAAAGCCCATTTTCGCGCACTCCACCGCCAGGGCGATGACATACCGCCGGGCCTCCGCCTTGTCGGGCTCCAGCCAGTGGTCGCTGGTACCGCTGTACCAGACGTAGCCGTTGCGCTGGCAGATTGCCGCCTCCTTCATGTTGGCGAAGGCGTAGTAGTTGTCGTGGAAGCAGCCCATCCGGGCCACGGCGTACACGTCCCCCGCTCCCTCCAGCAGGGCCTTGACGCTCTCCATGGCCACCCCGCCGGCGGGCAGGGCCTTCTCCGTGGCCTCCCCGGAGGCGTAGTTCACCCCGCCGTTTCTCCCGCGGGCGGTCCACACGAAGCCGCTGGCTCCCGCCGCCCGCACCTGCTCCGCCAGTGCCTCGGAGGTCTCCGGCAGCTGGCCCAGAGAGATGAGCCTGCGCTCCGCCGCCTCCGGCTCCGGAACAGGCGCCGGCTCCACTGCCGGGTCCTCCCCGCCGGCGCTCTCCACAACGAGGTTTAGATCGGCCTCACCGTCCCCGACGGCCGGCTCCTGGGGGTCCGGCTGGGACGCCGGGCGGAAGAGCACCGGCAGATTCAGCTCAATCCCCTGCTCCAGAAAGGGCAGATCCAGCCGCATCCCCCCGTCGTCGGTGTAGGTCACATACCGGAGGGCGAGCATAAAGGCGCAGGCCCCCAGCAAAATCAAAATCAGCACGGCAGCGGCCAGCCCTCTCAGCAGACCGCCCCGGCCCCGGTAGCTTTGATATCCCTTGGTTGCCATGCGCGTCCTCCTTACAGAAAAAGCAGTTGAAACAATCCCATGCTTACATTACCACATAGGGCGGGAGAAATGCAACCCGATTTTTGGAAAACGGCGAAAAAAGTGGAAAACTCTATAAAAAACGCCGCCGGACACAGAACTGTGTCCGGCGGCGTCCGGCCGCTACTTCTCCAGGGCCATGATCTTCTCCACACGGCGCTGATGCCGCCCCCCCTCGAACTCATAGGTGAGGAAGGCGGAGACAATCTCCCGGGCCAGATGGGGGCCCACCGCTCCCGCGCCGAGGGCCAGCACGTTGGCATCGTTATGCCGCCGGGTCATCTGGGCGCTCCAGGGCTCGCTGCACAGAGCGCAGCGGATGCCGTCGATCTTGTTGGCAGTGATGGACACGCCGATACCGGTAGTACAGATGACGATGCCCCTCTCGCAGCTCCCGTCCGCCACCGCCCGGGCCGCCGGGGCGGCATAGTCGGCATAGTCGCAGCTGTCATGGCTGTTACAGCCGTAGTCAGTGACCTCGTGGCCCTGTTCCACCAGCCAGGCCCGCAGCTCGTCCTTCAAATCCACGCCGCCGTGGTCTGCCGCCATTGCGATTTTCATATCATTTTCCTCCTATACACTATCGATTTCTTCTACATCCTCTAATTCATCCGGAGATAAAGAATCAATGTCATCACTGCTATATTGGCTATTTGAACCAAGGAGTGAAATTGCCGCTACAAAAGCACCTCCCACAATTGTTCCTGCCGTGAGTAACATTGTCCATAAAAATTTTTTGTTTTCACTATCCTTTTCACCAATCAGCTTTGCTACCTCTATCATGTTATCTTCAATGCGTCGGCGATCTTCAGAAGAAATATTCTCCATACTTAACTCAGCTTGTAGGGTAGCAATTATAGAGTTGCATACATCGTAAAAAGGACGCTGACTCTCAGCATTTTCTGATAAAATGCGATCAACAATATCTTTATAATTTGCAACTAAATCAGATGCCAAGTCCTTGAACTCTGGAAATTGCTCTAACGCTTTCTTTGCTACTTCTGGATCCATATACGGGAGCATAGACGCAAATTTTACAACATTTTCTTTCTTCATATGGCGAAAATCTGATATTCCGAGTTTCCTCAATACTCTTTTTTCTGACAGTGTTCTCTTCATATCCACACTCCCTTCTTAAAATCGTAGGCTTCCTCCTATTTTTTGAATTTGTCGAAGAAGCTCTTCCGCTCCTTGTAGTTGTTCTCCTTCAGGGTTTCGCTGAATTTCTTCAGGGCCTCCTTCTGCTCCCGGTTGAGGTTGCGGGGGGTCTCGATGTAGACGGTGACGTACTGGTCCCCCCGGCCTCTCCCGTTGACACTGGGGATGCCCTTCCCCCGCAGGCGGAAGGTGGACCCGGTCTGGGTGCCCTCGGGGATGTCGTATTTGACCTTGCCGTCGATGGTGGGGATTTCCAGCTCGCCCCCCAGCACCGCCTGGGTGAAGGTGATGGGCGCGTCGCAGAACACGTCGGTGCCCTCCCGCCTAAAGAGCTGGTGGGGCCGCACCGTCACCACGATCTGGAGGTCGCCGGCGGGGCCGCCGTTCTTCCCGGCGTTGCCCTGGCCCCGCAGGGAGATGATCTGCCCGTCGTCGATGCCCGCCGGGACGGAGATCTTGATGGTCTTTTTCTTCCGCACCTGGCCGGAGCCGCCGCAGTCCTTGCAGGGGGAGGCGACAATCTTCCCCTTCCCGCCGCACTTGGGGCAGGGCCCGGTGGTGGCGAAGACGCCCATGGGGGTCTGCCGCCGCTGCTGGACGGTGCCGGTGCCGCCGCAGGCGGTACAGGTTTCCGGGCTGGTGCCCGGGGCCGCGCCGGTGCCCTTGCAGGTCCCGCACTGCTCCACCCGCTCCACCGTGACCTCCCGCTCGCAGCCGAAGGCCGCCTCCTCAAAGCTCACGGTGACGCCCATGCGCAGGCTCTCGCCCCGCTGGGGGCCGTTGCGGGTTCTGGCGCCGCCGCCGAAGCCCCCGCCGAAGAAGCTGCCGAAGATATCCCCCAGATCCCCGAAGTCGAAGCCCCCCTCGAACCCGCCGCCGCCGAAGCCGCCGGCCCCGTAGTTTGGGTCCACCCCGGCGAAGCCGAACTGGTCGTACCGGGAGCGCTTATCGCCGTCGCTGAGGATCTCGTAGGCCTCGTTAATCTCCTTGAACCGGGCCTCCGCCTCTTTGTTTCCGGGGTTCAGGTCCGGGTGGTTCTCCTTGGCCAGCTTCCGGTATGCCTTTTTGATCTCCTGGTCCGAGGCGTTCTTCTGCACCCCCAGGACCTCATAGTAGTCGCGCTTATTTTCAGCCATTCTCTAACTCACATCCATTCTCCGCAAAACATTCCAAATGGGGCGGGGATGCGCTCCCCGTCCCATCGGAACTGTTTTCAGCCGGTTACTTGTTCTCGCCGTCCTCGTCGACCACCTTGTAGTCGGCGTCGTAGACCTGCTGCCCGTCCTGACTGCCGGGCTGTCCGCCCATGTCGGGTCCGCCCTGGGGGCCGGCCTGCTGGTAGAGCTTCTCGCTGACGGCGAAGAACGCCTGCTGGAGGGCCTCGGTGTCCGCCTTAATGGCGGCAATGTCGTCGCCCTTGAGGGTTTCCTTGAGCTTATCCACAGCCGCCTGGACAGGGGCCTTCTCGCTCTCGGGGAGCTTGCCGCCCATCTCGCTCAGGGCCTTCTCCGCCTGGTAGACCATCTGGTCCCCGGCGTTGCGGACCTCCACAGCCTCCTTAATCTTGGCGTCCTCGGCGGCGTACTGCTCCGCCTCCTTGACAGCCTTCTCGATATCCTCCTTGGACATGTTGGTGGAGGAGGTGATGGTGATGTGCTGCTCGGTGCCGGTACCCAGATCCTTGGCGGACACATTCACAATGCCGTTGGCGTCGATATCGAATGTGACCTCGATCTGGGGCACGCCCCGGCGGGCCGGCGCGATGCCGTCCAGGTGGAACCGGCCCAGGCTCTTGTTGGCCGCGGCCATCTCCCGCTCGCCCTGGAGGACGTTAACCTCCACGCTGGTCTGGTTGTCGGCGGCGGTGGAGAAAATCTGGCTCTTCTTGGCGGGGATGGTGGTATTGCGCTCGATAAGGCGGGTGCAGACGCCGCCCATGGTCTCGATGCCCAGGGACAGAGGGGTCACGTCCAGCAGCAGCAGGCCCTTCACGTCGCCGGTGAGGACGCCGGCCTGGATGGCCGCGCCCATGGCCACGCACTCGTCGGGATTGATGCCCTTGAAGCCGTCCTTGCCGGTGATCTTCTTCACCGCCTCCTGGACGGCGGGGATGCGGCTGGAGCCGCCCACCAGCAGGACCTTGGAGATATCGCTGCCGGAGAGGCCCGCGTCGCTCATAGCCTGACGCACGGGGCCCATGGTGGCCTCCACCAGATGAGCGGTCAGCTCGTTGAACTTGGCCCGGGAGAGGGTCACGTCCAGGTGCTTGGGGCCCGTGGCGTCAGCGGTAATATAGGGCAGGTTGACGTTGGAGGTGGCGACGCCGGAGAGCTCGATCTTGGCCTTCTCCGCGGCCTCCTTCAGACGCTGCATAGCCACCTTGTCCCCGCTCAGATCGATGCCCTCGGCCTTCTTGAACTCAGCTACCAGGTATTTCATGACGCACTCGTCGAAGTCGTCGCCGCCCAGCCGGTTGTTGCCGGCGGTGGCCAGAACCTCGATGACACCGTCGCCGATCTCCAGCACCGACACGTCGAAGGTGCCGCCGCCCAGGTCGTAGACCATGATCTTCTGGTCGCTCTCCTTGTCCAGACCGTAGGCCAGGGCCGCGGCGGTAGGCTCGTTGATGATGCGCTTGACCTCCAGGCCGGCGATCCTGCCGGCGTCCTTGGTGGCCTGGCGCTGGGAGTCGGTGAAGTAGGCTGGGACGGTGATGACCGCCTCGGTGACGGTCTGGCCCAGGTAGGCCTCGGCGTCCGCCTTCAGCTTCTGGAGCACCATAGCGGAGATCTCCTGGGGGGTGTAGTTCTTGCCGTCGATGCCCACCCGGTGGTCGGAGCCCATCTCACGCTTGATGGAGGAGATAGTCCGGTCGGGGTTGGTGATAGCCTGGCGCTTGGCCACCTGGCCCACCATGCGCTCGCCGGTCTTGGAGAAAGCCACGACGGACGGGGTGGTGCGGTTGCCCTCGGCGTTGGCGATGACCACGCTCTCGCCGCCCTCCATGACGGCTACGCAGGAATTGGTGGTTCCTAAGTCGATACCGATTACTTTAGACATGATGTTTGTCCTCCTACTATAAGAAAAAATTTTTTATACACAAACCGATCTATTACTTGAAGCCTTCTCTCCTGCCCTTTGCGTATCCCTGCAAATAAGCCTGATAGGCATCCTTGTGGCGGACGCTTCCTGCCTGACTTTCCGGCAGGCCGGACAAATCCGTTCTCGGGGGTCTGCCGGTTGCGCCGTCGCTCTGTCCCAACTCATATGCGCAGCCCGCGCAAATATGGCGGCCTCCGTTCCGATCATCCTGCGCCTCCGGCAGCAAATCAAAGTCTTTATCAAATCTGTGTTTTTTATTGCAGATCATGCCGCTCCTCCTCCGTTAATTTGCTACCTGGACTGTGGCGAAGCGGATCACCTTATCCCCCAGCAAAAATCCCTTCTGGAACACTTGGGAGACAACGCTCTCGCCAAGGCCCTCGCTGTCGATGTGCATCACGGCCTCGTGCCTGTCGGGGTCGAAGCTCTTTCCGATAGGGTCCTCCACGGTGACGCCCAGCTTCTCCAAAACTGCCTCCAGCTGGTGGAAAATCATCTCCATCCCCTTTTTGTGGGCGTTCTCCGCGTCCCCAGGCTGGCTCACCGCCCGCTCCAAGTTGTCATAGACCTCCAGGAACCTGGCGATGGTGTCCGCCTTGGCGTTTTGATAGGCGCCCTCCTTCTCCTTGGCGGTGCGCTTGCGGTAGTTGTCGTATTCCGCCGCCAGGCGCAGGTATTTGTCCCCCGCCTCCGCCAGCTGGCCCGCCAGGGCCTCCATTTTCTCCATCTGCTCCCGGGTGACGGCGAAAGTCTCCTCCTCCGCCTCCTGATGGAGCTCCTCGGTAATCTCCTGCGGCGTTTCCGCCGCCTCCTCCCGCTCCTCCAGAGGCGCGGGGTTCTCTTTCTTACTCACTGTATTTCGTCCTCCTTAGGGGGTAACTGATTATTTTTTCCGAACATTTTGGTCAGGCTTTCCGCAAAGCAGGCCAGCCGCGCGGCCACCGCCGCATAGTCCATCCGGGTGGGACCCACCACGCCGATGAGCCCCCGCATATTGTCCCCGATGTCGTAGCTGGCTACCACCACGCTGGCGTCCTTGAGGGCGTCGTTGACGTTCTCGGGGCCGATGAGGATCTGCATCCGCGCATCCCCGTCCAGCAGCGGCAGGTCGTTTTTCTGGTCGGTCAGCAGGCTCATCAGCCCGTTGGCCCGGCTTGGGTCCTGGAACTCCGGCTGCTTGAGCAGCTGGGTCTGTCCGGTGGTAAAGACCTGGTTCTGGGCACTGCGGTCCATCACCGCCGTGGCGTACTCGATGGTCAGGGACACGGGAAGGAACAGCTCCGGGGCCAGCTGGCCTGTGAGGCCCATGAGCTTGGCCCCCATCTCCTCCGCCCGAACGCCGACGAAGTGCGTATTGAGCAGGTTGGCCAGCTCCGGCAGGCGCTGGGGGTCCGCCGGCAGCTCCGTGCGCAGCAGCTGGCTCTTCACCCGGCTGTCGTCGGTCATCACCACCGCGATGAAGCTCCCCTCGTCCACCGGCAGCAGGTCGTAGCGCCGGACCGTGACGCTCGATTTCCCTGCCGCCACCGCGTAGGCGGGGTAGCTGACGATGGAGGAAACCATCTGCCCGGCCTGGGCCAGCACCGCGTCCATCTCCCGTATCTGTCCGCCCAGCGCCTCACTGATCTGGGCGGCCTCCTGGTCGGAGACACTGCGCCGCTCCATCAGCTCGTTGACGTACAGCCGGTAGCCCTTGGGGGAGGGAATCCGGCCCGCCGAGGTGTGGGGCTGCTCCAGGTAGCCCAGCTCCACCAGCTCCGCCAGCTCATTGCGGATAGTGGCCGAACTGACCCTGCCGCCCATGGCCTGGGCGATATACTTGGAGCTCACCGGCTCCGCGGCGTCGATGTATCGCTCGGTGACTACCTTCAGTATCTGCTTTTTCCGGGCGGTTAATTCCATGTCCTGCTCCTTTAGCACTCCTTGCCGTCGAGTGCTAAACGCAGTGTATCACCAATGCCTGGGGATGTCAATATCATTTGTTGCATCCAATTTGAACAATTTGTAAATTTGGGTGAAGAGGAATTTTTCGGGCCCGCTCTCCGGACGGGAGTTCGTAAATAAATCCGGCAGCCCGGTTGCCTCCCCCGGTGCAACTTCTCCCCCGTTTCCCCCACGGGGTAGAGACAGCCCGAAAGGAGGTGAATGACATAGAAGCGATTATTGTCTCCCTTATCGGCCTGGCCGGGTCGGCCATCGGGTCCCTGTGCGGCGTGCTGGTGTCCTCCAAGCTGACCCAGTACCGGCTGGAGCAGCTGGAGAAGAAGGTTCAGGCCCACAACGGCCTTGTGGAGCGGACCTACCGGCTGGAAGGGGAGATGACCGAGGTGAAGCACGACATTCGGGATATCAGAGAGGAGATGAAGGGATGAGCAACATCGGCTGGAAGCGGAAGCTGGGCAGCAGAAAGCTGTGGGCCGCGGCGGCGGGAATAGCCGCCGGGCTGGCCATGGTGTTCGGCCTGGACGAGGCCGTCATCAGCACAGCGGCGGGGGCGGTAGTGTCCATGGCATCGGTTCTCGCGTACATTGTAACGGAGGGCCGTGTGGACGCCGCCGGCGTACAGCGCGCCGGGCAGGATGTCCGGAGCCCTCTGGAGGCGAAAAATGGAAACGACTAAGCGAGTGCTGGACATCGCCCGGGAGGAGCTGGGGGTCAAGGAGAGCCCGGCGGGGTCCAACAGGACCAAGTACGGGGCCTGGTACGGCCTGGACGGCCAGCCCTGGTGCATGATGTTTATTCAGTGGTGCTTCCACCAGGCGGGCACACCGCTCCCGGCCAGGACGGCGTCCTGCGGGGAGCTGATGCGCTCGGCCCAGCGGGCGGGGTGCTGGGTGGAGAAGGACCTGCGGCCCGGGGATGTGGTGATCTACGACTTCCCCGGCGGCGCGGCCACGGACCACTGCGGCATTGTAGAGGCGGCGGGCGGGGACGCTGTGACGGCCATTGAGGGCAACACCAGCGTCTCCGGCAGTCAGTCCAACGGCGGGGAGGTCTGCCGGAAAGACCGGCCCTGGAAGTATGTGGTGGGGGCGGTGCGGCCCCAGTTCGCGGCGGAACCGGAGAAGCCGGAGGAGGATGAGGAGATGGATGTCAAACGCTTTACGGAGCTCTGGCGGGAGATGCGCAGGGAGCTCCAGGACAACGACAGCGGCAGCTACAGCCAGGAGGCCCGGACATGGGCGGTGGACAGCCAGCTCCTCCAGGGCAGCGGGACCCTGGCCGACGGCACGCCCAACTATATGTGGGAGGACGTGCTCACCCGGGAGCAGCTGGTGACGGTGCTCTACCGCTTCGCCAAGAAGGCCGGGCTGGCATGACCGGCCGGCGGCAGGTCCGGATGGACTTCTCCAAGCGGCTCATCCAGGACATCCGGGCGCTTCTGTGGGTGGTGACAGTGGGGGGCCTGGCTCTGACAGCGTACTGCATATGGGCGGGATATGTGGGATCGCTGCCGTGGCTGAGCGCCATTGTGGGCCTCCCCTGGACCGCCCACGGGGCGGTGTGCGCCTTCTATTTGAACATGGCAAAATCCGACCACCGGGAAGGCGGCATCACCTTCGAGAACGCGAAAGCCGCCCGGAATCAGCCGCCCTCCGGCAGCTCAGACAGCCCCAGCATATGAATCGGAAGGGAGGAGGACCAGGCGCTGCCTGGTCCTCCTCCTTCTGTCTGTCCCCCCTACCGCGCTGCTTTCTTCTCCAGCCGCGCCGGATCCAGCACCCGGTAGCCCTGAGGCGTCTTTTCCAGGATCCCCTTGCCGCACAGGGCCGCGAGCATCCGGTGGAGGTGGCGGTAGCTGACGCCGATGGAGCTGGCGGTATCGGTGAGAACCTCCCGGAAAAAGCCCCGGTAGGAAGTCTCCCGGATGTAGGCGCACAGCCGCTCCTCGGCGGTGTGGAGGGCGGCGTTCCGATAGCTCCAGGCATTATTGATCGCGTTTCGCGCCAGCTCCCGGCCAATGAGCGCCAGGAAGGGGGCCGTCTCCATCAGCCGTCCCTCGCACAGGGACCGGGGCAAGGCCACGCCCCGGAGGGCTGTGATGGCCACCACGCTGTTGTACGCCTCCCTGGCCCCCGTCATCAGCTCCAAATCGCCCAGGGTCCCCTGGGAGAGATAGTAGCACAGGATCAAATCCCGGCCGTTCTCCCCCAGCTGGCAGACCTTGGCCTTTCCCTCCTCCACCAGCAGCAGCCGGTCCAGCGCCGCCCCCTCCCTGCAAATATACTCCCCGGCTTGGAAGATCAGGACCTCGCAGCTCTCCGTCTCCTCCTCCGTCAATCCCAGCTCCGCCAGCCGCTCCCGCTCCGCCCCGTTCAGCTTCTCTCTAACCATCGCTTCTCCTCCCTCTTTTTCAACAAGTATGACATTTGTCCTATCCCTTGTCAAGGGTTTCCGCTATAATCCTCTCAAAGAAAGGGGAGAGCCTCTATGTATCAGCTTCTCACACTGCTCAACGGCGCGATCTGCGCTGTCATGATCGCCATCAACGGCACCCTCACCAACCACTACGGCCTTTTCACCGCCACGGTGATTATCCATATCGTGGGAACCCTCTTTTCCCTGGGCATCCTGCTGGTCCGGCGGGATAAAATCCGGCCCCCTAAGGGCCTGCCCCTGTGGATGTACCTGGGCGGGGCCATCGGGCTGCTGACCAGCCTCTCCAACAACTTCTGCATCGGCAAGATCAGCATCACCAGCATCCTGGCCCTGGGGCTCTTCGGCCAGGCGGTCACCGCCCTCGTTATCGACCGCACCGGCCTGCTGGGCATGGAGAAGCGGCCCTTCCGGCCCTCCTCCCTGGTGGGCGTGGCCTTCGCTCTGGCGGGGATTGTCTTTATGCTGGACTTCGGGGAGCACTCCGCCCTCTGGGCCATTCTTGTGGCTACCGGCGGCGGCGTGAGCGGCGTCTTCTCCCGGACGGTGAACGCACGGCTCTCCTACCACGTGGGGGCGCTGGACGGCTCCTTCATTAACCATCTGGTGGGCCTGCCCCTGTCCATTCTGGCTATGGTGATCTTGGGGCGGAGCGAGGTGTTCCCCGGCTTCTTCCCCCAGGTCTGGATGTACATCGGCGGCACCATGGGCGTGGCTACCGTGCTGCTGCTCAACGTGGTCGTCCCCAAGCTGCCGGCCTTCCAGGTGACAATGCTCACCTTCGCCGCCGAGGTGTTCGCCGGGGTGGCCATCGACCTGCTGGTGGGGACGGACATCTCCGGCAAGACCTTCATCGGCGGGCTCATCGTCGCCGCCGGCATGGGGCTGAACATGGTCCTCGAGCGCCTGGACGAACGGCGGGCGCTCCAGAACCAGAAAGCGGGATAACCGGAGGGATTGCCCCTCTGTTGATATATTTCCACACTCCTACACTCTAAAAGCCCGGCAGGGCGGGAGGCCTCTTCATCCTCCCGCCCTGCCGGGCTGTGCATTTTATTCCGCGGAGAGCTCCAGCGCGATGAACCGGCGGTACTCCCGCCCCGCCTCCAGGACAGGGGAGGGGAACTGGGGCCGGTTGGGGCTGTCGGGGAAAAACTGGGCCTCCAGACACAGGCCGGACCGGGGGGGATGGACACCGTCGCCGAGGCCGTCGCCGGTGTAGAGCTGGAGTCCGGGGAGATCCGTGGACAGCGCCAGACGCCGTCCGCTCCCCTCGCTCCGGAGCACCGCAGCGGGACCCTCCCCATCGGACAGGGCAAAGTTGTGGTCGAAGCCGTCCGCCCCCAGCGCCCGCTCCCGGCGCAGGTCAAACCGGGTGCCCTCCACGGCCTCCAGACCGCCGGTGGGGATATTCTGCCCATCCACCGGGGTATACCGGTCCGCCCGGATGGACAGCCGGTGGCCGTCAACGATCCCCGCGCCATCCAGGTTGAAATAGGCGTGGTTGGTCAGATTCACCACCGTGTCCCGGTCGGAGACGGCCCGATAGTCCATCACCAGCCGGTTCCCCTCCAGGCGGTAAACCGCGGAGACATCCAGGCTCCCGGGGAAGCCGTCCTCGCCGTCGGGGCTGTGGTAGCGGAAGGTGATCCGGTCCTCCCCCGGCTCCGCAGTCCAAAGCTTCCGGCTGAAGCCCTCGCCGCCGTGGAGGCAGTTTCCGTTCTCGTTGGGGGTGACGCGGACCGTCTCCCCGCCCAGGGAAAAGGCCGCTCCGGCGATGCGGTTGGCGTACCGGCCCACCGTGGCCCCCAGGTAGCAGGTGTTGGCGGCATAGTCCGCCGGGGCGCCGTAGGTGAGGATGATGTTGGTCCACTTCCCGTCCCGGTCCGGCGTCTCCAGACGGACGAGAGTGGCTCCATAGTCGCTGACGGCCGCCCGCAGGAACTGGTTTTCCAGGATGTACAGGCTGGCCCCTCCTATACCGGGGACTGTCCCCCACCGCTGCTGCTTCATGCTGTTGTCCTCCTCATTTCAATTTTTACTGTGTTCTTTGGTATTCCAGGGCTATCCGCCGCCCCGCCGCCAGCGCCAGCGGGAAGTACAGTCCCCACAGCGTCAGAAACCCGGCGGAAAAGATCCCCGTCAGCCCGGCCAGCAGTCCCGGCGCGCCCGCCGCCCGGCCCACCAGGCCGTCCAGCAGCAGCCCCGCCCCGACAATCAGCGCCAGCGCCGGTCCGGCGGGCAGAGTGAAGCGCAGGCCGGTCTGCCAAGCCAGCAGGCTCCCCAGCTCCCGCCGGGAGCGGCCCATGCGCCCCAGGGCGGCAAAGCCCCGCCGGTCCCGGGCCAGCTCCGTCATCTGTCCCACGGCAGTCAGGGCCAGTGCAAGGACGAGAAAGACGGCGCCGATGCACAGCTGAAGAAAGCCCATCCACCGGCCCCCCACCGCCTCCAGCTCCAGGCGCAGTATCACTCCGCCGGCGAGGAACGCGCTGCCGGAGAAAATCAGGCACAGACACAGCACCGCGTTCACCGCGCCTCCCGCCGCCGGATCCGCCAGCAGGCTCCCCAGCACCGCCAGCCGGTCCCCCCGGTACAGCCAGGCTTTATCCCGCCGCCGGTCCAGCACCCGGCAGAGCACTTGATAGAAGGAGACTACCATCCCGATCAGGGGCAGAGCCGCCACGGAGATCAGCATCTGCGCGCCAGGGACCAGGGCAATGGCCAGCAGGATGGGGAAAAAGCTCCCGGCGCTGATGATCAGACAGAGGCGCCAGCCCCGCCCCCGGGAGGGCCTCCGGACCTCCCGCCCGGACCGCAGCAGGCGGCTCAGCTCCGCCCGCTGGATGGTCCGCCCCAGACTCAGCAGGGAGAAAACCTCTATGGTCAGAAACGCCAGCGCCGTCTGTCCCGCCGCCGGAAGAAGGAGCGCGCTATTCATTCCCAACGGCAGCGCCAGGAGGACGGAAAGGCCTCCCGCCAGACACCGGAAGAGAAGCACGCCCAGCACCAGTCCGGCCCCCAGGCACGCCGCCCCCAGCAGAGCGAATTCCAGCGCAAAAAGCCACCCCAGCAGCCCCTGGTCCATCCCCAGCAGGGCGTAGGCCGCCAGCTCCCGGGCCCGCTGGCGGCAGATGAAGCGGCCCATATAGGCCAGCAGCACCGCCATGATCAGAGCGATGAGGGCGGGCAGAGCCGCCGTCTGAAAGCCGGCCTGCACCGCTCCAGCGGCGGCGGTCAGATTGGCGAAGGCCATCAGGGCGGTGAGGACCGTCAGGGTGAATAGATACACGCCGTAGTCCCGCCCGGAGCGCAGGGCGTTGCGCCAGGCAAGCTTAAGATACACGCCGCTCCCCCTCCTCCAGCGCCGCCATGGCATTCAGTATCCGGGGGAAGAAGTCCCGCCGGGAGGCTCCGCCCCGCTCCAGGGTCCCGGCAACCATCCCGTCCCGCAGCAGCAGAACCCGCCGGCACCAGCTGGCGGAGAGGGCGTCATGGGTGACAAGCAGAACCGTAGCCCCCTCCTTCCCATTGCGCTCCGCCAGGGCCTCCATCAGCCCCCGGGCGGCATTGGAATCCAGGGCCCCGGTGGGCTCGTCCGCCAGCAGCAGCGACGGTCCCGCCGCCAGAGCCCGGGCACAGGCGCAGCGCTGCCGCTGTCCGCCGGAGACCTGGCAGGGGAAGCGGTCCAGCACGCCGCCCACCCCCAGCCGCTCCGCCAGGGACCGGACGGCCTCGTCGATCTCCCCCTTGGGCCGGCCTTGGATGGTCAGGGCCAGAGCGATGTTCTCCCTCAGGGTGAGGGTGTCCAGCAGATTGTAGTCCTGAAAGATGAAGCCCAGCTCCTCCCGGCGGAAGCGGGCGATGTCCGCTCCGGTAAGGGACGCCAGGTCCCGGCCTCGAAAGAGGATTCGGCCGGCGGTGGGGCGGGTGATGCCGGCGATGAGGTCCAGCAGGGTGCTCTTGCCGCAGCCGGAGGGGCCCATGATGCCGGTGAAGTCTCCCCGCTCCACCCGCAGGCTCACCCCCCGCACCGCCGGGACGGGGCCGTAGTGCTTTTCCACACGGTCCAGCTCTAAGACAGGTTCCATAAAACGCCTCCTGAAGGTTGGATTTTAGGTCTATGATACGCCTTTTCTTCGCCGGTGTCACCTGTTTTTTTCATGGGGAAAATTTTTTTGGAAGATTTCCATTTTGTACTTGACAAACAGCGAAAAACGAGTATAATAGTTTTTGTTCGTCAGGACACAGCGGGATTGTGTAAAGGTAGCACAGCGGACTCTGACTCCGTATGTGAGGGTTCGAATCCTTCTCCCGCTGCCAAAAAACTCTGTACTTACTGCGGTACAGAGTTTTTTCTTGATCTGCGAGGACTTTGTGTGGGCACGAAAAATCTGACATACCGTGAGAAAACCGAGAGGCAGTGGAAAACCACTGCCTCTCAGCACAGCCTGTCGAAAAGCGGCCAGTCAGGCCGCAAAGCGTATAGCGCATACCGTGCTTTTCTTTGGCGCCGGCAAAGACCCGCTCAACAGTTTCTTTGCGTTTGGAATACAGCTCCTGATATTGGGGCGTGTATCTGGCGTCGTCAGCCAGCTCCTCATAATCTTTCCAGACATGATGCAGGGCGGTTTTTACGCAGCTTTTGGAATGGGTGCAAAGCTGCTTTGTGATTCCTTAGGCACAGATCTTTGGATCGCTGCAATATTATGAATGACTGAATTTTATAGGAGATGTCTTTAGCAGTATAGGGCAATTGGCTTGAATATACAGAAATCTTTCGGGCATGATTTATTATCTTCGAGAAAAAAGCTGGGAAAATCAAGGGAAGCATGGTGAAATAGGGAGTATGGAATATATAGACTTAAGGAAAGCAGAGAATGCCATCATTATTGGGCCGATGAGACTGGCGCAAGCAATTGTGAAACCGTAGAGCGCGGCTTTTCACCGAAAGGCCGTCCCCCCCATGCTGCCGGTGGAAACGAAGCGGCAGCGGGTCAATATGATCTCCGCGGTCAGCAGTCAGGACAACGTCCGGTTTATGGAGCGCCTGATTCGTGCTTCAAAACAGAAGGCGTTCCTGATTCTGGACAATCTGAAGATCCGTCACGGCAGGCTTGCCGCGTCCTGGCTGGAAAACCGCAAGGATAAAATCGAGGTGTTTTCCCACCGCCCAGCGCTTTCCTATCTTTAACCGCATAAGTAA
The DNA here is from genome assembly GCA_022804995.1 of Oscillospiraceae bacterium. Lineage (GTDB taxonomy): Bacteria > Bacillota > Clostridia > Oscillospirales > Oscillospiraceae > Pelethomonas. Next base: position 17,410 of record JAAWUC010000043.1, read on the forward strand.
TACTTCGCTCCCGTTGGTTCGCCCCTTCTGTTTATTGTTAGGTTTTTTGATAACTGCCTATAAGAGGGGTAACTTCCGCCAGTACACCGAGCCAGGTTTTACTGGATAATCTTCACCCCATCTCTTGCCCCAACGCCTCCTCCAGCTTGCCCAGCGCCCGCTTTTCAATGCGGGATACATAGCGCCCCGGGTATTGTAAGCGATGCGGTTCGTGATTTTGTGTCGGTTTTATGCGGTTTCCAGCTGGTTGAAGTGAAATTTGATGATGATTTGTTTATCTGCTGTCAGCTCGATTCGTTCGATGAGGCTGACAAGCAGCTCCCGATTGGTGGATGCGGTATCCAAGAACCGCTCCACCAGTTTTTTTGCCAAGTCGGCCTGTTCCGCCGGGGAGAAGTCCGGGCGGTCCAGCTGGCTGAGGCGCTGCTCCAGGGCAGCGCGGTCGGTCTTGACCTTGGTGTAGATGCGCTGAAAGTCGCCTTCGTCCAGAACGCCGCCCAGCTTATCCATGTAGACCTTGTCCAGATGGGCGGTCAGGCTGTCGATCTTAGCCTTGAGAGAGCTGATCTCCTTCTCGTTGTCCGCCTCCGCGACAGCCTTGGCCACTGCCCTTTGTGCCTGTGGCAGGAGTCGGTCCGCTTGGAGATAGGCCCCGCAGACCTCCCGTACCTTTTCCACCACCGCCCGGGTGACCGTCTCCTCCTTGATGGTGTGACTGGTGCAGACCCCCGCTTTGGTGAACCGCTGGTAGGTCCGGCAGACAAAATACAGTCGGTCCTCTCCCGCCGCATTCTTCCGGTTGAGCACCGCCAGCGGGTAGCCGCACTCGTGGCAGAAGATTAGCCCCTTGAGGAGAAAGTCATAAGTCCGGCTGCGGGTATGCCTGCGGCTGTTGACCAGGGCCCGTACCTTGTCGAATGTCTCCCGGTCGATGATCGGCTCATGTGTACCCTCTACCACCACCCAGTCCCGGCGATCCTGCTTGATGCACTTCTTGGACTTGTAGTTAATCTTCCGGGTGCGGCCCTGAACCATGCTGCCGATATAAGTCTCATTTTGCAGCATATCGGAAATGCGCTCACTGCTCCATAAGCCGGTGTAGGGACCGGGGTTTGGAACCGGCAGCCCGGCGTAGGTGGCCGGGGTGGGCACGCCCTCGGCGTTGAGTTGTGCCGCAATTTGGCGGCAACTCACGCCCTCCAGCGCCATGCCGAAGATACGGCGCACTATGGGGGCTGCGTCCTCGTCGATGACGATTTTGTTCTTCTCCGTGGGGTGCATCTTGTAGCCATAGACTGGCTTGCCGCCGATGAACAGGCCCTTGCGCTGCTTGTCATGCTTGACGCTGGAAATCTTCTTGGAGATGTCCTTGGCGTACATATCGTTCATGATGGCGCGGAAAGGGGTGATGTCGTTGGCTGTAGAGTCCACCCCGGTGTCGATGCCGTCCAGCAGGGAGATATAGCGGACACGATGCTCCGGGAAGTATCGCTCCATGTAGTGGCCGGTCAGGATGTAGTCGCGGCCCAGGCGGGACAGATCCTTGGTGATGACCATGTTTACCTTTTTGGCCTCGATATCGGCAATCATACGCTGGAAATTCGGACGGTCGAAGTTTGTTCCGCTCCAGCCGTCGTCGATGTAGGTGTCGAAAACGGTCAAACGGTGCTGCTGGACAAATTCATTGAGCAGAGATTGCTGGTTGTTGACACTCTCGGACGGACCCTCGCTCTCATCCTCCTTTGATAATCTGATGTATAATGCCGCATGGTAATCCATGGGATTGCTTATCTCTAAGTACATGTCATACCTCCTGAGATAAGCGGTCATTCATCGTATGTATTATACCGTAAAACAGGGCAGATTTGCAACATTTTGAAGTTCCTTTTTCAGAAAAATGTCGAACGAGGTCCGGATAATCTGTGTAATATTGATTTTTTCTTCGGCATAACAGCATATCAACATAATTTCCCGTGTACTCAATGAAACACCTCCTGATTCAGATTGGTAAACTATATGCGGACGGCGGTCTTCGTTTGCGCAAAACAAAAGCGATGAACATACAGTCCATCGCTTTTGCCAGCTTGTAGAAAAAGTCCATTTTCAACAGTTGAACAGAGCAAAAAAATTGCAGTTTTCGAAATAAATTCTAAAAATCGACCGCAAAAAACATTATATATAATCGGAAAATAAGTGAAATTTCTTCAATGCGGATTTGAAATAAGGA
>JAAWUC010000044.1 GCA_022804995.1 Oscillospiraceae bacterium
CAAGGTGGCCACCATCAGCAAGGCCGACGTGCAGAAGATCGCCGAGACCAAGATGCCCGATCTGAACGCCGCCAGCCTGGAGTCCGCCATGAGCATGATTGCCGGCACGGCCCGCAGCATGGGCGTTGTCGTGGGTGAATAAGGAGGGCTTGAGATATGTTTAGAGGAAAGAAATATCAGAACAGCGCCAAGCAGATCGACAGGGCTGCCCTGTACGAGTCCAAGGACGCTTTTGAGCTCATCTGCAAGACCGCTTCCGCCAAGTTCGACGAGACTGTCGAGCTCCACGTGAAGCTGGGCGTCGACTCCCGCCACGCTGACCAGCAGGTCCGCGGCGCCATCGTCCTGCCCCACGGCACCGGCAAGACCGCCCGCGTGCTGGTCTTCGCCAAGGGCGACAAGGCCGACGCCGCCCGGGAAGCCGGCGCGGACTACGTAGGCGATATGGACATGGTGGAGAAGATCCAGAAGGAGAACTGGTTCGACTTCGACGTGGTGGTTGCCAGCCCCGACATGATGGGCACCGTGGGCCGCCTGGGTAAGCTGCTGGGCCCCAAGGGCCTGATGCCCTCCCCCAAGGCCGGCACCGTCACTCCCGATGTGGCCAAGGCTGTGCAGGAGGTCAAGGCCGGTAAGATCGAGTACCGCCTGGACAAGACCAACATCATCCACTGCCCCATCGGGAAGGTCTCCTTCGGCGCGGAGAAGCTCAACGACAACTTCAACGCCCTCATGGGCGCCATCATCAAGGCTAAGCCCGCCGCCGCCAAGGGCCAGTACGTGAAGAGCTGTGTCACAGCCTCCACCATGGGCCCCGGCATCAAGGTCAACGCCGCCCGAATGGTCTGAGTTCCGTTTAAGAGTCCCCCTCCAGGTCTGCGGACCTGGAGGGGGTTCTTTGTGTTCCCGGCCTACCAATTCATCCAGTGAGATGTCGTATAGCTCCGCCAGGGCGATGAGCGCCGGCAGCAGCGGAATTCTGCTGCCGTATTCATAGTTCTGGTAAGTCCGGTTTTTTTATCCGTCAATCGTCGAAATCCTGGTGGTAATGGCCTCCAGCACATCCAGGAGCGCCCGCACCGTATCCAGCGACGTGAAGGTGGTCACGTTGTTCTCAATAGCCAGCCGCCGCATCTCCACCCCGGCGCTCACATGGGCGCTGGAGCTGGGGTCCCGGGTGTTGACCACATAGGCCACCTTGCCGCTGCGCATTGCCGCGGTGATGTCCGCCGGGTCCTCGGTGTAGTCCCGCTTGATCCGGGTTCGAATGCCGTGCTCCTTGAGGAACTGGGCCGTGCCGGTGGTGGCCTCGATGTTGAAGCCCAGCAGGTAAAACCGCCGCACCAGGGGCAGCGCCTCCTCCAGGTCCTCCTGGCAGATGCTCAGCAGCACCGTCCCGTGGTCCTGGAGGTTCATCCCCGCCGCCTCCATAGCCTTGTAGAGGGCGTAGGGCAGGCGGCTGTCGTAGCCGATGGCCTCCCCGGTGGACTTCATCTCCGGAGACAGGTAGGCGTCCAGGCCGCTGAGCTTGCTGAAGGAGAACACCGGCACCTTGCAGTACCAGCGCTCCTTCTCCTTCGGGTAGAGCTCTGTGATGCCCTGGCTGCGCAGGCTCTCGCCCAGGATGACCTTGGTGGCGATGTCCGCCAGGGACCAGCCTGTGGCCTTGGAGAGGAAGGGCACCGTCCGGGAGGAGCGGGGGTTGACCTCGATGATAAAGACCTTGTCCTCCCGGTCCACAATGAACTGGATATTGTACAGCCCCACGATGCCGATGCCCAGGCCCAGCTTTTTGGTGTAGTCCAGGATGGTGTCCTTCACCGCCTGGGAGATGGAGAAGGCGGGATATACGCTCACGGAGTCGCCGGAGTGGACGCCGGTGCGCTCCACCAGCTCCATGATGCCGGGGACAAACACGTCCGTCCCGTCGCAGATGGCGTCCACCTCCACCTCCTTGCCGATGATATACTTGTCCACCAGCACAGGCTTGTCCGCGTCCACCTCCACGGCGTTTTTCAGATACCGGCGGAGCATCTCCTCATTGGCCACAATTTCCATGGCCCGGCCCCCCAGCACGAAGGAGGGGCGGACCAGGACAGGATAGCCAATCTCCGCCGCCGCCCGGACGCCGTCCTCAATATTGGTAACGGCCTCGCCCCGGGGCTGGGGAATCTCCAGCTCCCGGAGGACCCGCTCGAAGATTTTCCGGTCCTCCGCCCGCTCGATGGCGTCGCAGTCCGTGCCGATGATTTTCACCCCGTGGTCCCGGAGGGGCTGGGCCAGGTTGATGGCGGTCTGCCCTCCCAGGGAGGCGATGACCCCCTCGGGCTTCTCCAGCTCAATGATGTTCATGACATCCTCCACCGTCAGGGGCTCGAAGTAGAGCTTGTCGGAGCAGGTGTAGTCGGTGGAGACGGTCTCCGGGTTGTTGTTGATGATAATCGCGTCATAGCCGCTCTGCTTGATGGTCTGCACCGCGTGGACGGTGGAGTAGTCGAACTCCACCCCCTGGCCGATGCGGATGGGCCCGGAGCCCAGGACGATAATTTTCTGATTCCCGGAGACAATAGACTCGTTCTCGTCCTCGTAGGTGGAGTAGAAGTAGGGCACATAGCTGTCAAACTCGCTGGCGCAGGTGTCGATCATCTTGTACACCGGGAAGATGCCCAGCTCCTTCCGCTTGTCGAAGACCTCCCGCTCGCCGCATTTCCACAGCCAGGCCAGGGCCTTGTCGGAAAAGCCCTTCCGCTTGGCCTTCCGGAGAATAACGGGGTCCCAGGGGTGCTTTTTAATCTCCTCCTCGCAGCGGACGATATAGCTGATCTTGTCCAGAAAGAGCATATCAATCTGGGTGGCGCTGGCGATCTGGCCCAGGTCCGTGCCGTGGCTCATGAGCTCGGCGATGGCGAAGATCCGGTCGTCGGTGCCCAGGCGGATGTAGTCCAGCAGCTCCTTCTCGGAGTAGTCGTTGAACTTCTCCATGTAGATGTGGCCCACCCCGGCCTCCAGGGATCGGACCGCCTTGAGGATGCTCTCCTGGAGGGTCCGGCCCACGGCCATGACCTCCCCGGTGGCCTTCATCTGGGTGGAGAGGACGTTGCTGGCGGAGCCGAACTTGTCGAAGGGGAACCGGGGCATCTTCGTCACCACGTAGTCCAAAGCGGGCTCGAAGCAGGCGGGGGTGTTGGCCAGCTGGATCTCGTCCAGGCGCATCCCCACGGAGATCTTCGCCGACACCCGGGCGATGGGGTAGCCGCTGGCCTTGCTGGCCAGGGCGGAGGAGCGGGAGACCCTCGGGTTGACCTCGATGACGTAGTACTGGAAGGACTGGGGGTCCAGGGCGAACTGGACGTTGCACCCGCCCTCGATTTTCAGCGCCCGGATGAGCCGGAGGGCGCTGTCCCGGAGCAGATGATACTCCTTGTTGGTCAGGGTCTGGCTGGGGGCGACAACGATGGAGTCGCCGGTGTGGATGCCCACCGGGTCGATGTTCTCCATATTGCAGACGGTGATGGCGGTGTCGTTGGCGTCCCGCATCACCTCGTACTCAATCTCCTTGTAGCCCTTGATGCTCTTCTCAATGAGCACCTGATGAACCGGGGAGAGCTCCAGGGCGTTTTTCATCATCCGCCGAAGCTCGTCCTCATCGCCGGCGAAGCCGCCGCCGGTGCCCCCCAGGGTGAAAGCGGGGCGGAGAATGACAGGATAGCCGATGTCCGCGGCGGCCTGGGCGGCCTCGTCCTCCGAATGGGTGATGGCCGAGGGGACCACCGGCTCCCCAAGGCCCAGGCACAGCTCCTTGAAGAGCTCCCGGTCCTCCGCCCTGCGGATGCTCTCATAGCTGGTGCCCAGCAGCTCCACGCCGCACTCGGCCAGAATGCCCTGCTTTTCCAGCTCCATAGCCAGATTCAGTCCCGTCTGGCCCCCGATGCCGGGGACAATGGCGTCGGGCCGCTCGAAGCGGAGAATCTTCGCCAGATATTCCACCGTCAGGGGCTCCATGTAAACCTTGTCGGCGATGGTGGTGTCGGTCATGATGGTGGCGGGGTTGGAATTGGCGAGAATAACCTCGTACCCCTCCTCCCGCAGGGCCAGGCACGCCTGAGCGCCCGCGTAGTCGAACTCCGCGGCCTGTCCGATGACGATGGGGCCGGAGCCGATGACCAGGATCTTTCTTAAGTCCGTCCTCTTAGGCATGGTACTTCCCCTCCTCCATCATCTTGATAAACCTGTCAAAGAGATAGCCGCTGTCCTGGGGGCCAGGGGCGCTCTCCGGGTGGTACTGGACGGAGAACACCCGGTCCCGGGGGCAGGCCAGACCCTCCACGGTGTTGTCCAACACATTTATATGCGTGACCTCCAGCCCCGTGCCCTCCAGGGACGCCGCGTCCACGGCGTAGGAGTGGTTCTGGCTGGTGATCTCCAGCTTGCCGGTGGACAGCTCCTTGACGGGGTGGTTGCCCCCCCGGTGGCCGAACTTCAGCTTGTAGGTCCTCCCGCCGTAGGCCAGGGCAATCATCTGGTGCCCCAGGCAGATGCCGAAGATGGGGAACCTCCCCCGCAGCTGCCGCACCAGCTCGATGACCGGCGTCACGTCCTCCGGGTCCCCGGGGCCGTTGGAGAGAAAGACCCCGTCGGGCTCCATGTCCAGGATGGTCTTGGCCGGCGTGTCGTAGGGCACCACCGTCACGTTGCAGCCCCGCTGGTTCAGGGAGCGGACGATGTTCAGCTTGATGCCGCAGTCCACCGCCACCACGTTCCAGCGGTGGTTGGAGGTCCGGGCGTACCAGCGCTTTTTGCAGCTGACCTGGGCAACCTGGTCCCGGCGCAGCTCCGTGCCGCCCAGCAGGGCCGCGGCCTCCTCCGCGGGCATACCGATATCCGTCAGCAATGCCTTCTGACTGCCCGCGTCCCGGATAGCCCGGGTCAGCTTCCGGGTGTCCACACCCTCGATGGCGGGGATGCCGTGGTCCTCCAGAATCTCCGAGAGGGTCTTGGTGTAGCGGAAGTTGCTGGGGATGTCGTTGTACTCCCGGACCGCCAGACCGCCGATGGTGGGAATCTTGGTCTCGAAGTCCTCGTCGGTGATGCCGTAGTTGCCGATGAGGGGGTAGGTCATCACCACCAGCTGCCCGGTATAGGACGGGTCGGAGACGATTTCCTGGTACCCCGCCATGGAGGTATTGAACACGATTTCGCACACCCGGTCCGCTCTCGCGCCGAAGCGGCAGCCCGGGTACTCGCTGCCGTCGGAGAGCACAATCTTGCAGTCATAGCCTCGAATCATACAAATTCACATCCCCTTTCCGGAAGACTATTGCATAATTTCGGGGAGAAGTCAAGATAATCCGGAAACTTCCCGCCGATTTATGTAAGTTCCATAGTGGGAGAGGGAAAAAGCGGGGAATAATCTGTATGTTTATCTCTTGCGTTTTCTTTGGGAAAATGGTAGCCTAAGATTGAATTTCTAATCGAAGAGATCTGCCTGCGACTGACGGAAGTGTGGGATACCACGGGGGAACAGGTGAGAGGGGTATCGCCGTCCGTCTGGGCAGTCCGTTTTCCGAGGAAACGGGGCTGTCCTATTCTTTTTTAACGGAGGAAGCGCTATGAAAAAGGTTGCCGTCATTATGGGCTCCGCCAGCGACCTGCCCGTGGTCCGAAAAGCCGCGGACACCCTGGGGGAGTTCGGCGTCCCCTGCGAGGTCCACGTCTATTCCGCCCACCGCACTCCCGCCCAGGCCGCGCAGTTCGCCAGGGACGCCCGGGCCAACGGCTTTGGGGCCATCATTGCCGCCGCCGGCATGGCGGCGCATCTGGCGGGGGCGCTGGCGGCGCAGACAACCCTGCCGGTCATCGGCATTCCCATGAAATCCAACGCGCTGGACGGCGTTGACGCCCTCCTGTCCACGGTGCAGATGCCCTCCGGAATCCCGGTTGCCACAGTCGCCATCGACGGGGCCGTCAACGCCGCTCTGCTTGCCATCCAGATTCTGGCGGTGGAGGACGCCGCCCTGGCCGCTAAGCTGGACGAGAAGCGGCGGAAGGACGCGGAGAAGGTTTTAAAGGCCAGCGCCGAGGTTGAGGCGGAGCTTCATTCCTAAAGACTACTATTTTGTGGAGGGACTACTATCATGGAAAAGAAAGAACAGCTCTACGAGGGCAAGGCCAAGAAGGTATACGCCACCGAGGACCCCGCTCTGGTCATCGTCTCCTACAAGGACGACGCCACCGCCTTTGACGGCGCCAAGAAGGGCACCATCCGGGGCAAGGGCGCGGTGAACAACCGCATGAGCAACTTCCTCATGGGAAAGCTCGCTGAAGCCGGCATCCCCACCCACTTTGTGGAGGAGCTGAACGACCGGGAGACTGTGGTGAAAAAAGTGGAGATTGTCCCTTTGGAGGTCATTGTCCGCAACGTCTCCGCCGGGAGCTTCTCCAAGCGCTACGGCGTGGAGGAGGGCATCCCCTTTGACGAGCCCACCTTCGAGTTCTCCTACAAGAACGACGAGCTCCACGACCCCCTGCTCAACACCTCCCACGCTCTGGCCCTGAAGCTGGCCACCCGGGAGGAGATCGGCACCATCCGCGCCATGGCCCTGAAGGTCAACGAGGTGCTCAAGGCCTTCTTCGCCGGCTGCGGCGTGCGGCTCATCGACTTCAAGCTGGAGTTCGGCCGCCTGCCGGACGGGAGCATTGTCCTGGCCGACGAGATCTCCCCCGACACCTGCCGCTTCTGGGACGCCAAGACCAATGAGAAGCTGGACAAGGACCGGTTCCGCCGGGACCTGGGCAGCGTGGAGGACGCCTATCAGGAGATGATGCGCAGGGTGTTCGGCAACTGATAGATATAGGAGGCAAAACCATTGGGAGGCTTTTTCGGAGCGATTTCAAGACGGGACGTGACCCTGGATGTCTTTTTCGGCGTGGACTACCACTCCCACCTGGGCACCCGCCGGGGAGGCATGATCCTCTACGACCGGGCCGACGGTTTCCAGCGGCAGATCCACAACATCGAAAACACGCCCTTCCGCACCAAGTTTGAGAAGGATGTCGCCAAGTTCCACGGCTGCGCCGGCGTCGGCTGCATCAGCGACACGGACCCCCAGCCCCTGCTGGTCCGGTCCCACCTGGGGCTGTACGCCATCACCACCGTGGGCATCATCAACAATGCCGAGGCCCTGGTGGAGCGGTACTTTTCCGACCGCGGGCACCAGTTTATGGCAATGAGCTCCGGGGCCGTCAACGCCACCGAGCTCACCGCCGCCCTCATCAACCAGAAGCCCTCCCTGATAGAGGGCATCCGCTATGCCCAGGAGGTCATCGACGGCTCCGCCACCATCCTGGTCCTGACCCCGGAGGGCATCGTCGCCGCCCGGGACAAGCTGGGCCGCCTGCCGGTGCTCATCGGGAAAAATGAGGACGGGTGCTGCGTGTCCTTCGAGTCCTTCGCCTACCAAAAGCTGGGCTATGACAACGCCTACGAGCTGGGCCCCCGGGAGATTGTCCGGGTAACGGAGGACGGGTGGGAGACGCTGTCCCCCCGGGGGGATAAGATGCGCATCTGCGCCTTCCTCTGGACCTACTACGGTTACCCCAACTCCAACTACGAGGGGGTCAATGTGGAGGTCATGCGCTACCGCAACGGGGAGATCATGGCCCGGGACGAGATTGCCCGGGGCCAGCTGCCCAAGGTGGACTTTGTGGCGGGGGTGCCGGACTCCGGCCTGCCCCATGCCATCGGCTACGCCAACCGGTCCGGCAAGTTCTTCGCCCGGCCCTTTGTGAAATATACCCCCACCTGGCCCCGGTCCTTCATGCCCGCCGACCAGAGCATCCGCAATCAGGTGGCAAAAATGAAGCAGATCCCCGTGCCGGAGCTCATCGAGGGGAAAAAGCTGCTGTTTGTGGACGACTCCATCGTCCGGGGCACCCAATTGAGGGAAACCATTGAGTTTTTGTACGGCTGCGGGGCGGAGGAGGTCCATATGCGCTCCGCCTGTCCGCCGATTATGTACGGGTGCAAATACCTGAACTTCTCCCGGAGCACCTCGGAGATGGAGCTGCTGACCCGGTCCACCATCCAGAAGCTGGAGGGGGACGAGGGCCGGGCCCACCTGGACGAGTACGCCGACGGCGCCGCGGAGCGGGGGAAGTGCCTGCTGAAAACCATCTGCGAGGATATGGGGTTCAGCTCCCTGGGCTACCAGTCCCTGAACGGGCTGCTGGAGGCCATCGGCATCGACAGGGAAAAAATCTGCACCTACTGCTGGACGGGAAAAGAATAAGTGAATTTGGGGAAAGCGAGAGGAAACATGAGCGAAAGCTATTCCGCGTCCTACGCCGCCGCCGGCGTGGACATCACAGCCGGATACAAGGCGGTAGAGCTGATGAAGGCCCACGTGGCCCGGACCATGACCGGCGGCGCGGCGGGGGGCATCGGGGGCTTCGGCGGCCTCTTCGAGCTGGACACCGCCGGGATGAAGCGCCCCTGCCTGGTCTCCGGAACCGACGGCGTGGGCACCAAAATCCGCATTGCCCAGCTGATGAACAAGCACGACACCATCGGCATCGACTGCGTGGCCATGTGCGTCAACGACATCATCTGCTGCGGGGCAAGGCCCCTCTTCTTCCTGGACTATATCGCCATCGGCAGAAACGAGCCGGAGAAGGTGGCCTCCATCGTCTCCGGCGTGGCGGAGGGCTGCGTCCAGGCCGGCTGCGCCCTCACCGGCGGCGAGACCGCCGAGCACCCGGGCCTCATGGCCCCGGAGGACTACGATTTGGCCGGCTTCGCCGTGGGCGTCGTGGACCGGGAGCGGATAATCGACAAGAGCAGGGTCCGCCCCGGCGACGTGGTGCTCTCCCTGGGCTCCAGCGGCCTCCACTCCAACGGCTTCTCCCTGGTGCGGAAGGTGCTGGATGTGGAGCGCGCCGACCTGGACGAGTGGAGCGAGGAGCTGGGCGGGGCCCTGGGCGGGGACCTGCTCCAGCCCACCAGAATCTATGTCAAGCCGGTGCTGGCCGCCATCGAGGCCGCGGACATCCACGGCATCAGCCACATCACCGGCGGAGGCTTCTATGAGAACATCCCCCGCTGCCTGCCGGAGGGCCTGACGGCGAAAATCGAAAAGAACGCCCTCTGGATTGACCCCATTTTCCGGATGATCCAGCGCCTGGGAGATATCCCGGAGCGGGATATGTTCAACACCTTCAACATGGGCACCGGCATGGTGCTTGTGACGGCAAAGGAGGACGCGGACAAGGCCATCGCCGCTCTGAACAGCAAGGGCCAGGGGGCCAAGGTCATCGGCGAGATCGTCCCCGGGGATGAGCGGGTGGTTCTATGCTGACCGCCCGAATCGCCGTGCTGGCCTCCGGCGGCGGCACCAACCTCCAGGCCCTCATCGACAGCCAGGGAGGGGTCCTGACCAGCGGGAGCATTTCCCTGGTCATTGCCGACAGGGCGGGACTCCAGGCGGAAGCCCGCGCCCAGGCGGCGGGAATCGCTTCGGCGGTGATCCCCCGGCGGGAGGAGGGCTTCGAGGGCAGGGTCCTGGACGCTCTGGAGAAGCACAGAATTGATTTTCTCATTTTAGCCGGGTTTCTGGGGATCCTCTCCAAGGATTTTATCGAGCGGTTCCCCGGCCCGATCATCAATATCCACCCCTCCCTGATCCCCGCCTTCTGCGGGAAGGGGTTCTACGGCCTCCGGGTCCACCAGGCGGCGCTGGACTATGGGGTAAAGGTCACCGGGGCTACGGTCCACTACGTCAACGAGGTCCCCGACGGGGGGCAGATCCTCCTGCAAAAGGCGGTGGAGGTCCGCCCCGGCGACACGGCGGAGCGCCTCCAGAGCCGGGTGCTGCGGGAGGCGGAGTGGAAGCTGCTGCCCCAGGCGGCGGAGATCGTATCCGCACAGCTTGTGCGGGAAAAGGAGAACACGCTATGAAGCAGGATTTATGCGCGCTTCTGCGCCAGAACAGCTATCCCGGCCGGGGCATTCTGCTGGGCCGCAGCGCGGACGGGGAGAACGCCGTGATTGCGTACTTCATCATGGGCCGCAGCGAGAACAGCCGCAACCGGGTCTTTGAGGAGACCGGCGACGGCATCCGCACCCGCGCCTACGACGAGAGCAGGATGACAGACCCCAGCCTTATTATTTATAACCCCGTGCGGCAGCTGGACCGGGTGACCATCGTCACCAACGGCGACCAGACCGACACGATTTACGACGCCCTGGACGCCGGGGGCACCTTTGAGGACGCCCTTCTGACCCGGACCTTCGAGCCTGACGAGCCCAACTACACCCCCCGCATCTCCGGCCTGTTGATCCCCTACGGCAAGAACGGGGGCAGGGAGGTGCTGGTCCAGCTCTCCATCCTCAAGAGCCTGGAGGGGGACCCGTCCTGCTGCTGCCGCCAGTTCTATAACTACAGCGCCATTCCGGCGGGGGAGGGCCGGTTCATCAGCACCTACCGGGGGGATGGAAATCCTCTGCCCTCCTTCTCCGGGGATCCCTTCCGGGTGGAGATCACCGCCGCCAGCGCCGGGGATCTGGCCATGGACCTCTGGGCCAGCCTCAACAGCGAGAACCGGGTGTCCCTCTTTGTGCGCTACATCCCCCTGGCGGAGGGCGAGGCCAGAACCGTCATCATCAACAAGCACGCCGAGAGGAGGTAGGCCATGGAACGAAACCGCGACGGCTACGTCTCCCCCCTGTCCACCCGGTACGCCAGCCGGGAGATGCAGTACCTCTTCTCCGAGAACAACAAGTTCCGCACCTGGCGGAGGCTGTGGATTGCCCTGGCCAAGGCGGAGCACGCGCTGGGCCTGCCGGTGACGCGGGAGCAGATCGCCCAGCTGGAGTCCCATGCGGAGGACGTGAACTATGACGTTGCCGAGGCCCGGGAGAAGCTGGTCCGCCACGACGTCATGAGCCATGTCTACGCCTATGGCCGGCAGTGCCCCGACGCCGAAGCCATCATCCACCTGGGGGCCACCAGCTGCTACGTGGGGGACAACACCGATATTCTGATTCTCCGGGACGCCTCCCGGCTGGTGCTGCGCAAGTGCGCCCAGGTACTGCGCAACCTCTCCGCCTTCGCGAAGCGGTACAAGGACCTGCCCTGTCTGGCCTACACCCACCTCCAGCCCGCCCAGCTGACCACCGTGGGCAAGCGGGCCGCGCTGTGGATGAACGAGCTGGTGATGGATATGGAAAACCTGGAGTTCCAGCTTGCCCAGCTCCGCCTGCGGGGGGCCAAGGGCACCACCGGCACCCAGGCCAGCTTTTTGGAGCTCTTCGAGGGCGACGAGGGGAAGGTCAAGGCGCTCGAGCGCCTGGTGGCGGAGCAGATGGGCTTTGAAAAGTGCGTGGCGGTGTCCGGCCAGACCTACTCCCGGAAGACCGACGCCTATGTCCTCGCCGCCCTGTCCGGCGTGGCCCAGTCCGCCTGCAAGTTTGCCAACGACCTGCGAATTTTGCAGTCCTTTGAGGAGATGGAGGAGCCCTTTGAGGCCAATCAGATCGGCTCCTCCGCCATGCCCTACAAGCGCAATCCCATGCGCTCAGAGCGCATCTGCGCCCTGGCCCGGTATGTCATCCAGGACGCGGTGAACCCGGCTATGACCGCCGCTACCCAGTGGTTTGAGCGGACCCTGGACGACAGCGCCAACAAGCGAATCGCCGTCAGCGAGGCGTTTCTGGCGGTGGACGCCATTCTGGAGATCTATATCAACGTCACCGCCGGGCTGGTGGTCTATGACCGGGTGGTCCGGCGGCGGGTGATGGAGAAGCTGCCCTTTATGGCCACGGAGAACATCATGATGGAGGCGGTCAAGCGGGGCGGAAACCGCCAGGCGCTCCACGAGGCCCTGCGGGAGCACTCCCACGCCGCCGCCAGAAGGGTGAAGCTGGAGGGCGGACAGAACGATCTGATTGACCGCATCCTGGCGGACCCGGCCTTCCCCCTCCGCCGGGAGGAGATTGAGGCCCAGATGGCCCCGGAGAAGTACGTGGGCCGGGCCCCCAGCCAGGTGGAGGAATTTCTGGCGGAGGAGATCGCCCCCCTGCTGGAGAAATACCCCGATGAATCGCTCCAGGCGGAGCTGAACGTATAGAAAGGATCGACCCATGAACGAATTAGAACTGAAATACGGCTGCAACCCCAACCAGAAGCCCTCCCGGATCTTCATGCGGGACGGGGGCGATCTGCCCCTGGAGGTCTTAAACGGCAAGCCGGGCTATATCAACTTCCTGGACGCCCTGAACGCCTGGCAGCTCGTTAAGGAGCTCAGGGAGGCCGTCGGACTCCCCGCGGCCACCTCCTTCAAGCACGTCTCCCCCACCTCCGCCGCCGTAGGCCTGCCCCTGAGCAAGCCCCTCAAGCAGGCGTGCTTTGTCGACGACGTGCCGGAGCTGGAGAAAAGCCCTCTGGCCTGCGCCTACGCCAGGGCCCGGGGCACCGACCGCCTGTGCTCCTTCGGGGACTGGGCGGCGCTCAGCGACGTGTGCGATGTGACCACCGCGAAGCTCATCGCCCGGGAGGTCTCCGACGGGGTCATCGCCCCCGGCTATGAGCCGGAGGCCCTGGAGATCCTCAAGGCCAAGCGGAAGGGCAGCTACAACATCGTCCGCATCGACCCGGATTACGTCCCCGCCCCCCAGGAGACCAAGGACGTGTTCGGCGTCACCTTCCAGCAGGGCCGCAACGAGTTCAAGATCGGGCCGGACCTGCTGAAGGACATCGTCACGGGGAATCGGGAACTGCCGGAGACGGCCAAGCGGGACCTGATCGTGGCCCTCATCACCCTCAAGTACACCCAGTCCAACTCCGTGTGCTACGCCGTGGACGGACAGGCCATCGGCGTGGGGGCCGGCCAGCAGAGCCGCATCCACTGCACCCGCCTGGCGGGGACCAAGGCGGACACCTGGCACCTGCGCCAGCACCCGAAGGTCCTCTCCCTGCCCTTCCTGCCCGGCATCGGCCGGCCGGAGCGGGACAACGTCATCGACAGCTATATCAACGGCAATGAGGAGGACGTGTGCGCTGACAAGGTCTGGCAGAAGTACTTTACCCGCCAGCCCTCCCGGCTCCACCCCTCCGAGGTCCGCGCCTGGCTGGACAACCTTAAGGAGGTGGCCCTGGCCAGCGACGCGTTCTTCCCCTTTGCCGACAACATCGAGCGGGCCCGGCGCTCCGGCGTGCGCTATATCGCCCAGCCCGGCGGCTCCATCCGGGACGAGCTGGTCATCGCGGCCTGCGACGGCTACGATATGGTCATGGCCTTTACGGGGATGAGATTGTTCCACCACTAATATTTTCTGCCAAGGGGCGGCTGGCAAGCCGCCCCTTGCGGCGATTGGAGGCAGTTGATGGATATTCTGGTCATCGGCGGCGGAGGCCGCGAGCACGCGATCATCAAGAAGCTGAGAGAAAACCCGTCCGTGGGGACGATTTTCGCCCTCCCCGGCAACGGCGGCATCGCCGCTGACGCGGTCTGCCTGGGCGGCAGTCCCACGGACATCCCCGGCATCGTGGCCGCGGCCCGGGAGCACGGCGCGGACTTCGTCGTGGTGGCCCCCGACGACCCCCTGGCCCTGGGGGCGGCGGACGCGCTGGCGGAGGCGGGGTTCCCCTGCTTCGGGCCCCGGAAAAGCGCCGCCGTCATTGAGAGCAGCAAGGCCTTCGCCAAGGATCTGATGAAAAAATACGGGATCCCCACGGCGGATTACGCAGTGTTCACCGAGCTGGACGGGGCTCTGGCCTATGTGGAGGACTGCCCCCTGCCGGCGGTGGTCAAGGCCGACGGCCTGGCCCTGGGCAAGGGCGTGCTCATCTGCGAAACCAGGGAGGACGCCCGGGAGGCTGTCCGCTCCATGCTGGCGGACGGAAAATTCGGCGAGAGCGGGCGCAAGGTGGTCATTGAGGAATTCCTCACCGGCCCCGAGGTTTCCGTCCTCTCCTTCACCGACGGCGAGACGGTAGTGCCCATGGTGTCCTCTATGGACCACAAGCGGGCCCTGGACGGCGACCGCGGGCCCAATACCGGCGGTATGGGCACGATCGCCCCGAACCCGTACTATACGCCGGAAATCGCGGCGGCGTGCATGGAGAAAATTTTTCTGCCCACCATCCGGGCCATGAAGGCCGAGGGCAGGCCCTTCAAGGGCTGCCTGTACTTCGGCCTGATGCTCACACCGGAGGGGCCCAAGGTCATCGAGTACAACTGCCGCTTCGGCGACCCGGAGACCCAGGTGGTGCTGCCTCTGCTGAAAACCGATCTGCTGGCCATCCTGCGGGCTGTGGAGAGCGGAACCCTGGGGGATCTGAAGGTGGAGTGGAAGGACGGGGCCGCCTGCTGCGTGGTGCTGGCCTCCCAGGGTTATCCCCAGAGCTACGAGAAGGGGTTCCCCATCTCCCTGCCGGAGACGGAGGAGGGCGAGCATATCTACATCGCCGGGGCGGCTGAACAGGACGGAAGGCTTGTCACCAGCGGGGGCCGGGTGCTGGGGGCAGTGTCCGTGGCGGAGGACCTGCCTTCCGCCATTGAGAAGGCCTACGCCTTAGCGGACCGGATTCACTTCGATAACGCCTCCTGCCGCCGGGACATCGGCCAGCGGGCGCTGCAAGCGCTGAAGGAGAAGAAATAAATGTCTGTTTACAGAATTTTTGTGGAAAAGCGCCCCGGCCTCAGCCCGGAGGCGGAGAGCCTGCTGGGGGACCTGCGGGGCTTTTTGGGCATCGAAGCCCTGGCGGGCGTCCGGATTCTCAACCGCTACGACGTGGAGAATATCGACCCCGCCGTCTACGAGCGGGCCAAGCGCATCGTTTTTTCTGAGCCCCAGGTGGACGAGATCTGGGACGAGACGTTCCCCCAGCCCCGGACGCTCCACAGCCTGCTGGCGATGGAGGCCCTGCCGGGGCAGTTCGACCAGCGCTCCGACTCCTGCGCCCAGTGCGTGCAGCTCATGGCCGGGGTGGAGCGGCCCCTGGTCCGCTACGCCAAGGTATATGTGCTGGAGGGGGCGCTGAGCGGGGAGGACCTGGAGAAAATCAAGGGCTATCTTATCAACCCCGTGGAGAGCCGGGAGGCGTCTATGGACAAGCCCGCAACCCTGGTCCGGGAGCAGGCCGCGCCGCCCATGGTGGAGGCCTTGACGGGCTTCACCGGCCTGGACGGGGCGGGACTGGCCGCGCTGCTGGACAAGCTGGGGCTCGCCATGGACCTGGACGACCTCAAATTCCTGCAAACCTACTTCCGGGATACCGAGCGCCGGGACCCCACCATCACCGAGGTCCGGGTGGTGGACACCTACTGGTCCGACCACTGCCGCCACACCACCTTCTCCACCCACCTGGAGGACATTGACATCCAGGACCCGGCGGTCCGGAGGGCCTATGAGCGGTATCTCGCCGCCCGGGAGGAGGTCTACGGCCCGGAGAAGGCCGCTCAGCGGCCCCGGACGCTGATGGACATCGCCACCATCGGCGCGAAGGTTCTCAAGAAGCGGGGCCTGCTCCCGGAGCTGGACGAGAGCGAGGAGATCAACGCCTGCTCCATCCATGTTCCCGCTGTAGTGGACGGCAGGGAACAGGACTGGCTGCTGATGTTCAAGAACGAGACGCACAACCACCCCACGGAAATCGAGCCCTTCGGCGGCGCGGCCACCTGCATCGGCGGGTGCATCCGGGACCCCCTGTCCGGCCGGGCCTATGTCCACCAGGCCATGCGGGTTACGGGCTGCGGCGACCCCAGGGCCAGCTTTGAGGAGACACTCCCCGGCAAGCTGCCCCAGCGGAAAATCGCCCAGACCGCGGCGGCGGGGTACAGCTCCTACGGCAATCAGATCGGCCTGGCCACCGGCCATGTGGCGGAGCTCTACCACCCGGGCTACATTGCCAAGCATCTGGAGTGCGGCGCGGTGGTGGGCGCGGCCCCGGCGGAGAACGTGCGCAGGGAGCGGCCCGCGCCTGGGGATGTGGTCATCCTCCTGGGGGGCCGCACGGGCCGGGACGGCATCGGCGGGGCCACCGGGTCCTCCAAGAGCCACAACTTGCAATCCCTGAGCGCCATGGCCTCCGAGGTCCAGAAGGGCAACGCCCCCGAGGAGCGGAAGCTCCAGCGGCTGTTCCGCAATCCCGCCGTGACCAGGATAATCAAGCGCTGCAACGACTTCGGCGCGGGAGGCGTGTCCGTGGCCATCGGCGAGCTGGCCGACGGGCTGGAGATTGATTTGGACGCGGTGCGCAAGAAGTACGACGGCCTGGACGGCACGGAGCTTGCCATCTCCGAGAGCCAGGAGCGCATGGCCGTAGTCGTGGCCCCGGAGGATGAACAGAAATTTATCTTTTTGGCTGAAACCGAGAACCTGGAGGCGTACCGGGCCGCCGTGGTGACGGAGAGCCCCCGGATGGTGATGAAGTGGCGGGGAGAGACCATCGCCGATTTGAGCCGGGCGTTTCTGGACACCAACGGCGCAGCGAAGCACGCCAAAGCCTTCGTTCCGGCCCATCCGCGTTTTTCGGAGGAGCCGGCATACGGCCTGGACCTGCGGAAAATGGCGTCCGATTTGAAGTGCGCCTCCCGGCGTGGGCTGGTGGAGCGCTTCGACAGCACCATCGGCGCGGGGAGCGTCACCATGCCCTTCGGCGGGAAAACCCAGCGTACCCCTGCCCAGTCCATGGCGGCGCTGCTGCCGGTGGACCCCTGCGCGGAGACGGACCAGGCCAGCGTCATGGCCTGGGGCTGCGACCCGGAGGCGCTGAGCGAGGACCCCTATCTGGGGGCCAAGGCCAGCGTCACCGTCTCCCTGGCGAAGCTGGTGGCCGCCGGAGCGGACTATAGAAAAGCCTATCTCACTTTGCAGGAGTACTTTGAGAAGCTGGGCGGGAAACCGGAGCGCTGGGGCAAGCCCTTCGCCGCTCTGCTGGGGGCCCTGGAGGCCCAGCTGGACTACGGCTGCGCGGCCATCGGCGGGAAGGACTCCATGAGCGGGTCCTTCCTGGCCCTGGACGTGCCGCCTACGGTGATCTCCTTCGCTATAGCGCCCATCCTGGCGGGCGAGGTGATTACTCCCGAGTTCAAGGAGGCCGGAGACCCGGTGTACTGCTTCCGGGACGGGAGGGAGAGCTGGGACGCCCTCCATACCCTGGCCCGGGCCGGAAAGGTCAGGGCCGCCTGGGCCCTGGAGACCGGAGGTACGAAAGAGGCACTGATGAAGATGTCTTTCGGCAACCGCATTGGCTTTCTCCGCAATCCCGACCCGGACAGCAGCATCCCCGGGGACGGTGCCTACCCAGGCTGGATCTTTGCCGAGCTGACGGAGGAGGCAGCTTCCCCCTTCGCGGAGAAAATCGGCACGACCACCGCTGAACCTGTGCTGGATCTGGGCGGCGGGCACACCGTCTCCGTCGACGATCTCCTGGCCCTGAACGAGGGCGTCCTGGAGGACGTGTACCCCACCCGCTCCACTGAAACCGACGCGGTGGAGCCCGTCACCTGGACCGGGAAAGCCCCGGCGATTATGCCTCATGGCATCGCCCGGCCCAGGGTGGCGATCCCCGTTTTCCCGGGCACTAACTGCGAGTATGATTCCACCCGGGCCTGCCTCCGGGCGGGGATGACGGTGGAGACGGATGTGATCCGCAACCTGACCTCTGACACCCTGGCCCAGTCCGCCCTGGGGCTGGAGCACGCCATCAAAAACGCCCAGATCGTGTTCCTGTCCGGCGGCTTCTCCGGCGGCGACGAGCCCGACGGGTCTGCGAAATTCATCGTCTCCTTCCTGCGCAATCCCCGGCTGACAGACGCTATCCACGATCTCCTGCAAAACCGGGATGGGCTGATGCTGGGCATCTGCAACGGCTTCCAGGCCCTGGTGAAGCTGGGGCTGATCCCCTTCGGGGAGATCCGGGACACGGACGCGGACTGCCCCACCCTGACCTACAACACCATCGGGCGGCACCAGTCGTCCATTGTGCGCACCCGGGTGTGCTCCGGCCTGTCCCCCTGGCTGATGGAGGCGGAGACCGGCGGGATTTACAGCGTGCCTGTCTCCCACGGCGAGGGGCGGTTTGTGGCTCCGGAGGCGGTGCTGAAGCGGCTGGCGGAAAGCGGCCAGATTGCCACCCAGTATGTGGATTTGGACGGCCTGCCCTCCATGGACACGGCCTTCAACCCCAACGGCTCCCTGTGGGCCATCGAGGGCGTCACCTCCCCCGACGGGAGAGTGCTGGGGAAGATGGGCCACAGCGAGCGGATTGGACCGAATCTCTATCGGAATGTCCCCGGAAATTATGATATGGGGCTGTTCCGGTCGGCAGTGAGGTATTTTAAATAAACAGGCAGAGGCCGGCCCGGCGGGGCTGGCCTCTATCCTTTTTCCTTTATTAGAAAAAAAGACGCAGATACAAACAGAAAAATGCTCAGAAGCTGGGAAGTTGACAGACCTGCGGCCCCGCCTCGAATTTCATCATAGCGCAGAAACTCCAGGGAAAACCTGGACAATGAATAAAGCATTAAGTATAAAAACAGCCCGGAGTAACGCTTTAATTTCGGGCTCAGCAGCAAAAGTAAAATACCCAACCCTAATTCGATAACCGCCTCCACCAATTGGACAGGAAATAACGATGCGCCGCAGGGTGCGAATAAAGACTCCGTGTATGTAACGGAGAACTGTCCTGAATAAGGGATTCCATAACAGCAGCCGACCAGAAAACATCCTATACGCCCGAACATATGACCAATAGGAATACATCCTATACATGCTTGAATATACGACGGGACAGGGATGTGAAGCTTGCTTTTGCAAAAAATTAACGCCGGAAGGACGCCAAGAATCCCGCCTAAAAAAACAAATCCCCCGCTCATCAGGGAGCTGAGATAGGTCAAGTCCGCGAGCTTTGAAACATTTATATGCTGAAAAGAAGTGACCAAATACAGCGCCTTTGCGCCAATGATTCCGAAGAGGCCGGAAAAACCGCATATGATAAGGAAGTCATTCATAACGAGGCCAAATCGCTTGGTTTGAAAATACGCAATCAAAGCACTGGTGAAAATGCCCAAGACAATCATTAAGCCATAATAGGCAATAAAGTGTCCGATCAAATAAAATCCAATCTTACCCATAGAAAACCTCGTAAAAATGAGATCGGCAGCAGAAGTTTGCTGCCGATCTTCCACAAAAATTACGCCATGGATCCAAGAGAAGCCATACCACCGACACAGGCCGCGCAGGCAATGTAAAGAATCAGGCACAAAACGGTTCCGATGATGGAACAAGTAAGGCCAGCGGTAGCCATTCCACGCTTCTCAACAGGGGAATTCTTTCTCGCAAGCGACCCGAGGATAATTCCAATGATACCCATAATGGCCCCTGCCCACCCAAGCACTCCGGCGGTAAACGCGCCAAGTACAATTGCAAGGATTCCCAAAACTAAGGAAGCAACTCCCATCCCAAACACTCCTTTCTTATAAGCTTGACAATAAGGTGTACTTTTTCGCTAAGGAGGAAATCCCTGGATTTTTTCTGAAAAAAGTGTTGAAAAACAGAAACTGATGTGGTAATGTATGTGTTGAGCAAAAAGGCGTGCTGGCTGCAAAA
>JAAWUC010000045.1 GCA_022804995.1 Oscillospiraceae bacterium
CATCTTCCGCTTTGTCCAGGCGGGCAGCGAGGTGTCCACCCTGCTGGGGCGGATGCCCTCCGCCGTGGGCTACCAGCCCACCCTGGCCAACGAGATGGGGGAGCTCCAGGAGCGCATCACCTCCACCAAGGACGGATCAGTCACCTCCGTGCAGGCGGTGTACGTGCCGGCGGACGACCTGACGGACCCGGCCACCGCCACCACCTTCGCCCACCTGGACGCCACGACGGTGCTCAGCCGGAAGATCTCCGAGCAGGGCATCTACCCGGCGGTGGACCCCCTGGAGTCCTCCTCCCGGATTCTGGAGGCGGATGTGGTGGGGGCGGAGCACTACCGGGTGGCCCGGAAGGTTCAGGAGATCCTGGAGAAGTACCGGGAGCTTCAGGACATTATCGCCATTCTGGGCATGGATGAGCTCAGCGACGAGGACCGCTCGACGGTGGCCCGGGCGAGAAGGCTCCAGCGGTTCCTGGCCCAGCCCACCCACGTAGCGGAGAAGTTTACCGGCATCCCCGGGGTCTACGTGCCCCTCAAGGATACCCTGGAGAGCTTCGCCGCCATTGTGGACGGTGAGCTGGACCAGTACCCGGAGGCGGCCTTCTACAATGTCGGCGCCTGGCGGGACGTAGTGGAGAAGGCCCGGCGGCTGGAAGGGGGCGGGGCGTAGATGGAGTCCTTTCAGGTCCACATTCTGGCTGCGGACAGGACGTTCTATGAGGGCCCCTGCGAGAGCCTGACCATCCCCACCAGCGACGGGGAACAGGGGATTCTGGCCCGCCACAGCGCCATGATCGCCGCCGTACAGCCCGGGACCCTGCGCTACCGGGTGCCGGGGCAGGGGGTTCAGCTGGCGGCGGTGTCCCCGGGCATGGTGAAGGTGGAGGCCAACGAGGTGCTGGTGCTGGTGGATGCTGCCGAGCGGCCCGAGGAGATCGACGAGGCCCGGGCCCGGCGGGAGGCCGACGAAGCCCGGGAGGCGATTTTGCAGAAGAAGAGCCGGCAGGAGTACCAGCTGGCCCAGGCATCTCTGGCCCGGGCCCTCAACCGCCTGCGGGTAAAGGCCCAGGGGCTGTAGCCGGAAAAAAGCCGCCCGGGGCAGCGATGGATTTCGCTGCCCCGGGCGGTCTTTTATGGATGGAGCGCCATCCGCGCCAGGATTTTTGTCCGGTTCCTCTCGTCCGCCAGATAGGCGAATGCGGCCTCCGGCACCAGGGCCCGGGTTTCCTCCCACCGGCCCTCCCGGACCAGCGCCCGCACCGCCGTGGCGCTCACAGCCTGTCCCCCCTTTTCCAGCCGGGGGATCTCCACCACCTCCACCCCCGACCGGGGCAGCGCCTCTCCCATGGCCCGGTTGTAGGCTCCCGTCACCGGGCAGAAGGGCTCGGTGCCCACAAAACGCCGGGAGATCCCCAGCCGCTCCGCCAGCCGGAGGAACATCGCGATGTCCAGCTCCGCCCACGCCGCCCGGGCGGTGGACTTCTCCTTGAGGAAGTAGTCCGGGAAGGTGGCGGAGGAGATGAGATACTGCCCGCTGCCCGTGACGAACACATTGGGCAGATCCGCGGCGGACTGTTTGACAATCTCCAGCCGGTCCGCCGCCGGGACGGCGCTCCGATCCTCAGAGACGATAAAGAGATAGAGGAAATCGCACCGCGCTGCCGCCGTCTCTATCAGAAACCGGTGGCCCAGGGTCATGGGGTTGCAGTTCATCACCGCCGCCCCGATCACCCCCGCCGCCTCCGGACGCCGGAGGCTTTCCGCCCAGCGGACGAAGCCCTCCCGCCGGTCCTCCATCAGCAGCACGGTCCCCGTCCGGACCACCTCGTAGAATCCCAGGGCGTGAAACTGGGCGAAATTGGCGGGTTTAGTGTACAGAAACAGCCGGGAGAAGCCCCGCTCCAGGGCCTCCCGCCGGAGGGCGGTGAGCACCGCCGCGGTCAGCCCTTCCCCTCTCCGGGCCCCGTCCACCGCCACGCATTTGATGACCCCATCCTGAAGGGAGCCGGCGGCGGCAATGTTGTCCTCCCCGTCCCGGATGAGGACGGTGAACTGGATATTCTCGTCGTAGGTCAGCTCCGCCCGGGCCAAAAACTCCCGCAGCTCCCCCAGGGTCCTCCCCCGGAGGGGACTGCCGGTTTGCTCGTAATAGCCGTACTCCATAGTGATCTCTCCTTTGTCCTTTTTGCCTAAAAGTATACCACCGGCCCCTGCGATATGCAACCCCGCGTATCCCAGGGTGTCCTTTGGCAGGGAGTGCTCACAATTTGTTCTCGAATGCCCGCTGGCCGCATAGACTTTTCCGAGGGGGGGCTGTGGGATGGAGCGGGTCAAGCTGTGCTGTTTGGGGGAGGCTGCGGGCGAGGTGCTCTTAACCCCGGAGGGATCGCGGACCATCATCCGCGCCGCTATGGAGGATCCGGAGGACGGCCTCTACCGGGCCTGGCTGGTGGGGGACCGGGGAGAGCTGGCTCTGGGGGTCATGGAGCCCGGCGGCGGGAAGCTGACGGCCTGCCGGCGGGTCTACCGGCGGGATGTGGAGAGCCTGGGCGTCCTGCGGCGGGGGGAGGCCCGGTGCTCCTTCCACTTTGGCGGGGAGGAGCCCTGGCGGGAGACGGGGTGCCCTGCCGGACTGTTCCGCTCCCCCTTTTTTCAGAGCCGCCTGCGGCGGTTTGGCCGGGCCTGGCGGCGGGGGGAGGGGGAGCGGCTGGAGCTGGCCCTGCCCCTGGAGGAGGGCCAGCCCTTTCCCCTGGAGCCCCTCTTCTGTCTGGGGCGGCTGGAGCGGGTGGCGGGCCAGCTGTGCGTGGTCTACGCCTTCCGGGGGGAGGAGCCGGGAATCTGGTGAGAAAATTTTGGATAAACGGTACACGCGAGCGAAATTTTCTGGTATAATGGGTTCACCTAAGGCAAATTATCCGAAAAGGAGGACCCGGCAGATGAAATGTCCCTACTGCGGCTATAAGGAGAGCAAGGTCGTGGACAGCCGCCCCGCCGACGAGGGCAACAGCATCCGGCGGCGGCGGGAGTGTCTGGCCTGTGAGAAGCGGTTCACCACATACGAGACGATGGAGTCCCTGCCCCTGGTGGTCATCAAAAAGGACGGAAGCCGCCAGAGCTTTGACCGGAACAAGGTGCTGGGCAGTATGCTCCGGGCCTGCGAGAAGCGGACGGTGCCCCTGGCCCGCCTGGAGGAGCTGGCGGACGAGATTGAGCAGAACCTCCAGAACTGTCTGGAGCGGGAGATCACCACCGATATGATCGGCGAGCAGGTGATGGATCGGCTGCGGGAGGCGGACGAGGTGGCCTATGTCCGCTTTGCTTCCGTGTACCGGCAGTTCAAGGATATCCATACCTTCATGGAGGAGCTGACCAAGCTGCTGGAGGAGAAGTAGGGGAGAGGCGGCAGGCGGGGTACACACCCGTCTGCCGCCTCTTTTCACCGCCCCCGGATCAGCGCCACAGCCACATCGTTGACGTTGGTACCGGTGGGCCCGGTCATCAGCAGGCCGTCCACCCGCGCCAGGGCGTAATAGGCGTCGTTGTCCTCCAATACCCTGTGGATGGAGATCCCCTGCGCCTCCAGCCGCCTGGCGGTCTCCCCGTCCACAATGCCTCCGGCGGCGTCCGTGGGGCCGTCGGTGCCGTCGGAGCCCAGGGAGAAGATCACCACCCCCTCCATCCCGGCAATCCCCGCCGCCGCCGAGAGGGCCAGCTCCTGGTTCCGGCCCCCTCTGCCCCGGCCCGTGAGGCGGACCACTGTCTCTCCGCCGGCCAGAAAGGCCAGGGGCTCCCGGGAGTCCCTGTGGCTCCGGGCGATGGAGGCCAGGAAGGACCCGGCCTCCCGGGCCTGACAGCACAGCCGGTCGGTGAGGACCACCGGCCGGTAGCCCAGCTCCCGGCAGGCCGACGCTGCGGCGGCGCACAGCTCCCGGACGCTGCCGGTGATCTCCGCCTCCACGTTGTCCAAGCGCTTGGGCGTCTCCTGCGCCAGCAGGGCCCGGGCCTCCCCGCTCAGCACCAGCCGGTACTTCTCCGCCACGGTCAGGGCCTGGGCGCAGGTGGAGCTGTCCGGACAGGTGGGACCCGAGGCGATCATATCCAGCGGGTCCCCCAAAATATCACTGAGCACCACGGAGAGCACCTTAGCCGGGGTGCACAGCTGGGCGAAGCGCCCGCCCTTCACAGCGGACAGCCGCTTGCGCACCGTATTCATCTCCACGATATCCGCCCCGCTGGCCAGGAGCTGACCGGTGATCCCCTGGAGCTCCTCCGCGCTGACCAGGGGATCCTCAAAAAGGGCGCTGCCCCCGCCGGAGAGGAGGAAGAGCACCTGGTCCCCGGCCCCCAGGCCGCGCACCAGCTCCACCGCCGCCCGGGTCCCCCGGAAGGAATTCTCATCCGGGACCGGGTGGCCCGCCTCAAAGCATCGGAAATTGGCGATGGGTCCCTGGACGTGGCCATATTTGGTCACCACCACGCCGGCCTCGATCCGGTCCCCCAGGCAGCGGCGCGCCGCTCGGGCCATCTGCCAGGCCGCTTTCCCCGCCGCCGCCAGGACCACCCGGCCCGTAAATGTCCTGTGCCGCAGGGCCCGCTCCACGGCCCCGTCCGGCTGCACAGCCCAGAGGGCCTGCGTGATGATCCGCTCCGCTTCCGCCCGCATCGTCTGCTCCATGGTATCCCGTCCTCCTCTGTTTTTGGATTCTTCCAGCATACCACAGCCCAGGCCGGGACGCAAATAAAATGCGAATCGCTGTTGAGAAACGCAGGTTGCAACATGAAATGTGAAAGAACACAAACCCACCCGACAGGGTGCGGAACGGTTCTATCGCATTTGTTTTTTGCCTTTATCTGTGTGGAATTGAGCTGATGCTGCGGCTGTAAGTGCCGCAAAACATGTTGGTACCGAGGTCTGCAAAACCAGACCGCCAAATTGAATATGGCGTTTGCTTTGGCAAATCTGATTCTGGCGGAGGGGGGCTCCGGCGCCCAAAATCCTCCGCCGAAAATAGATCAAATCCTATACTGGAACGATGCAAAAATGATGCAGGGCTTTGCCACAATATGGGCAACTGAGAGAGGGGAACCTTTCACGGGCCGGTTTCGTCTATAAAAGAAACGGCGGAGAGGCTCCCTTCATCGACGCCCTGTCCCTTCCGGCTCTCCAAGCCCGGGGGACGGAAAGAAGGAGGTTCCTATGAAATACTACAAAAACCGGCTGACGGCGGCCCTGCTGGCCCTGTGCGTGCTCCTGGGACTGACGGCCTGCGGCGGAGGCGGCGGCAGCTCGAACGGCAGCGCCAGTCCCCTCAGCGGCAAGGTCTATGTTCCCAAGTTCATGGAGCTGAACGTGGGTTCGGACACGGAGCTGAACTACGTCAGCGGCGGCTGCTGTGACGGAAAGAACGTGTACTTACTGGCAAGCCTCAATGAGAAGGAGATCACCACCGACCCGGAGACCGGTGAGGAGGTGGAGAGCTACAACTATCGGGACACCATTCTCCGGGTGAACCTGGAAACCGGGGAGGCGGTGGAGCTGGAGGGCTACGCCCCCGCCCTCGCCCAGAAGAACTCCGAGGACAGCTACTCCTCCGTCCGGGAGATCTCCGCCGGGGAGGACGGCACCATCTGGATCCTTGAGGAGGCGTCCACCTACCTCTACGACCTGCCCGAGAACTTCGACCCGGAGACCGACGACAAGTGGAACTATTTCACCGGCAGCGAGAGCATGCAGCAGCGCCGTCAGCTGGACGCCGAGGGCAACGAGCTCCAGCACATTGAGCTGGAGGATCTGAGCGGCAAGATGGACACTGATGGCTACGTTCAGCAGACCTTTTTCACCCGGAACGGCGACATCTACCTCTGCGACGGGACCAAGGTGCTGGTGCTGGACAAGGATCTGAACAAGCTCTTTGAGCTCACCAGCGAGGAGGGACTCTGGAGCGAGTTTGTGGAGCTCAAAGACGGCATTGTCGGCATCCCCGCCTACCGCTACGACGAGGCGGCTCAGAGCAGCACCTATGTGCTGCGCACCATCGACAAGGAGGCCAAGGACTGGGGAGACGAATACATCCTGCCCACATCCAGCGAAAAATGCTACCCCGGCGACGATACCTACCTCTTCTACTATGATACCAGCGACTCCCTCTTCGGCTACAAGAGCCCGGAGGAGGATCCGGTGAAGATCCTCTCCTGGAGCGCG
The DNA here is from genome assembly GCA_022804995.1 of Oscillospiraceae bacterium. Taxonomy (GTDB): domain Bacteria; phylum Bacillota; class Clostridia; order Oscillospirales; family Oscillospiraceae; genus Pelethomonas. Next base: position 6,200 of record JAAWUC010000045.1, read on the forward strand.
GCGGACATCAACAAGGACTATATCGAGTTCTTCAGCATCTTGGACGACGGCCGGGTGGCGGTGATGACCCGGGACTGGGGCAGCAATGGCCCCAGCAAGTCGGAGCTGGCCATCCTCACGGAGGCCGACGCCTCCGAGCTGCCGGAGCGGACGACCCTCACCTTCGCCACCGTGAGCCTGGACTACGACACCCGGGGGCAGATCATCGAATTCAACCGCGCCAGCGACAAGTACCGGATTGAGATCAAGGACTACTCCGAGTACGCCACCGGCGGCGACTATCAGGCGGCCCTCACCAAGCTCAACACCGAGATCAACTCCGGCGTGGTGCCCGACATCCTCGATGTCAGCGGCCTGCCTCTGCGGCAGATGTCGGCCAAGGGTGTGCTGGAGGACCTGTGGCCCTTCATCGACAGCGACCCCGATATCAGCCGGGATCAGCTGATGGAGCGGGTGCTCGACGCCGCCAGCCAGGACGGGAAGCTCTACCGGGTCTTTGACGGCTTCAGCATCAACACCGTGGTGGGCTCCCCGGACGTGGTGGGCAAGCGGATCAGCTGGTCCCTGAAGGACCTCCAGGACGCCCTGGCTACCATGCCCGACGGGTGCCAGATCTTCACCTACTACGAGACGAAGTCCAGCGTCCTCGCCTCCTTCCTGGCGATGAACCAGGAGCACTATGTGGACTGGAACACCGGGGAGTGCTCCTTTGACACCGAGGAGTTTGCCTCCGTGCTGGAGTTCTGCAATCAGTTCCCCAAGGAGTACAACTGGGAGGAGAACGGGGAGGACCGTCCCAGCGAGACCGCCCTCATCGCGGAAAAGAAGCAGATGCTCTCCACCTTCAATATCAGCAACTTCGGCGATGTCCAGCGCTATGAGGCCATGTTCGGCGGCACCGGCATCATCACCAAGGGCGCCAGCTACGCCTATGAGCAGATGAACGGCGTTGCCAGCGGGACCTCCGTGGGCGGAACCTATACTGTCACCGCGCCCGGCATGGGCGGTATGGAGGGCGGACCCCAGATTGAGGGCCAGGTCATCCCTGGCGACTACATCACCTACATCGGCTATCCCACCGAGGACGGCTCCTGCGGCAGCACCTTCTCTGTCTACGGCGGTCTGGCGATGTCCACCACCTGCGCGGACAAGGAGGGCGCCTGGTCCTTCATCCGGCAGCTGCTGCTGCCCAAGAGCGAAGAGGAGGGGAGCAGCCACTACTGGCAGTTCCCCGTCAACAAGAAGAATTTTGACGCCATGGTCAAGGAGGCCATGACCCCGCAGTACATCCTGGATCAGAACGGCAACCAGATCCTCAACGAGCTGGGTCAGCCCATCCAGGAGAGCAAGGGCGGCTGGGGCTGGGACAACGTGCAACTCGAGATCCGGGCCGCCACCCAGGAGGAGTACGACCAGGTCATGGAGCTCTACAACAATGTGACCCGCATGAGCGACTACGACACCAGCATCTTTGAAATTGTGTCTGACGAGGCCGAGAGCTACTTCAACGGCGACAAGAGCGCCCAGGAGGTAGCCAGCCTCATCCAGAGCCGGGTGAATCTCTATGTCAATGAGCAGCGCTGACACCCTGAAAACCAAAAAGCGGGCCGATAAGGCGGCGCGGACCGGGACCAAGCCCGGCCGCGCCGCCCGCGGGGCGTCCAGGGGCTCCCGCACCCGGAGGGCCTGGGACAGAGGCAACGAAAAGCTGCTGGACACCCTGCGGAGCATCGGCTTTCTGGGGCCCAGCGTGACGGGGGTGGCGGTATTCTTCATCATCCCCTTTCTGGTGGTGGTGTGGTACTCCGTTATCCGCAGCCCCATCAAGCCCGAGTTCGTGGGCCTGGAGAACTTCAAGAACGTGCTGTCCAACGCCACCTTCCGCACCGCGGCCAAGAACACTATCCAGTTCTCCGTTGTGGCGGTGCCCCTGGCCGTTGTGCTGAGCCTGGTGCTGGCGCTGATGCTGGAGTGCCGGATCCCCTGCAAGAGCCTCCTCCGCACCTTCTTTCTGAGCCCTATGATGGTGCCGGTGGCCTCGGTGGTGCTCATCTGGCAGGTGGTGTTCCACTACAACGGCACCCTCAACGAGGTGCTGTCCGTGTTCGGCGTGGAGAGGATCGACTGGCTCAAGAGCTCCTACTCCCAGGTGGTGCTGATTATCCTCTTCTTGTGGAAGAATCTGGGGTACAACATGATCCTCTTCATGGCGGCCCTCAACAACATCCCCAAGGAGCTGCTGGAGGTGGCGGACGTGGAGGGGGCCAGCCCTGTCCACAAGCTCTTCAACATCAAGCTCCGCTATCTCTCGCCCACCATCCTCTTTGTGACCATCCTCTCTCTGATTAACTCCTTCAAGGTATTCCGGGAGATTTTCCTGCTGGTGGGCGCCTACCCCTTTGAGGACATCTATATGCTCCAGCACTTCATGAACAACACCTTCAGCAGCCAGGACCCCCAGAAGATGAGCGCGGCGGCGGTGCTGATGGCCCTTGTGATGGTGGGGCTTATCGCCCTGCTGTTCAAGGTGGAGGACATCTTCGGAAAGGATGTGGAAGGATGAGAAAGCCCCACTATCTGGCCCGGACAGTGCTGACCATCATCGCGGCCTGCTTCGCCCTGGCGTTTCTGATGCCCACAGTGCTGACCATCACCAACTCCTTTATGACCCAGTCGGAGATCAGCGCCAACTACGGCCAGGTGTTCACCAACGTGGCGGGGAAGGACGGCAAGACCTACATCTCCGACACAGTGAACCTGAAGTTCATCCCGGACAAGGTGACCTTCTCCCAGTACATCACCGTGCTCATCAAGAGCCCGGACTACCTCTTCAAGTTCTGGAACAGCGTGATTTTGGTGATACCGATTGTGCTGCTCCAGCTGGCGGTGGCGTCCATCACCGCCTACGGCTTCACCCGCTGGCGGGGAAAGGTGCGGAACTTTTTGTTCTTCTTCTACGTCATTCTGATGCTGATGCCCTACCAGGTGACGCTGGTGCCCAACTATCTGGTCAGCGACTGGCTGAAGATTCTGGATACCCGGTGGGCCATTATCTTCCCCGGGATGTTCGCCCCCTTCTCCGTGTTCCTGCTGACCAAATCCATGCGGCGGATCCCCGGCTCCCTCATCGAGGCGGCCAAGCTGGACGGGTCCACGGAGTGGCAGATTTTCAAGGATATCTGCCTGCCCCAGTGCCGCAGTGCGCTGTACTCCATCGCCATTCTGGTCTTTATCGACTACTGGAATATGGTGGAGCAGCCCATTGTTCTGCTGCGCGACGCGGCCAAGCAGCCCCTGAGCGTCTATCTGTCCACCATCAACACCAGCGAGGTGGGATTGGCCTTCGCCATCGCCACCATCTATATGGTGCCCTGCCTGCTGCTGTTCCTCCACGGGGAGGACTATCTGGTGGAGGGCATCGCCCACCAGGGCTCCGTAAAGGGCTGACGCTACCCCATGAAAGGACGATGAATCTATGGAAGTAAAGGAAAAATCCAAGAAGAGGGAGCTTATCAAGACCATCGCCATCGTCTTTTTGACGGTGCTGCTGCTGCTGACCTTCTTCTCCCAGACCATTATGAACGCATCCCTGCCGGAGGTGGCCACCCAGGTGGTCTCCGGCGGCACCATCAACGCCAAGATCCGGGGCACCGGCACCGCCTCCGCCAACGAGAGCTACGAGGTGATTCTGGACCAGACCCGGGAGATCCGCTCGGTGTGCGTGAAGGTGGGGGACACGGTGCAGCAGGGGGATCTGCTGTTTGTGCTGGGCGACGTGGAGAGCCAGGAGCTCAAGGAGGCCCAGGAGGCCCTGGCGAATCTGAACATCGAGTATCAGAAGAAGATTTTGAATTTCTCCAAGGAGTACGCCACCGAGGACCGGGACGTGGCGAAGCTCCAGGAGGATCTGGAGAAGGCCATCGCCGACCGGGACGCCAACCAGGTTACGGAGGCGGAGATCTCCTATGCCAAGGGGGATCTGGCGTCGGCGAAGAACGAGGACAGCCAGATTACCCAGCTGCTGGAGGAGCTGGTCAAGTTTGAGACGGAAAACGCCAACTACCTCAACGCCAAAAAGGAGCTGGACAAGTGGGAGAAGGAGGCTGCGGAGCTGGAGAGCGCGGTAAAGACCTATGAAACCCAGCTGGAGGCCATCAAGGAGGGCGATATCTCCGCCTCCGACCGGGCATTGGACGATGCCAGGAGGAAGCTGGAGAACGCTAATGCCACTTGGCGCAGCAACTGGATGGCGTATGCGAAGGATCTTCAAGATCTTATTTCTCGAATGAAGGCGGACACGGAAGAAAATAAGGACAGAGACTGGAAGAATATTCAGCCTCTATCGACAATTGCGGACAGCAGTCCACAGAGAATTACCGAACAGCAACAGATTTATTTGGATGCTTATTTGGCAGCCAATGGAACGAAGAGCGCCACAACTCCAGATGATGGTGCAGAAGCCCATGCTGATCTGGATAGTATTATCAAGGATGGAGAAGCGGCTTATACCGCCCTGCTCAGTTCTCAGGAAGATGTAGACGCCGCCCAGGTGGCCTACGACCGGGCCCGAGAGGACCGCAACGATATCTCCGACGAGCCCACGGAGCAGCGCCGGGACATTCAGCGAAAGCTGGACGAGGTTCAGGGCGAGCTGACCCGGGCCCAGCGGGAGTTAAACGCAGCCCAGAGCAGCATTGAGGCCATGACGGCCACCTACCGGGAGCAGAAAAACCGCTATACCACCGCCCAGCAGACGGTAAAAACCAATATTGAGCTGCTGACCGAGAAGCTTGACGAGCTGACCAAGAAGCAGGAAACCTACAAGGCCGCCCTGACCACCATTGAGGAGAAGGAGCGGGCCCTCACCGACGCGCTGTCCGGCAAGGATATTGACAAGCAGCTGGACAACCTGGATCTCCAGTCCGCCCGGCTGGATATTCAGAAGCAGCAGGAGCTGGTGGAGAAGTACCGGCAGGACACCATCGACACCGAGATCAAGGCCAGCGTCTCCGGTACCGTCAGCGCCATCAACGTCACCGCCGGCAAGGACAACAAGCCCGGCGAGGCCATGGCGGTCATCGACGTGGTGGACCGGGGCTTCACCATCCGCATCCCCGTCACCAACGACCAGGCCCGACAGGTGAAGATCGGCGACGAGGCCGAGGTGACGAACTACTACTGGGGCGGCGACGTGAAGGCCACCTTGGAGGCTATCGCCAACGACCCCTCCAAGCCCGGCCAGGGCAAGCTTCTGGTCTTCCGCGTCACCGGCGAGGTGGAGGCGGGCACCAGCCTGACACTGGCAGTGGGGCAGCAGAGCGCCGCCTTTGAAACCATCGTGCCCAAGAGCGCCCTGCGCTCCGACAGCAACGGGGACTTCGTGTTGGTCATCACCGCCAAGAGCACCCCCTTGGGCAACCGGTACACCGCCACCCGGGCCGACGTGCAGATCCTGGCCAGCGACGATGTCAGCGCCGCCGTCAGCGGCCTGTCCGCCGGGGACTATGTTATCACCACCTCCAGCAAGCCCCTGGACGCCGGCACCCAGGTGCGGATGGTGGAGAACCAGTGATGGGCGGCGGAAAACGGCAGGCGGCGGCGGACCGCTTGAAGCGCCTGGGGCTCCGGCGGCTGCTGTTCGCCGGGCTGAATCTGGTTCTTCTGCTGGCCATGGGCGCGGCCCTGCTGGGGGTGCGGGCCATGGGCGGGACTCTGAGCACCCTCTCCGCCGGGGAGCGGTTCCAGGGGGAGAACGAGCTGCGCTTCTCCCAGCTGGCCTGCTTCATGCCGGTGGGGCAGGGGAAGACAGCGGAGGATATCCTGAAATTCCGCATCGCCCTGGACGCCTCCCTGACGGAGCAGTCCCTGGAGGCGCCGGAGAACGGGAGCCTCTACCTGGACGCCTACAGCGGCTCGACCTCGGTCAGCGCCGTGGGCGGCAACGGGTCCGCCTCCCTGACGGCTACCGGGGTGGGGGGAGACTTCTTCTACTTCCATCCCCTCCAGCTCCGCAGCGGGTCCTACATCTCCCAGGAGGATTTGATGGATGACCTGGTGGTGCTGGACGAGGAGGCCGCATGGAGGCTCTTTGGCGGCACGGAGCTGACGGGAATGAGCTTGACCATCAACGGGGAGCCCTTTTTGGTGGCGGGGGTGGTGTCCCGGGAGGCCGACTTCGCCACTAAGCGGGCCTACACCGGCGAGGGAGGGCTCTTCATGTCCTACTCCGCCATGGTCCGTCTCACCGGGGAGGAGGACACAGCCGCCATCGACTGCTATGAGATCGTCATGCCCAACCCCATCCGCAACTTCGCCAAGGGCATTTTGGAGGACAACTTCTCCGGCGGCGAGGTGGTGGAGAACACCGGGCGCTTTGGCCTGGAGCGGCTGATGGAGCTGCTGCGGAGCTTCGCCGGGCGGTCCATGCGGACCAACGGCGTGATTTATCCCTACTGGGAGAATGCCGCCCGGCTGACCGAGGATTATGCCGCCATTTTTCTCTTCGCGGCCCTGCTGACGGGCTTCGTGCCCGCCTGCTGCGCTGTGGTGCTGACGGTCCGGACGGTGATCCGGACCTACCGGTTCCTGAAAAAGCGGGTGCCGGAGAAGGTGGACGCGGCGGTGGAGAAGCGCCGGGAAGAGCGGCTGGAGAAGGTATACGCACAGAAAAATGCCGGAGAGGAGCAGCCATGGCAGAGCTGAGCTTGCGAAACGTAAAGAAAATATATGACGGGAACGTGGTGGCGGTCCAGGCGTTCAATCTGGAGATCGCCGACAAGGAATTCATCGTCCTGGTCGGCCCCTCCGGCTGCGGCAAGTCCACCACCCTGCGGATGGTGGCGGGGCTGGAGGAGATCACCGAGGGGGAGATCGCCATTGCCGGCCGGGTGGTCAACAACGTCCCCCCAAAGGACCGGGATATCGCCATGGTCTTCCAGAACTACGCCCTCTACCCCCACATGACCGTCTACGACAACATCGCCTACGGCCTGCGGCTGCGGAAGTTCCCCAAGAAGGTCATCGACCAGAAGGTCCGGGAGGCCGCTGCCATCCTGGACATCACGGAGCTCCTGAAACGCCGGCCCAAGGCCCTCTCCGGCGGACAGCGCCAGCGGGTGGCCATTGGACGGGCTATCGTCCGGGAGCCCCAGGTGTTTTTGATGGATGAGCCCCTCTCCAATCTGGATGCCAAGCTGCGCAACCAGATGCGCTCGGAGATCATCAAAATCCGCAAGCGGGTCAACACCACCTTCATCTACGTCACCCACGACCAGACCGAGGCCATGACCCTGGGGGACCGGATCGTCATCATGCGGGACGGCTATGTTCAGCAGGTGGGAACTCCCCAGGAGGTGTTCCACCACCCGGCTAACCTCTTTGTGGCGGGGTTTATTGGGATGCCCCAGATGAACTTCTTCGACGCCCAGCTTCTGCTGGAGGACGGGCGGTACTATGTGGAGCTGCCAGGGCTGCGGGTGGAGCTGTCGGAGGAGAAGCAGCGCCGCCTGCGGGCGAACGGCGTTCCGGCCCAGGCGGTATCCCTGGGCGTCCGGCCCGAGCACATCTCCCTGACGGAGGGCCCGGGCGTCGCGGCGGAGGTGGACGTGTCGGAGATGATGGGCAGTTCGGTCCACATCCACGTGGAGGCCTGTGGAACGGATGTGGTGATTGTGGTGCCGGTGTCCGAGGAGGATTTGGAGGGCGGCGGGGAGCTGTTCGCCAGCGGAACCGGGATCCGCTTCACCTTCCGGGGCAGTGGGGCCCACGTCTTTGACAAGGAGACAGGCCGGAATCTGGAGGGACCGGCGGAGCCCCGGCCTCCAGAGGAGGAGATGCCTGCGGAGCCCCCTGCGGAGGCTCTTGCCGTCCCGGACGGAGACGGCGGGGAGGTCCTCTCCAGTGTGGAGGAGCCCCTTGGGGATCCCTTCGCGGAGATTGAGCAGTAGGGACAGCGGCTCCCGCCACAGGCCTGGCCTCCGGCGGGAGCCGCTTTTTTGCTGATGTTTCCCGGAGAAAGTTTGCCGGAAATCTTGCGTTTTACCGGCGGATGTGGTATATTGTGGGGCGGAAAGGGGGTGGCGCGGTGCTGCTGGCGCTGGATATCGGGAATTCCAATATCTCCATGGGTATTTTTCACGGTGACAGCCTGCTCCTGCGGGGAAAAATCTCCGCCCAGACCGGGCGCAGCGCCGATGAGTACGCCGTCACCCTCAACGACCTCCTCCGGCTGGAGGGGGTGGCGCGGGACGGGCTGACGGGGTGTGTGCTCTCCTCCGTGGTCCCCGCCCTGACCGGGCTTCTGGAGAGCGCGGTCCGCCGCCTGACGGACGCGCCCCTTCTGCGGGTGGGCCCCGGCCTGCGCACAGGCTTCCGCATCCGCATCGACGACCCCTCCCAGCTGGGGGGCGATCTGGTGGCGGACACCTTGGCGGCCCTGACGTTTTACGGAGCGCCCCTGGTGCTCCTGGACGCGGGGACTGTGACCACGGTGGCTGCTGTGGATCGGGAGCGGACCTATCTGGGGGGCTGTATTCTGCCGGGCATCCGCGCCAGTGCGGAGCTGCTCAAGGAGACTACCGCCCTGCTGCCCTCCATCGCCTTTGGACAGGGGGAGGAGGAGTGCTTGGGCCGCAACAGCGCCGACGCTATGCGCCGGGGCCTGCTGCTGGGCAGCGCCATGATGGCCGACGGCTTTATCGCCCGGTACCGTGCCCTGCCGGGGATGGCGGGTGCTGTGGCTGTGGCCACCGGGGGATCGGCGGAGCTTGTGACAGCGGCTTGCCGGGAGGATGTGCTGCTGAACCCGGATCTGACCCTCCAGGGCCTGCGCCTTCTCTATGAGAACAACCGGCCCCGCAGGCGGGAGCGCTGACAATATTCGATAATAACGGCTGTTTTGCCGTTGTTATACATAATTTGTGCGCCGTACTCCCATACTGAGAGACGACAGCACGGGGTGAGAGATCCCCAAAAGGAGAACAAGCATCATGAGCAACACATCCAACAAAGTCCACCAGATCACACGCTTGGCGATACTGGCGGCAATCATCTTCCTGCTAGCATTTACCCCCCTGGGCTTCCTGACCATCGGGCCCATCGCGGCCACCACCATCCAGATGCCGGTGATCATCGGCGCGGCGCTGATGGGTCCGGTCTCCGGAGCGATTCTGGGCGGTTTTTTCGGTCTGAGCGCCCTGGTGAAGGTGCTGACCATGCCGGGGGCGGATCCCTTCAGCACGCTGGCGCTGGCCCACGCGCCGCTGTCCTATCTGATAGTCTGCCTGGGCTCCCGGGTGGCGATGGGCTGGCTGAGCGGCCTGCTGAGCGCGGGGCTGAAGCGGGTTCCGGCTCTGGACGGAAGGGCCTCCGTGGTGCGCTACGGCATCACCGGCTTGATCGGCTCGGCGCTGAATACGGTATTTTTTCTGGGCCTGCTGTGGGGCCTGTGCGCGGAGACCATTTCCGCCTACTACGGTGTGGACCTCAGCGGCGTAGGCGCGCTGGTTCTGGGCACCGCCTATGCCGCCGGCATTCCTGAGGCTCTGGTGTCCTGTGTGGTGGTCGCGGCGGTCTGCAAGGCGCTGGAGCGGATCGGCGCGCGGAAGTGGGCGTCCGGACTGGCGGCGTAACGGCAAATAAAAGAGGGGAGGGAGGACGTAAGTCCTCCCTCCCTTATTCCATCGAATCAAAGCAGTACATGCTGAAAAACGCGGTGACTCGGGGGCCGCAGTCGTACTCCATCCCGCATCGTTTGGCCATCTCCTCCACAAAGATGCAGTAGGCCGACATGCAGGAGTAGCGTTTTTCCGGGAACCGGCAGGGCTCCCCCGCTGTGATGGCGCAGGGGCTGCACAGGCTGCACCCGCTGGCTCCGATCATCAGCCCCGGCGCCCCCGCCCGGTCGATGAGCTGGCGGGTCATGCGGTTGTGCTGGGCCTTGGCGGGCTTGATCTCCTCGTTGTTCAAGGGATCCTCAATGTCCCACATGGTCTGCATCACCAGGGCCCGCCGCCAGCGGAGGACCTTCTGGCGCATCTCCTCCACCGTGCCGCAGTCCGGGGGACAGGCGTAGTTCACCCCGTACTTCCCGCACAGATTTTCCTCGCACAGGGGGCGGAAGGCGGGGATAAAGACCAGCTCCGCCGTATCCATCAGCGCCGCGTTGGCAAAGCCCATCTCCAGCGCCGTATCCAGCAGTCTCTTTTCATCCATACCGCTTAGATACCCATCTCCTGCTTGACCGCCCGGAAGCACTCCACGGCGAAATCCAGATCCTCTTTGGTGTGTCCAGCGGAGACCTGGGTGCGGATGCGGGCTTTCCCCTGGGGGACCACCGGGTAGCTGAAGCTGACCACATAGACCCCCTTCTCCAGCATTCGGGCGGCGAACTCCGCGGCCACCTTGGCATCGTAGAGCATGACGGCCACAATGGGGTGGCTCCCCTCCAGCACGTCGAAGCCCACCTTGCTCAGCTTCTCCCGGAAGTAGGCGGTGTTCTCGTGGACCTTGTCCCGCAGGGCGGTGGAGGCTGTCAGGAGTTCGATGGTCTTGATGGTGGCGGCGCAGATAGCGGGGGCCACGGTGTTGGAGAACAGGTAGGGCCGGCTCCGCTGGCGCAGCAGGTCCACGATCTCCTGCCGCGCGGCGGTGTAGCCGCCGGAGGCTCCGCCCAGGGCCTTGCCGAAGGTTCCGGTGATGATGTCCACCCGGTCCTGTACGCCGCAGTACTCCGGAGTGCCACGGCCGGTGCCGCCCATAAAGCCCACGGCGTGGCTGTCGTCCACCATCACCAGGGCGTCGAACTCGTCGGCCAGATCGCAGATGCCCTTCAGGTTGGCGATGTAGCCGTCCATGGAGAACACGCCGTCAGTGGCGATGAGCTTTACCTTGCAGCCCGCGTCCCGGGCGGCCTCCAGCTGGGCGCGGAGGTCCTCCATGCTGTTGTTCTTGTAGCGGTACCGCTTGGCCTTGCACAGGCGGACGCCGTCGATGATGGAGGCGTGGTTGAGCTCGTCGGAGATCACCGCGTCCTCGGGCCCCAGCAGTGTTTCAAAGAGGCCCCCGTTGGCGTCAAAGCAGGAGGAGTAGAGAATGGCGTCGTCCATGCCCAGAAACTCCGACAGCTTTTTTTCCAGCTCCTTGTGGACGCCCTGGGTACCGCAGATGAAGCGCACAGAGGAGAGGCCGAAGCCCCACTTGTCATAGCTCTCCTTGGCGGCGGCGATGAGCTCCGGGTGGTCGGAGAGGCCCAGGTAGTTGTTGGCGCACATATTGACCACCTGCCGGGCCTCGGTGGTGTCAATGCGGGACTGCTGGGGGGTGGTGATGATCCGCTCGCCCTTCCAGGTGCCGGCCTCCTTGATAGCGGCCAGCTCCCCGCGGTACTTTTCCAGTGCCTGTTTCATGGTGTTTTCCTCCTTCATCTCATTGGGCGGACGGGTCCGCCAATAGTTCCTCTGGGGAAGCGGGATCAAATTCCGCCAGCGCCGGGTGGCCGGTCAGCGTCCGCACGATCCGCCAGCCGTCCCGGCTGTTGACGGCGTTTTTCGGGATGGGCCGGAAGCCCAGATCGAGATAGACTCTGCAGGCCACCCAGGAGGTGGACTGGGTCGGAATCTTCCCGTGGGAATACCCCAGACCCCGCATAACGTTCAGCACGTAGGCAATCAGCGGCTTGGACAGCCCCCGGCCCTGGAAGTCCCGGCGGACCGCCACCCAGTGCAGCCAGCCGCTGCCGGACTGATCCCGGCCCGTGATATCAATGTAGGCGGTGGCGGTGGCAACCTTTTCCCCGGCGGTATTTTCCACGAAAACCATCCGCTGGGGGAGGAGGTCCTCGCGTCCGCCGTAGTATTTATTCCAGGCCTCCAGCCCCTGCTCATAGGTGGTAAATTCCTTGGCCGATTTCTCGATCTCAATCCAGGCGTCCCGATCTCCCGGCTGGAAAAAGACAAAGCGGTATCCCTCCGGCAGAGGGAAGGCAGGCAGATTGTCAAGCTCACGCTCCAGCAGGAGCTCATAGTATTTGATACGGCTGTCGTAGTTGTCAAACTCCATATTCTATATCCCGGTTACTTTCTCCAGTCGAGAATTACCTTCCCGGACTTTCCGCTGTTCATGGCGGCGAAGCCCTCCTCAAATTGGGTGTAGTGGAACCGGTGGGTGATCACCGGGGTCAGGTCCAAACCGCCCTGGACCATGTAGCTCATCTGGTGCCAGTTGTCCATTTTCCGGCCATAGATGCCCTGCATGGTCAGGCCCTTGCAGATGATGGTATTCATATCCATGGGTACCGGCTTATTGGAGATGCCCAGGAGGCTGATCTTGCCGCCGTTGCGCATGACGGAGATCATCTGCTGGAGCCCCGCGCCGTTGCCGCTCATCTCCAGGCCGATGTCGAAGCCCTCCACCAGGCCCTGCTTGTGCATGACCTCCTTCAGGTCCTCCTGCTGGACGTTCACCGCCGCGTCCACGCCCATTTTCCGGGCCAGCTCCAGGCGGTACTCGTTGACATCGGTGATGACAACCCGCCGCGCGCCCGCGTATTTGCACACCCCGGCGGCGATGATGCCGATGGGGCCCGCGCCGGTGATCAGCACGTCCTCTCCCACCAGGTTCCACATGAGGGCGGTGTGGGTGGCGTTGCCGAAGGCGTCGAAGAAGGCCACCACGTCCTCCGGCAGGCTCTCGTCGATGATGATGACATTGCTCTCAGGGATGCAGACGTACTCGGCAAAGGCGCCGTCCCGGTCCACGCCCACGCCCCTGGTGTCCTTGCACCACTGGATGTTGCCGGTGTGGCAGTTACGGCAGCGGCCGCAGGTGATGTGGCCCTCGCCGCTCACCCGCTGGCCCACATGGAGGCCGGTGACGCCGGCGCCCAGCTTGGCCACCTCGCCCACATACTCGTGGCCGATGACCATGGGGGGCTTGATGTGCTCCTGGGCCCAGGGGTCCCAGTTGTAGATATGTACGTC
>JAAWUC010000046.1 GCA_022804995.1 Oscillospiraceae bacterium
GCGGCCGCCCACCTTGTCGGACTCGATGATGCGGTTGATGACGTCCGCGCCGTAGCGGATCTGGCCGTTGCCGCCGCTGGCCTTGGCCAGGATTTTCCCCGTCTCCAGGTCCACCAGCACCCCCGCCAGGGAGGTGGTGCCCAGGTCCAGGGCAAAGCCCACCATGGGGTCCGTGTTGCTCTGGGGCAGGACATCCCGAATAAGGATGCGGTTCTGGTCCCGGGAGATGACGCACTTGACCTTGAACTCGCTCTCCCGCAGGACCCAGGCCAGGTCCTTCAGCACGGAGTAGGGCAGCATGATGGCGCTCTCGTCCACGCCGGTGGCCGCCTCCACCGCCCGGAGGAGGCGCTCGTTGTCGGGCATGGTGTCCTCCAGGGTGGGCTCGGACAGCTCCAGGGGCAGGAAGCTCAGATCGCTGCCGAAGGTGATGCCCGCCTGCTCCAGCTGGGACTTCAGGTTCTCGAAGATGGCAATCTCCTCCGGGGAGCTCAGGTCCGCCATCTTCATGCGGCTGCGGTAGGCGGAGGCGATGTCCGGGACCTCGATCTCCGCGTCGCCGGTGACCACGGCCAGACAGGCCAGCCGCCAGCCGGCCTTGTACTCCTCGCTGGTGATGTGGCGGTTGATGGGGGCGTCCAGGGAGCCGGAGGCCAGACGGACGCGGCACTTGCCGCACACGCCGTTGCCGGAGCAGGGGGCGTCGATGGCCACGTTGGCCTTCCGCGCCACGTCCAGGAGCTTTTCCCCCGGGTTGGCGTCAATGATGACGGGATCGCCGGATTCAAAACAGAATTTGATGGTATACATAGCGGCTTTTTTCCTTTCTGAAGCTATTTGAAGCGACAGGGAATCATAAATCCATTATAGCCGCCGGGGGGGAGATTGTCAAGGATTTATCAAAGAGCCGGCAGCAGCTCCGCACTATAGGTCAGGGTCCTCCCCTCCCCCGGGGCCAGGGTGATGACGTGGGGCTTGTCCTTGAACTCCCCGGTCTCGTTTGCATAGGCCCCGCAGCCGTGCCAGGGCTCGATGCACAGATAGGGGGCGTTGGCCTCCGGCTTGGTCCAGAAGGCGATCATGGGGAAGCCCGCGAACTTCACATAAACCCCCCGCCCCGTTCCGGGGTGGACCAGCCTGACGCCCGTGGACCGCAGATTCTCAAACACCAGGGTGTCCAAAAGATCAAAGATCCGGTGCTGGAGGCGCAGGGCGCCGCTCTCCTCTATCCAGCGTTCCCGAGCGCCGGTGTAGTGGCCGTGGGCGTCCAGCAGCAGGGTGTCCGCTGTCCCTGAGCAGTCGAACACCAGTTGGTAGTCCTCAAACCGCTCCCCCTCCAGAAGAGGGCAGCGGAAGGCCGTATGGGCCCCCACGCAGAAGGGCATGGGCCCTGTACCGGTGTTCTCCGCCTGGAAGGAGGTGGAGAAGCCGGCGTCCGTCAGCTGGTGGCGGACCCGGAAATGGAAGGGAAAGGGATACTGTGCCAGAGTTGCCTCGCTCTCCCGCAGGCCCAGAACGGCAAAGTCCTCCCCCCGTTCCTCCAGAGTGAAAGCGCTACGCCGGGCGAAACCGTGCTGCTTCATGTGGAAGGGCGCTCCGCCGATGCGGATCGTCTCGTCCAGCAGAGAGCCCACAATGGGGAACAGAATGGGGCTCCGGCCCGTCCAGCTGGCTGGGTCCCCCTGCCAGATATACTCCAGGCCGGCTGCGTCCCGCAGGGAGATGAGCTCCCCGCCCTGGTCCGTCACCACCGCCGTCAGCCCGCCTCGCTTTAACGTATACTCCATATCACACCTCCATAGAAAAGAAGCGGCCCCACATCTGTGAGGCCGCTCTGTTTGTTACTCGGTCACATAGGGCAGCAGCGCGATCTGCCGGGCCCGCTTGATAGCCTCGGTCAGCTGGCGCTGGTGCATGGCACAGGTGCCGGTGGTCCTGCGGGGCAGGATCTTGGAGCGCTCGGAGATGAACCGGCGCAGCTTGGCGGCGTCCTTATAGTCAATGTGCTCGCACTTGTCCACACAGAACTGGCAGACCTTGCGGCGCTTACGGGGCGCGCCGGAGCGTGCGGGTCTATTTTCACGTTCCATAGCCATGGTACTTTCCTCCTGTCAGAATGTGGCGGCTCCGCCGCCCGGAAATCAGAACGGCAGATCGCCGTCCTGGTCGTCAATCTCGGAAAATCCGGAGCTCTCGCCCCGCCCGGCGTAGCCGCCGTAGGCCGGCTGCTGTCCGCCGCCGTAGGAGGCGGGGGCGCTTCCATAGGGCGGAGGGGTTCCGTAGCTGTCGCCGCCCTCCCGCTTGCTGTCGCCGAAGTAGACGTTGTCCGCCACCACCTCGGCGGAGCGGCGGTTGTTGCCGTCCCGGTCCTTCCAGTCCCGGATCTGAAGCCGGCCCTCCGCCACCGCCATGCGGCCCTTGGCAAAATACTTGCAGACAAATTCCGCCGTCTGCCGCCAGGCCACCACGTCGATGAAGTCCGTGCTCTTCTCGCCGGAGTCCCGGTTTTTGAAGTCCCGGTCCACGGCCAGGGTGAAGCTGGTCACGGCAACGCCGGACTGGGTTGTCCGCAGCTCCGGGTCCCGCACAAGCCGGCCCATGATGACGATACGATTGAGCATAGTCTCCCCCTTATTCGCCCTTGCAGACGATCATGGAGCGCAGAATGCCGTCGGTGATCCCCAGGATACGATCCAGCTCCTTGGGGAAAGCGGGGTCGCTGCTGAAGCTCATGAGAACATAGTGTCCCTCAGTCTTATAGTTGATGGCGTAGGCGAGGCGGCGCTTGCCCCACTCCTCCACCTCCAGACCGGAGCAGCCGTGCTGCTCTGCCAGAGCCTTGAACTTCTCCACCGTGGCGGCGATCGCCTCCTCCCCCACAGCGGGGTCCACGATGTAGACGACCTCATAGTTGTCGGAAATCTTTGCCATTGGTTGTTGCACCTCCTTCTGGACAAATGGCCCCCACTCGCCGGTGGGGGCAAGGATTTGTGCCCGCTTTTTTCGCAAGCTCTTCTATTATACCGGTTTTTGGAGGAAAGTCAAGGGGGAATCCGGAATTTTCCGCCCAATTGCCGCCCGGTTTGCGGATTTATTTGATATGGGGCTTCAGCCGGCTGGTCAGCAGGAGGGCAAGGGCGATCTTCACCCCGTCGGGGATCAGGAAGGGCGCCACGCACACCGCCAGCACAGCGCCGAGGGTGGTGCTCTCACCCCGCTGGGCGTAGACGGCCATATACCAGACGGTGCCGAAGGCGTAGCACACCGCCAGGCCCAGGACCATGCTGGCCCCCAGAACCCAGGTCCGTCTGCCCGGCAGGCGTTCCATGGCCCACATGACCAGAGCGGTGAAGAGGAAGCCCAGGATATAGCCGCCGGCGAGGCCCGTCAGCGAGCCCATGCCGCCCCGGAAGCCGGCAAACACCGGCGCGCCCACAGCCCCCAACAGGATGTAAACCAGCACGGCGATGGTCCCCCGCTTGCCGCCCAGCAGGCCCACCGCCAGAAATACGCCCATGGTCTGGAGGGTGAAGGGGATCAGCGGCGGGGGCACAGGGATGGAAATCCAGGCGCAGACGGCCATCAGGGCCGCGAAGAGGCCGATATAGGCCAGATCCCGGACTTGGAGCTTGGTGTTGACTGCTTCCATAGTTGTCTCTCCTTTTTTGGTAAGAATCACGGCTTTGACTGTACCATAGGTTCGGAGAAATGTCAACTATAAAATTTTGGTTGGTTTACAATTTGGAACAGGGATAAATCCAGTGTTTTCCCCGCCAGCCAGGAATCGCCTCCTCCGGACGGCGCATGAAATCCCCGGCGGCGGTCATCCTAAGTGCGGAAAAGGAGTGATGCGCTATGGCTACGGAGCTGCAGGTCAAAACAGCCCTGCACAACACCTCGGAGATCGGCCGGCTGCGGAAGGTCATGCTCCACCGTCCCGGCCGGGAGCTGGAGAATCTGATGCCGGAGTACCTGGAGCGGCTGCTCTTCGACGATATCCCTTATCTGAAGGCCGCCCAAGAGGAGCACGACGCCTTTGCACGGTGCCTGCGGGACAACGGGGCGGAGGTGCTCTACCTTAACGAGCTGGTGGCGGAGACCATCGCCGACCCGGAGGTCCGGCGGGAGCTGGTGGAGCAGTTTCTGGACGAGGCGGAGGTGACAGGGCACCGGATTCGGGAGATCC
Source organism: Oscillospiraceae bacterium (assembly GCA_022804995.1). GTDB lineage: Bacteria > Bacillota > Clostridia > Oscillospirales > Oscillospiraceae > Pelethomonas. Next base: position 4,187 of record JAAWUC010000046.1, read on the forward strand.
TCAAGCACTACTTTGCCGACATGGAGGACGAGGAGCTGGTGGACGCCATGATGGCCGGGGTCCGCAAGAGCGACGTGCGGGGGTTTGAGACGGGAAAGCTGGCCGACTACCTCAGCTTCCGGTCCGATGACTATCCGTTTTTGATCGACCCCATGCCCAACCTGTATTTTACCCGGGATCCCTTCGCCACTATCGGCACCGGGGTTTCCCTCCACCGGATGCACACCGTGACCCGGAACCGGGAGACCCTGTTCGGAAAGTTCATTTTCAAGTACCATCCGGAGTACAAGGATGTGCCCAAGTGGTACGACCGGGGGGAGAACTCCTCTCTGGAGGGCGGGGATATTCTGATCCTCTCCCCCGAGGTCATCGCCGTGGGGATCTCCCAGCGGACTGAGGAGGACAGCATTGACAAGTTTGCCCACACGGTGCTGTCTATCAGTAAGACCTTCAAAAAGATTTTGGCCTTTAATATCCCCAAGACCAGAAGCTTTATGCACCTGGACACGGTCTTTACCATGGTGGACCGGGACAAGTTTACCATTCACCCCAATATTCTCCACGAGATCACCGTGTTTGTCATGGAGCTGAAGGACGGGCGGGTGGTGATTCAGGAGGAGCAGGGGCGGCTGGAGGACATCCTCAAAAAGCACTTGGGGCTGGACCGGGTGACGCTCATCAAGTGCGGCAGCGACAGCCCCATCGACGCCGCCCGGGAGCAGTGGAGCGACGGGTCCAACACCCTGGCGATCGCCCCCGGCGAGGTGGTGGTCTACGAGCGCAACTACGTCACCAACCGGATTCTGGAGGAGCACGGCATCAAGGTCCACACCGTGCCGTGCAGCGAGCTGAGCCGGGGCCGGGGCGGGCCCAGATGTATGTCCATGCCCTTTGTGCGGGACGATGTACAGTAAGTAATCAATGGAGGAGAGACGGATATGGCTGTGAATTTGAAAGGCAGGAGCTTTCTGACCCTGATGGATCTCACCCCCCAGGAGATCCGCTATCTACTGGATTTGGGGCACGATTTGAAGGCCAAGCGCCGCTCCGGCGTGTGCGGCGAGGCCCTCAAGGGCAAGCACATTGTGCTGCTGTTTGAGAAGACCTCCACCCGCACCCGCTGCTCCTTCGAGGTGGCGGCTACCCAGGAGGGGGCCCACGTCACTTACCTGGACGCCGGCAGCAGCCAGATGGGCAAGAAGGAGAGCATGGAGGACACCGCCAAGGTCCTGGGCCGGTTCTTCGACGGCATCGAGTACCGGGGCTTTGACCAGAAGGTGGTGGAGGACCTGGCCAAGTTCTCCGGCGTGCCTGTTTGGAACGGGCTCACCGACGCCGATCACCCCACCCAGATTCTGGCGGATATGATGACCATTGAGGAGCACTGCAGCAAGCCGCTGAAAGAGGTCAAGGTGGTGTTCCCCGGGGATGTGCGCAACAATATGTGCTATGCCTGGATGTACGGCTGCGCCAAGATGGGGATGCACTTCGTGGGCCTGGGGCCCAGGGAGCTGGTAGAGGGCGTGGACCAGAGCGTGATGCGCCGGGTGGACGCCGTGGCCAAGGAGACCGGAGCCACCATCGAGATCACCGACGACGAGGGGACCCTCATCGGGGCGGATGTGATCTATGGCGACATCTGGGCCTCCATGGGTGAGGAGGCGCTGATCCCGGAGCGGGCGAGGCTGCTGACCCCCTACCGGGTGACGGAGGAGACGCTCAAGCGCACCGGCAACCGGAATGTGCTCTACCTCCACTGCCTGCCCTCCTTCCACGACTTTGAGACGAAGCTGGCCAAGGAGTGGAAGGAGAAGGGCGTGGACATCCGGGAGGTTACGGACGAGGTCTTCCGGGGCCCCCACTCCGTGGTGTTCGACGAGGCGGAGAACCGGATGCACTCCATTAAAGCTGTGCTGGTGGCGACCATCGGGAGGTAGGAGCAGCGTGCTTCTCTCCCGCTTGTGTATGCCGGGAAAGCTTATCGTAAGCAAAAAGGCGGAACCCCGGAGAGCTGTCCTCTCCGGGGTTCTTTCCAATATGTTTAATCTTTGCGCACCGCCTGCCGCTGCCGCCAGTTCTCCTCGGACAGGCGGTGGCTGACGGCCATCTTCTGGATGACGTCCTTCACCGTCCGCTCCAGCCCGCCCCCCGCGCGGTAGTCCGCCGGGTAGATGAAGTCCACCCGCTTCTGCCGTAGCAGCTTCTCCACCCCGGCCCGGTTGGCCTCCTGGTAGACCGCGATGGCCTGGCCCCCGTAGGCCCGCATCATCTTCATGCAGGGCACATCGCTGAGGCCGTCGCCGATGTAGATCATATTGGTGAAGGGCACCCGCTTGTCGTCGTCGGGCATGGAGTCGTTGAGCTTCTGGTCGTCGGCCACGTCCAGAACGCCCTTGTTGATCCGGTAGACAAACTGAGTTTTGGCCGTGAAATTCACCGCCAGCCGGGGCCACACCGGCGCACCGGCGGCGTTGTAGTAGAACTCGCTGGCGTAGATCTTGGTGAAGGCATCCGCAATGGCGCTGCCCTCGATGATCTCCCGCAGGCCGGAGGAGATGACGTAGTGCTCCACCTGGACCCCCAGGGTCCTCCCGTGGGCGTTGACGCGCTCAAACCAGTCCGTCACGCCGGGGAAAAAGTCGATGTTCCGGCCGCACCGCCGGAGAAAATCCCGGGTCAGGGACACGTTCAGCGCCCGGGATTTCTCCAGCATCATGTACATATAGGCCAAAATGCCGTCCATCTCCTCCCGCTGGCCGAAGACATTGGCCTCCTGCCAGAAGGAGCCCGGCTCCATCCCCAGGGAGGGGATGAAGGTGTAGTTCTGCATGTCCTGGGTGCACAGGGTCTTGTCAAAGTCGTAGAGCAGGGCGACAATCGTTTTCATGGCGGACTCCTTTCTCGGTCCATGGGCCATGGGCAAAAAAGCGCGGGAGGCGGCCAGAGGCCGCCCCCCGAGAGGGTTAGGGTTTGTAGTTGCGGCCGAATTGCAGCTCGTCCAGATTCAGCACACGGGTGGCCTGGAGGCTGTCCTCCCCGGGGACCATGGCGGGGTCCTCGGCGAAGGGGTCCGCCTCCGCCGGTTCAGGAGCGCTCCCCAGGGCGGCGACCGCCTCCTGGATGTTCCGCTCTATCTCCTCCTCGTCCACGGCGGCCACCTCCTCCGCCGGCAGCTCCGGCACCGGACGGGTCTCCGCCAGAGGGGCCTCCTGCCGGGCGGGGGACTCCTCCGCCGGAGGCGCCGCCGGCAGCTCCGGCAGGCGGTCCAGCAGCTCCAGCTGCTTCCCGCAGACGCCGCGCACCGCCTGGATGAAGAGGCGCAGCTCGCCCTGGGCCACCTCCAGGCGGCGCTCCTCCGCCGCGATCCGCTCGTCCACGTCCCGGCGCACCTGGTCCAGACGGGCCTCCTCCCGGATCACCTCCGCCTGAAGCTCCGCCAGGCGCTGTTTGGCCTCGCCGGTGCCGTCGGCAATGAGCGCCTCCCGTTTCGCCTCCGCCTCGCTGACGATGGAGGTGGCCATCCGCTGGGCGGTGAGGAGCGTGGAGCGCATGGCGTCCTCAATCTCCCGGTATTCCTCTGTCTTATCCGCCAGAACCTTCAGCTTCGCCTTCAGCGCGGCGTTCTCCTTGTAGAGCGCCGCGTAGTCCTCCGTCAGCTTGTCGAGAAAATCGTCCACCGACGCCATATTGTAGCCGCCAACCATTGATTTGGCAAAGGTGCAGTTGGCCGCCTCCTGCGGGGTCATCATGGGCCAGGTCCCTCCCGTCCGTTTTTAGTCTTTTGTGTTTATTTGAAGTACAGTCCGTTGCTCTCCAGCTCGTCCATCAGATCGCCCTGGATATCCACGGAGTAGGGGGTGATGATGTAGGTGTTGGCCGCGACCTTCTTGATCTTCCCCTCCCCCGCGTAGGCGACGCCGGAGAGAAAGTCCACCAGGCGGCGGGCGATGTCCCGGTTGGTGTCCTCCAGGTTGATGACCACCGTCCGCTTCTCCTTGAGATGGTCGGCGATTTCGCTGGCGGACTCAAACCGCTCCGGCTTAACCAACACCACCTTCAGCTGGGTGGTGGCGTGGATGTTCACCACCTTGCCCCGGCGGCTGTCCACGCTGCTACGGTCCGAGCGGGAGTGTGACTCCAGAAAGGGGGACTCCTGGTCGTCAAAGTCCATATAATCCTCGTCGTCCTCGTCGTTTATGGGGTGCATCATCCGCTTGAGATCGTCTAATAAGCCCATAGGGAAACCTCCTCTTATCAACGGTACTGCCGCTGGCCGAAGATGGCCGACCCGACCCGGATCAGCGTCGCCCCGGCGGCAATGGCGTCCTCGAAGTCATCGCTCATGCCCATTGATAGGTATTTGAATTCATTATCATACAAATTTTCGCTTATGTCAACATAAAGACGAAAAACTTCCTGAAAAAAGGGCAGGTTCCCGTGGCTCTCCCGCAGAACGGGGGGAATGGTCATCAGCCCCAGAGGCCGCACATGACGGCGCGTCCGGGCCCGCTCCGCCGCCCGGCGCACCTCCCCGGGGGCGAAGCCGCTCTTGCTCTCCTCCCCGCCCACGTTCACCTCCAGCAGGATATCCTGGACAAGGCCGCGCTTCTCCGCCTGCCGGTCGATCTCCTCCAGCAGCTCCAGGGAGCTCACCGAGTGGATCAGGGACGCGGCCCCCACCACCTGCCGGACCTTGTTGCGCTGGAGGTGGCCGATAAAGTGGAGGGGCGCGCCCTCGTAGGCCCCCTCTTCCAGCTTCCCGCGCATCTCCTGGACCCGGTTCTCCCCCAGGGCGTCGATGCCGGCGGCGATGGCCTCCCGGCAGGCGGCGGCGCCGTTCATCTTGCTGGCTCCCACCAGGATCACCTCCTCCGGCTTCCGTCCGGCGGCCAGCGCCGCGCGGGCCATCCGCTCCCGGATGCTCCGGATATTGTCCGCGATTGTCATCAGTAGATCACCTTCCCGTCGTATAGATCCACAGCGGCGATGATGACCGTGTCTCCGGACCGCAGCCGCCGCGCGTCGCCGGCGTCCTCTCCGGGGCGCACCAGCATATATTCCTCATCCTGCCAGACCACCTCCACCGGCTTGAACCGGGCGAAGGTGCCCCAGACGCAGTAGACGCCGGTGACGCTCCGGGTCCGCTCCGTGCCGTCGCTCTCCAGCACCGGATTGCCGGCCTCATCCGTCACCGTCTCCTCGCCCAGGCGCACCGCCGCCCGGGGGACCCGGATGCCGGTGTAGCTGTCAAAGATGAGCTGTGCGTTCTGCCGCCGCAGGAGGGTGGTGAGATGGAGGTACTCCCCGCTCTCCAAGGTGACTGCCCGCCGCCCCCCCTCCGCGGCGCTGATGTGAGTGACGGTCATGGTCATGTCCCGGTCCAGGCCCGTCTGGAAGCGCAGGCGCACCGTGTCCCCCTCCTGGAGCCGGCCTATGTCGGCGTCGTCCACCAGGGTCACAAAGGCCCAGCGGCTCCCCAGGACCACGCGGCCCAGGCCCTCCGCCGCCCCGGGAGCGATAGCCTCATATTGGGCGGGGGTCATCTCCGCCGCCGCCTCCAGGGTGAGGACCGGCTCGTAGCCGTCTACCATGCCGGAGAAGAGGCCGGCGTGGGGGGCCGTCACCCGCTGTGCGCCGGTGGTGGAGGCGGAGAGGGCGGCGATCTGCCCCTGGAGGGAGGCGACGGCCCCCTCCAGATCCTCCGCCCCGCTGTAGGCATAGCTCCGCTTGAGCACCGCCGCCCGCAGGGTCTCCCCGGCGGCGGTGGCCGCTGCCAGATTCGACCCGGATAGGGCGGCGTGGAAGGCAGTCAGGGAGGCGGACACCTCCTCCTCCAGCCGCAGCTCCGTCTGGGTGCCGGCGGTGAGGGAGCGGGCATAGAGCAGCTGCTCAAGCTGCTCCGACAGGGAACGGAGGGTGTTGGCGTCGGCCAGGGCCTGGGCGCTGGGGTAGACGTAGGCCACTGTGCCTCCGGCGCTGACCCGCTCCCCCTCGCCCCGGGAGACATAGACCAGCTCCCCGGCGCTGCCGGACAAAACCTCCTCGGCGCGCACCACGTATCCGGACACCGCCAGAGCGTGCTCGCTGACATAGGGGTAGGCCGGGGCGGTGGTGAAGGGATCGGCAAAAGTAGCCGCCAGGTTGAGGCCGAAGTAGAGGATCACCGCGGCGAAGATGGCGGCCAGCATCAGTCTTGTGGCCAGGGTTCCGTTTTTCATATGTAGTCTCCATGGGGCGCGCCGGGCAGGCTAAGCTAGGGTTTCCTCCCACTCCTGCAAATCCACGCTTTGGGTGGGGCTGACGGTGGAAATGGCGTGCTTGTAAATCAGATTCTGCTTGCCCTCCACCGTCAGCACCACTGTGAAGGCATCAAAGCCGGTGATGGTCCCCCGCATCTGAAAGCCGTTGATGAGGAACACAGTGACCGGGATCTCGCCGCTCCGGGCGGAGGCCAGGAACACGTCCTGGAGGTTGGGTGATTTTGCCATGGCGTCTACCTCTCTTTTTCATTGGTTTGACGGACAGGCTTGTCCGCCGTAAGGCTATTGTAGCCCCTGGGCGGTAAGAATTTCTGTCGCAATTTGGAGGGCCGGACGGAGATCCTCCCCTTTTTCACGGAGAATCCAGTGGATTTCCCCGTTCCGGCGCAGCCAGGTCAGCTGCCGCTTGGCGTATTGGCGGGAGCGGAGCTTCACCTCCTCCGCCGCCTCGGCCAGGGAGGCCTCCCCGTCCAGCACGGGCAGCAGCTCCTTGTAGCCGATGGCCTGGAGGGCCGTGGAGGAGCGGGGGACGCCGGAATCCACCAGGGCCCGGACCTCCTCCAGGAGGCCGGCGGAGAGCATGGCGTCCACCCGCAGGTCAATGCGCCGCTTCATCTCCTCCCGGTCCCGGAAGGCCAGGCCCAGGCAGATGGGGGCGTATTTTTTGGGGAGGGCCTGGGTTTCCCGGTTGTGCCGGGAGATGGTCTTGCCGGTTTCCCGGTAGACCTCCAGGGCCCGGAGGATGCGCTTGCGGTCGGCGGGGTGGAGCCTCTCGGCGCTCTCCGGGTCTACCCGGCGCAGCTCCGCCAGAAGGGGCTCGATTCCCCCCGCCTCCAGCTCCCGCTCCAGCTGGGCGCGGACCGCGCCGCCGGCGCTGCCGGGGGCGAAGGTGCGGCCGGAGATGAGGGCGTCCAGGTAGAGGCCCGTGCCGCCCGCCAGGATGGGGAGTTTGTTTCGGGCCAGGATGGACTGGACGCAGGCGTCCGCCTCCTGAGTGAAGCGGGCCGCGGACCAGCTCTCCCGGGGGTCGGCCACGGCCACCATGTGGTGGGGGACGCCCTCCATTTCCTCCTCCGTGGGGGCGGCGGTGCCGATGGCCATGCCCTTGTAAATCTGCATGGAGTCAATGCTGACCACCTCGCCGCCGCAGCGCTTGGCCAGGAGCACGCCGAATTTGGTCTTGCCGCAGGCGGTGGGGCCCACGACGCAGAGGACCCGGGGCTGGGTCATAGGATAACCGCCTTTCTGAACAGGACGCCCAATTCCGCGGGGGCGGATACTATCCGCCCGTTCCAACGAGCGTGCCCGGGGCATCGTGTGGGCGGATAGTATCCGCCCCTATAAGTCCGTGCCCCGGTCTTGGAATTTTTCACCTGTGCTCCCATTCTACGCCCTTTTGAACATTTTTTCAATCTCATATTTGGAGAGCTTCACCTTCACCGGCCTGCCGTGGGGGCAGAACTGGACTTCCCCGCTCTGGACCTTTTCGATTAAAACCTTCAGCTCCGCCGGGTCGCTCTTCCAGCCGCCCTTGATGGACGCCTTGCAGGCCATGGTGTGGAGCATGGCGTCCCGGGCGGCGGAGGGGTCCGCCGTGCCGCAGAGGAGCAGCTTGTCCGAGAGCAGCTCCAGCGTCTCCTGGATAAGGCCCGTGTCCAGGTCTGCGGGGACGGCCCGGACCATCAGGCAGCCGGCGCCGAAGTCCTCCGCTTCAAAGCCGAACTCCTCCAGGAGGGGGAGGTGCTCCAGCAGGACCGCGTACTGCTCCCGGGGCAGCTCCACCGCCGCGGAGGAGAGGAGCTGCTGGCGCATGACGGGCTCCGTGCCGGCCTTCATGCGGTCGAAGTTGATGCGCTCGTGGGCGGCGTGCTTGTCGATGAGCCACATGTTTTCGCCGTCCTCGGCGATGATGTAGGTGTTCAGTACCTCCCCGGCGAAGCGCCAGGGGGCGGGAGCGGCGGCCTCCATGGCGGTCTGCTCCGGCTCCTCCGGGTCCGGCGGGGGGAGGGGCGGTTCCGCTTTTCCGGGCAGCGGCTCCGGCGGTGTGGAGGTGCGGAGGGTGGAAACAGGGATTTTCTCCGGCTCCGCCGGTTTGGGAGGCTCCGGAGGCTGACGCCGGGGGGGAGGAGGCGGCTGCATCGAGTCCTGAAAACGGAGCCGTCCCCCCAGCTCGGAGGCCGGGAGGCCCCTCTTTGCCGTGGTGTCTGTTTGCTCCCGGAAGGACCTGGCGTCCATGTGCCGGTAGAAGTCCCCCTGCTGGGGAATCACGGCGGCGGCCTTCAGGACCGGGGCCGGCTGGGGGGCGTTTTGGGCGTCCAGGGCGTCCTTGACGGTGTGGTGGACGGCGGAGAACACCGCCCGCTCGTTGACGAACTTCACCACCGTCTTGGCCGGGTGGACATTGACATCCACCTGGTGGAGGGGCAGGTCGATGTGGAGGACGCAGCCGGGGAACCTACCCTTCATCTGCCGGTTGGCGTAGGCCTCCTCCAGGGCGGCGGTGAGCAGAGCGGACTTAATCATCCGGCCGCAGCAGAAAAAGGTCTGCATGGCCCGGGAGCCCCGGCCGGCAATGGGGTCGGTAACGAAGCCCCGGACGGTGACGCCCTCGCCGCCGCCCTGGACCTCCACCAGGCTCTTGGCGAAGTCCCGGCCCCGGGCGGCGTAGATGGCGGAGAGGAGCTTGGTGTCGCCGGGGGTGTGGAGCTCCTCTTTGCCGTCCCGGATATAACGGATGGACACCTCCGGGCGGCTCAGGGCAATCTGGGTAATCATGGCCGCCGCCGCGGAGGCCTCGGCGCTGTCGGTCTTCATGAACTTGAGCCTGGCGGGGGTGTTGTAGAAGAGGTCCCGGACCGCGAAGGTGGTGCCCTCCGGGCACCCGGCGCTCTCCACCGGGCCGGGGACGCCCCCCTCCAGAGACAGGGAGGCCCCCATCTCCGCCCCCCGCTGCCGGGAAAAGACGTCCAGGCGGCTGACGGCGGAGATGGCCGCCAGAGCCTCGCCCCGGAAGCCCAGGGTGCCGATGGCGGACAGGTCCTCCGCTCGGCGCAGCTTGCTGGTGGCGTGGCGGAGGAAGGCCGTGGGCAGCTCCTCGGGGGCGATGCCCCGGCCGTTGTCCGTAACCCGGATGAGGGACATCCCTCCCCGGCGGAGCTCCACCACCACGGCGGACGCGCCGGCGTCTATGGCGTTCTCCACCAGCTCCTTGACCACGCTGGCGGGGCGCTCCACCACCTCGCCGGCGGCGATAAGGTCCGCCACATGGGGGGAGAGCTGCTGAATATAGGGCATAGGGGGCCCGCCTCCTTTCTCTCAGGGCGCAAGGCAGTTTTCCTCCAGGAAGGCGAAAACCGTCTCCAGGTAGAGCTCCGGGTCCTTGCTGTAGGCCTGGCCGTGGCCGGCTCCCTCCACCACCAGCAGGTCCTTGGCCGTGGGGCAGGCGTCATACAGGGGATAGACCATCTCGGTGTGGACAAAGTTGTCCTCGGAGCCGTGGATGAAGAGGATGGGGACCCGGGCCTTTTTCACCTGCTCCAGGGCGGAGGCCTCACGGAAGCCGTAGCCGGCCCGGACCCTTGCCACCTGCTCGGTGACGTTCAGAATGGGAAAGCTGGGCAGGCGGTAGAGGGCGGACAGTTCGTCGGCAAAGATATCCCACACCGAGGTGTAGCCGCAGTCCTCCACAATGCCCTTGACATTCTCCGGCAAATCCTCTCCCGCCGTCATCATCACCGTAGCCGCGCCCATGGAGACGCCGTGGAGGACGATTTCCGCCTCCGGGTCCAGGGAGATGATATAGTCGAGCCACAGCAGCACGTCCTGGCGGTCCAGCCAGCCCATGCCGATGTACGTACCCTCGCTCTCGCCGTGGGCGCGCATATCCGGGGTGAGCACGTTCCAGCCGGCCAGGCCGTAGGCGCTGGCGATATGCCACATGCTCTCCTTATTGCTGTTGTAGCCGTGGATAGCCAGGAGCCAGCGGTGGGTGTCCTCCGGGGCGTAGAAGGCTGCTGCCCGGAGCCCCAGGCCATCAGCGGAAGTGATGGCCGCGTCCTCCTGGCGGGACTGGGCCAGCCACTGGTCCCGCCGCTGGGTGATATCCTGCCAGTTGCGGTCGATTTCCGCCTGGTCCTCGGCGGTGACGACGGAGGTCGGGGCGACGTCCTTCTCGCCGGTGTCCGCGCGGACAAGGGCGAAATTGACGAAGTAGTTGCCAATAAAAATCAGCGCCGCCGCCAGGATGATGACGATAATTCCCGCCGCCAGGGCGAGCTTTTTCCAGAGCTTCATTTTGGGTTTGCGCATGGGCTTGTGTGTCTCCTTTTTTGTGGAATTGCTTTATCATATAATGGATGGCTTGGAAATGCAAGGGGGATTTTACGCTGTGTCTGCAATCTGCTGTTGCAGAGGCGGTTATTGTCCGTATAGCAGAGTCCTCTCGCCTCCCTTGTTAAAGGGAGGGGGACCGCCGGGCGAAGCCCGGTGGTGGTGGGATTCCAGCACCGCACTTCCCCATATCGGAAGATTTTCGGTAGGAGAGGGTTCCCTGCGACGAATCCCCCCGCCACGCCTGCGGCGCGGCCCTCCCCCCTTTAACAAGGCGTTAGGCCGGCTCTGCCGGCCCCAGCCCTAAGCCGCCAAAGGCGGCCCACGGGGGGGGGCGAGAGGGCGAATCTTGTCCGGCAGTTCGGCTAAGTTAATTGGTTCGGGTCTCTGCATACCAGGTCGTCCAGGGTGATTTTATAGAAATCCGCCAGAGCGACCAGTGTAGAAAGTGTTGGTTCCCGTGAACCATATTCGTAACGCTGATAGCTTGGCAGACTGATATCAATCGCTTTTGCCACTTCTTTTTGTGAAAAGCCATGTGTTTGCCGAAGTTCTAACAGATGTTCTTGAAAAGTCATAGATTCCCCCTTGACATTTCCGAATGGATGTGTTACGATGGCTTTATGGACATCCAAACGGATGTGAATTGCGAGAGGAGATACAAATATGGGCTTGACCGATTTTGTCATACAATACCTGGCACACGAAAAATTCGAGAGAATATATCAATCAGAGGACTATCAAAAGGCGTGGGAACAGGAAAACATGGCGGAAAATGAGCTGGTCGGGGCCCTGACCAAAAAGCAGCGGCGGCTGTTCCATGCGTACAAGAAGCAGAGAGACGCAATGCTCGCGGTTGAGCTGTCCCGCCTTTTGGAGGGCTGTACCATGATTATTTCGGGAGATTTTGAGCTGCGGTAAGCCCTGTCAGACCCAGATGCCAAAATCCCCGTAACTGAACCGCCCGCCGCCGTGGCGGAGCTTCCCCTCTGCCTTCAGCGCACGGAACGCGTCCCGGATTCTCACCAGAATCTCCGGCTGAATATCCAGGCTGTGATGGGCGGGAAACACCCGCTTTACCGGCAGAGCGGCCACCCGCTCCATGGACTGCAGGTACGCCTCCGGGTCCGTGGAGGGGTAGTAGGCGAAAAGCACATCCTTATAGACCAGGTCCCCGGTGAAGAGATACCCGGTTTCCCGCTCGAAAAAGCACATATGCCCCGGGGAGTGGCCGGGGGTGTGGAAAACCTCCAGGTTCCGTCCGCCCAGGTCGATGGTATCGCCGTCCTGGAGGACGCGGGCAGGCGTGCCCTGGAATATCTCATAGGTGTCGATGCGGAAATCCTCCGGCGCTTCGCAGCGGTCCAGAACCATCTCCCGAATGGTCTCCCGGCTCAGGGGAAATTCTCCGTTCAGCCAGTTCAGCTCCGCCTCGTGGGCGCAGAAATCCGGGTAGTATTTGTGCCCGCCGATGTGGTCCCAGTGGATATGGGTGGCGACAGCCGTTACCGGCAGCCGGGTGAGCGCCTCCACCTCCCGGGAGATGTCACAAATGCCCAGGCCCGTGTCGATGAGGAGGGCCCGGTCCCGGCCCTCCAGGAGGTAGCAGTGGGTCTCCTCCCAGTGGCGGTACTCGCTGATAATGTGGGTGTGTCCGTCAATTTTGTCGATTGTAAACCAGTTGCTCATGGGGTGTTTCCTTTCAGTTCAGTTTTTGCTTGAGCTCGTAGAGCAGGTTCAGCGCCTCCAGGGGCGTCAGGGTCTCCGCCTGGGTCCGGCGAAGCCGGTCGATGACCTCCGCTTCCCCCAGAGCGGCCATGGAGACCTGCTCCGCCTGGGGCGCGGCCAGCAGCGGGGTCTGATGCCCGGACTGGCTCTCCAGGTCCTTGAGGATGGTCCGGGCCTTGCGGATAAGGCCCTCCGGCAGGCCGGCCAGCTTGGCGACCTCAATGCCGTAGCTCCGGTCCGCGCCGCCGGGGATGATTTTGCGGAGGAAAATCAAATCCTCCCCCCGGCTCTTGATGGCGATATTGAAATTCCGTACCCCGGGCAGCTCCCCCTCCAGGGCGGTCAGCTCGTGGTAGTGGGTGGCGAAGAGGGTCTTGGCCCCCAGCTTCTTTTTGTCCGCGCAGTGCTCCAGCACCGCCCGGGCGATGCTCATGCCGTCAAAGGTGCTGGTGCCCCTGCCGATTTCGTCCAAAATCAGCAGGCTGCGGCTGGTAGCGTGTTTGAGAATTTCGGCTACCTCCGTCATCTCCACCATGAAGGTGGACTGCCCCGCCGCCAAATCGTCGCTGGCCCCGATGCGGGTGAAGATGCGGTCCACAATCCCGATTCGGGCCGACTTGGCCGGGACAAAGGAGCCGATTTGGGCCATGAGGGCGATGAGGGCCACCTGGCGCATATAGGTGGATTTGCCGGCCATGTTGGGGCCGGTGATGATGGCGACGCGGTCCTCCTGCTCCCCCATGTAGGTGTCGTTGGGGACAAACAAGGTGTCCTTGAGGACCTTTTCCACCACAGGATGGCGTCCGTCGCGGATCTCAATGGCCCCGCTCTCATCCACAGTGGGACAGCAGTAGTTGTTTTTGACAGCCACGGCCGCCAGGGAGCACAGGGCATCCAGCTCGGCTGCCGCCGCGGCGCTGGCCTGGATGCGGTCCATCTGGGCCCCCACCTGCTCCCGGAGCTTGACAAACAGCTCGTACTCCAGGGCCACCACCTGGTCGCTGGCGGTGAGGATGGTGTGTTCCAGGTCCTTGAGCTCCTGGGTGATGAAGCGCTCGCAGTTGGCCAGCGTCTGCTTGCGGATGTACTCCGGGGGGACCAGGTTGTAATAGGTTTTGCTGACCTCGATGTAGTAGCCGAACACCTTGTTGTAGCCCACCTTCAGGCTCTTGATGCCGGTTTTTTCCCGCTCCCGGGCCTCCACCTCGGCGATGATGCCCTTGCCGCCGCTGAGGATGTGGCGGAGGCGGTCCACCTCCTCGTTCCAGCCGTCCCGGATGAAGCCGCCCTCCCGGACGGAGAAGGGCGGGTCGTCCACGATGGCCTGGCGGAGGAGCTGGCAGACGTCCTCCAAGGGGTCCAGGGCGGCGGAGAGCTCTCCCAGCCGCCCGGAGACGAAGGGGGCCAGCTCCGCCTTGACCTCCGGCAGCTTCTCCAGGGAGGAGCGCAGGGAGGCCATGTCCCGGCCCCCGGCGCTGCCGTAGACGATGCGGCCGATGAGCCGCTCCATGTCCGCCACGCCGGAAAGGGCCAGGACCAGCTCCTCCCGGCCCATGGAGTTTTTCACCAGGGCCTCCACGGCGGCGAGGCGGCGGTTGATGGCCGCGACATTCAAAAGAGGGCGCTCCAGCCAGGAGCGCAGAAGCCGCCCGCCCATGGCGGTCTTTGTTTTGTCCAGGACCCACAGGAGGCTCCCCCGCTTCTCCTTCCCCCGGAGGGTGGCGGTGAGCTCCAGGTTCCGCCGGGCCGTCAGGTCCAGCTCCATGAAGCGGCCTTCCTCGTAGTATTCCAGCTCGTTGATGTAGGTCAGGTCGGTTTTCTGGGTGTCGTAGAGATAGCTGAGGAGCCCGCCCGCGGCCATGACGGCGGCGGGCTTGGGGAGGCGGGCGGCGCTGTCCCTGCCGAACTGCTTTTCCACCCGGCGGGAGGCGCCGTCAAAGCGGAAGGGCTTGTCGCCGCAGTTCTCCGCCCGGCAGCGGAATTTCTCCTTCAGCGCCTCCAGAAGGGCGGACTGCTCCCAGGCGGCGGGATTCAGCACGGCCTCGGCGGGGGAGAAGCGGCCCAGCTCGTTGAGGATGTGGGCGGTGCGTTGGGGGCCGGTGAAGGCGGTGGCGTGGGCCTTGCCGGTGGTGATGTCGCAGAAGCAGAGGCCGGCGGCGTCCTCGTCAAGATAGATGCCGCAGATGTAGTTGGCCTGGTTCCCCTCCAGCAGGGAGGCGTCCACGGTGCCGGGGGTGACCACCCGGATGATGTCCCGCTT
>JAAWUC010000047.1 GCA_022804995.1 Oscillospiraceae bacterium
GGCGTAGCTCCGCCAGCAATGCCGGATATTTTTTGCGTGAGCATAAAAGTCGGGGGTTGGGGACTCCCCAGACTGTTGTCTTTTGACACAGTCTGGGGAGCGTCCCCTCCACCACATATTTGGCGTACATCACCGTGGAGGTGAGTACGTGGAGCCACAGCAGGTCCTGGTTGATCCGGTCCAGAGCGGGGAAGATCCTTTTAAAGAGCTGGACCGTTCTGATAAATGTATCAAAATAGGAGAAGTCCCGCCCCTTATCGTATTCCGGGAAGAAGGTGCTGTCCCGAAACCGGTGGTAAAAGACGGTTTCATCCGGGTGGGCCACCCAGAAGCGGAAGTAGGGCTGCCACAGCTTTTTGACGGAGCCCATGGGGTCGGCAAGCATGGCCAGGGGGCTGAATTTTGAATTCTCAAAAATCGCCGCCGCCTGTTTGTCCACGTAAGTAAAGCACTCCAGAATCAGCTGCTCCTTGCTCTCGAAGTAGCGGTACAGCGCCCCGGGGGAGATTCCCGCCAGATCGCTGACATTTTGGATGCGTGTTCCCTCCAGGCCATATTGGCGCACGGCTTTTATTGCCGCCAAAATGATTCGGGTTTTGGTATCGTCCAGCGCAATCACTTCCCTCTAAAACAGCCCTCCGTTTGTCACTCTGGGGATGTATTATACACTGCTTCCCAGCCAATGGCAAGATTCTTTTTTGGAAATAAAACAAATAATCGGGGGCAGCTTAAAAGCCGGAAAAAGAAGCCTCCTGCCCTGTGGGAGGAAGCTTCTTTCTATAAATTATAAACAGGATATCCGTGGATGCTATGTCCGCGGGGGGGGGGCATGCTCAAATTCTTGGAATGGGGAAATCGTGGATGGCCCTGACCTTGTCGGTCCACTCCAAAATACCGTTGACGCAGCTGCGGGTTATCTCGTGAGCCGTTATGAGGTCATCCGGTTTTTCGTTCATTCCCCTGATCTCGGCCTGCACAGCCTTAACCTCGGTCCGCGTTTCCTCCATCTGAGCCTGCATCCGCTTTATCTGGCCCTAGGTAGAGGTGAGTATCAAAAGGATCTTTTCTCCGGTATTCAATTTCGCCCCTTTTTTCAACTATTATACAGTGGTGCTCCGTGCCTGTCAATGTTAGTCCCAAATCACCGTGGCGAAATAGTCCTCCGGCGTCTCCGCCCGGCGGATAAGGCGGACGCCGCCGTCCTCCTGGAGCAGCAGCTCGGCGGAGCGGAGCCTGCCGTTGTAGTTGTAGCCCATAGAGTGGCCGTGGGCCCCGGTGTCGTGGATGATCAGCAGATCCCCCAGCTCTATTTCCGGCAGCATCCGGTCCACGGCGAACTTGTCGCAGTTCTCGCACAGGGCGCCGGCCACGTCGTACTTGTGGTCACAGGGGGCGCCCTCCTTCCCGGCGGCGGTGATGTGGTGGTAGGCCCCGTAGAGGGCGGGACGCATCAGATCGGCGGCGCAGGCATCCACCCCCACGTACTCCTTATAGATATGCTTAAAGTGAAGGACCCGCGTCACCAGACAGCCGTAGGGCCCGGTCATAAACCGGCCCAGCTCCCCGCAGATCTTCACGTTCCCCATGCCGGCGGGAACCAGAATCTCCTGATACTTCTGCCGCACGCCCTCCCCGATGAGGGCGATGTCGTTAGCGGGCTCCTCCGGGCGGTAGGGGATGCCGACGCCGCCGGAGAGGTTGATATACCCGATGTGGCAGCCGGTCTCCTCCCGCAGCTCCACCGCCAGCCGGAAGAGAATCGCGGCCAGCTCCGGATAGTACCGGTTGGAGATGGTGTTGGAGGCCAGGAAGCAGTGGAGGCCGAAGGTCTTGGCCCCTTTGGCCTTCAGCATCTTGAAAGCTTGGGCGATCTGGGGCCGGGTCATACCGTACTTGGCCTCGCCGGGGGTGTCCATAACCTGGCGCCCGTCCTTGCCCTCCCCCAGGGTGAACACCCCGCCGGGGTTGTAGCGGCAGAAGACTGTCTCCGGAATATGGCCGGCCGATTCCTCCAGGAACTCCACATGGGTTAGATCGTCCAGGTTGATGATGGCCCCCAGCCGGTCCGCCATCCGGTACTCCTCGGCCTGGGTGTTATTGGAGGAGAACATGATCTCATGGCCCCGGAAGCCGCACTTCTCCGCCAGCATCAGCTCTGTCAGGCTGGAGCAGTCGGCCCCGCAGCCCTCCTCCCGGAAAATTTTCAGAATGGAGGGATTGGGGTTGGCCTTCACGGCAAAATACTCCCGAAACCCCTCGTTCCAGGAAAAGGCGGCGTTGACCGCCCGGGCGTTGGCCCGGATCCCTCTCTCGTCGTAGAGGTGGAAGGGGGTGGGATAGCGCTTGACAATTTCGTCCAGCTGGGATTTGGTGACAAATGGTGTTTTCATCTTTCGTTACCTCATTAAAACTCTGCGGTCCCCACCGTTCTCGGGTGGGGCAGTACATCCCGGATGTTGCTCACGCCGGTGAGGTACATCACCATCCGCTCGAAGCCCAGGCCGAAGCCCGCGTGGCGGCAGGAGCCGTACCGCCGCAGATCGCAGTACCACCAGTAGTCCTCCGGGTTCATGCCCAGCTCCTTAATCCGCGCCTCCAGGACCTCCAGCCGCTCCTCGCGCTGGCTGCCGCCGATGATCTCCCCGATGCCGGGGACCAGGCAGTCCGTAGCGGCCACGGTTTTGCCGTCGTCGTTGAGGCGCATATAGAACGCCTTGATCTCCTTGGGGTAATCGGTGACAAAGACGGGGCGCTGGAAGACCTGCTCGGTGAGATAGCGCTCGTGCTCGGTCTGGAGGTCGCAGCCCCACTCCACCTTATAGTCGAACTTGTCGTTGTTCTTTTTGAGGATTTCCACCGCCTCGGTATACGTCACCCGGCCAAAGTCGGAGGAGGCCACGTGCTCCAGCCGCTCCAGAAGCCCCTTGTCCACGAAGCTGTTGAAGAACGCCATCTCCTGGGGGCACTTCTCCATCACCGTGCGGATGATAAATTTGATCATCGCCTCGGCAATCTCCATGTCGCCCTGGAGGTCGCAGAAGGCCATCTCCGGCTCGATCATCCAGAACTCGGCGGCGTGGCGCTGGGTATTGGAGTTCTCCGCCCGGAAGGTGGGGCCGAAGGTGTACACATCCCCAAAGGCCATAGCGAAGTTCTCCGCGTTGAGCTGGCCGGAGACGGTCAGGCTGGCCCGCTTGCCGAAAAAGTCCTGGCCGTAGTCAATCTGCCCGTCCTGTCTGCGGGGCGGGTCGTTCACGTCCAGGGTCGTCACCTGGAACATCTCCCCCGCGCCCTCACAGTCGCTGGCGGTGATGATGGGGGTGTGGACGTAGACAAAGCCCCGGTCCTGGAAGAAGGTGTGGATAGCGTGGGCGGCTACGGACCGGACCCGGAAGGCGGCGGAGAACAGGTTGGTGCGGGGCCGCAGGTGGGCGATGGTCCGCAGGTACTCCACGCTGTGGCGCTTCTTCTGGAGGGGGTACTCCGGGGAAGAGGGCCCCTCCACCGCGATGGAGGACGCCTTGACCTCCAGGGGCTGCTTGGCCTCGGGGGTGAGGACCAGTGTGCCGGTGACGATGAGGGCCGCGCCCACGTTCTGGGCGGCGATCTCCCTGTAGTTGCCCAGGACATTGGCGTCCATGACCACCTGCAGGTTGCGGAAGCAGGAGCCGTCGTTGAGCTCGATAAACCCGAAGGTCTTCATGTCCCGGATGGTTCTGGCCCAGCCCATGACGGTGACGGTCTGGCCGTCCAGGGCCTGGCTGTCGGCGTAGAGAGCCGCAATCTTGATTCTTTCCATATGTTTTCACCTGCAATTTCTTCAAAATGGCGTTTTTTTCAGAATAGATGTATTATACCTCTGCCGGGCCCGATTTACAAGGGGTTTTCCGCCAAAGTTTTCCCTCTCCGGGCCGGTTTCTCTTGACAGTGCACAGTTCCCGCCGCTATACTGGCTCTACATTGCATTGAGAGAAGGTTTGCTTTTATGAAGGAGCTCTTTCTGCCGGAGGCCTCGAATGACTGCCTTTTTGCCCTGACCGGCTCCCCTGCGGGGCTGATCGCGGGATATCTGCTGGCGGTGAATCTGTGGGCCTTTGGGCTGATGTGGCTTGACAAGCGGCGGGCGAAGCGGAAGGGGGCCCGGCGGATCCGGGAGCGGACGCTGTTTCTCTCCGCCCTGCTGGGCGGCGGCGCGGGGGCCGTTCTGGGGATGTGGACCTTCCGGCATAAGACAAAGCACTGGTATTTTGTCTGGGGAATGCCGCTGATTCTGCTGGCGCAGGCAGCGGCGGCGTACTGGGTGACACGCCTATGATGATCTGGATCAGGTGTACAGGATCCAGCATTTCATCCTGTGTGCCGGGAAGGAAACTCTGTTAAAGCGGCTCGCTTCCCGGCTGGCGGGCCTGACGCTGCTCCCCGGCAGCAGGAGCAGCCTGCGCAAGTTTTTTGACAGAGCCGCCGTGCAGTGGCTGCATATCCGATAACAAACACAAGGACCCCGGTCTTGAAACCGGGGTCCTCTCCATGACGATTCAAATTTTTCCGGACGTCTTGTCCGGCGGGAGCTGGAGGCCGGTGTCACCCAGCATGTTTCTCCACTTCTCATTCTCTTCCTGAAAGAGGTCCGCTATGCTTTTCCCGTTAACCTGTAGAACAGCCGAAGCTGTTACAAATTGAGTGCATGTTTTCCAGCCAGCCTGCATACCGCCGCCGCCAGAGGCCTTGGAGCCGCCGCCGATATTGGACAGAGTGGCGTTGAACAGCGGCCCGCCCGATAAGCTCTGCATCAGCGTACCGGTGGAAGCCGTGGGCTTCTCCAGTCCGGCTTTGATTTTCTGACCAGCTGCTTTGACCACCTGCTCCGCCTGTTTTTGCAGAGAGTCGCCAGGACTGCCCACAGCCGGAGCCAGGGTGTTTTTTGGGGATTTCATGGTATTCCTCCAATCAATAAAAAACCTGTTTGACAGAAGCCTCTATTCTGTTTTCGCAGCACCCTCCTCATCTACTGGTTTCTTGGATTACCTGTTTGTTGAGCGCCCCCGCTCCTGGCGGTTTTTCGGACGCTGGTAATATCCCCTTATTGTCAGGATAGCAGACTTGCGCCCTCTTGTCAACAGAAAAAAGAACCCGCCCCGTGGACCACAGGGCGGGTTCTTTTTACAGCTCGTTTACCGTTCCGATAAACACCGGCACATTGTTTTCCAGATCCACAATCAGATACAGGAAGGGCCGGTCCAGGATCACTTCTCTGGTCTCCTCCACAATCGCGGCGGTGGTCCGGACCATCCCCACGGCTGTGGAGGCGGCGGCCTCGGTGCCCCGCTCGTCCACGGAGATGTGGGTTTTGTGGATCACCTTGTCAATGGAGAGATTTCCGTTCTCCCAGCTTCCCAGAAGGGAGAAGTCCGCCAAATCCCGGTCGAAGGCCAGGGGCATCCCCATCCCGGCCAGAACCTCGGAGAGCTCGGCCTTGTAGTCGCTGGTGAACTTGGGCAGTGCGGCGTTGACCTTCACCTCCCGGGCCCCCTCCAGCATCTCGGTCAGCTTTTTTCCGGTGAGGGAGGCGGCGTAGTCCGTCAGGCTGACCCCCTCCTCCGGCAGCAGGGCGGCGAAGCCGTACCGTCCGCCCTCATAGGGCTTGACAAACCCCACGGCCTTTTCATCTTGGAGGAAGCGCTTCTCTACGGACCACATCAGCTCCGCCGGGAGAACCCGCCCGTCCGCGGCGGTAAACTGGCCCTCCCGGAGCTGGTGCGCCTCGTAGGTCTTGGCCCACTGGCCGTCGAAGGCCAGGGCGTTGACCAGATACATGACGGCGTCCGCGGGAATACTGTCCAGGATTCCGTCAATCATGCCGCCGGTGTGCTCCTGAACCCAGGCGTTGATCTCCCCGCAGGTTCCCTGGTCAAAGGGGGAGCGGTAGGCCCCCGCGCCGTACCAGTCGGCGTTGGTCTGTAAAAAATCCTGGCTGACGGTAAAGCGGGGGTCGTCGGTAAACCAGATGGCGTTGGCCAGCTCCAGCCGGCAGGTCTCCTCCGCCGGCAGGGCGGCGCTCCAGCTCCGCAGGGCAGTGTTGAGCTCCTCCACGGGCATCCCCAGAACGGCCTCCATCTGCGAGCGGGTGTCCCCGTCCGCGCCGTTGGCGGTCATGGACAGGGCGCAGAGCACCGACAGGGGGGAGAGGAGGGTGTTCTCCTCCCCGCTCATGCCGGCCTGGAGCAGCCGGACGGCGAAGTCTGCCGCGGCGGCGGGGGCCTCCCCGGCGGGGACGGCGTCCGGGTGGCTCCGGGCGGTGACGGAGGCCATCAGATCCATGGACTCCACCGGCGCGGCCTCCGGCCGGACAGCGGAATTGACGGGCAGGGCCCCCAGCAGGGCCGTCAGAGAGAGGGCAATCGCCAGCAGCTTTGTCATATCATATCTTCCTTTCTTATTTGGCTGTGCTGTTTAGACGCAGAGGCGGGGAAAAGGTTCCCGGGCGGGTTCACAAAAAATTCATACTAATTTTATGGAAATACCTTGACAGACGAAGTATATCCTGCTATGATAGGACCATACCAAGCGGCGGTTTCACAGCCGCCGGAAAGGAGCGATTACCTTGTCTATTTCTGCCGATACCCTGCGGGGCCATACGGACACCATTATCCTGACCCAGCTGATGCGGGGGGATAACTACGGGTACGAGATCAACAAGACCATTCAGCAGCGGACGGGCGGGCAGTACGGCTTCAAGGAGGCCACCCTCTACACCGCCTTCAAGCGCCTGGAGGCCGGGGGCCTCATCACCTCCTACTGGGGGGAGGATGGTCCGGGCGCACGGCGGCGCTACTACGCCATCACCGACGAGGGCCGGCGCCAGTGGGAGGAAAACCGCCTGGAGTGGCGGAATACCAGGGCTCTGCTGGATGCCCTGATTGCATTTGAGGAGGACTAAGCCATGGAAAAAATGAAAACAAGATTCATCATCGCCGTCACCGGCCGGCTCAGCGCCGCCGCCGACAGCACCGCCAAGGTGGAGCTTATCGAGGAGCTCAGCGAGAACCTCTTCAGCCGCTGGCAGGATCTGGTCTCCAACGGTGCGGAGGAGGAGGCCGCTTTCCAGCAGGCCCTGGAGGACCTGGGGGATGTGGACGAGCTGTTGGCCTATCTGGACAGCCTGGGCCCCGACGGGGAGCTGCCCCGGCAGGACGGCCGGGACTTTGCCAGCGAGCTGTTCCACGGCGTGGAGGACGTGGTCCGGGTGACCATCAACCAGACCAAGGACGCCATGGACCAGGCCACGGTCATCGTCCGCAACGTGGCCGAGAAGCTGAAGGAGAAGTACCCCGACGGCTTCCAGGGAAAGGTGACGTTCCATGTGGACAGTGACGGCTGCGAGGAGGCCGCCCCCCAGGAGGGGAGCGGGGAGGAGCAGTCCGCCAGGAAGAGCAAGGGCTGGACCTTCGCCGCCGGCTACGACAAGGAGCGGGGCTTCTTCTGCGGCACCGGCCAGAGCCGGAAGGTCTCCGGCACCAGCTTCCCCTCCCGGGATATCCAGGCCCTGGACGTGCAGCTGGTCAACGGCGACGTGAAGCTCCGTCTGGGGGAGGGCGCGGAGGACGACATCCTGCTCTCCGGGGATGTGGAGCCCCTGGAGGTCCGCATCAGCGACGAGGGCGTCCTCTCCATCCGCCAGGGGAACACCGCCAGCAGCAGCTTCTTCTTCCTCCGGGGCTTGGCCTCGGCCGACGTGGAGCTGACACTGCCCCGCCGGTTCTGGGAGTCCGTCCAGATCGCCACCGTCAACGGCGACGTGGAGCTGGAGGCCGGGCTGGAGGCGGGCCGGCTGGCCGTCAAGACCACCAGCGGCGACGCGGAGCTGCGGCAGGCGGAGTGCCGGACCCTGCTGTTCAAATCCTCCAGCGGGGATCTTAAGTGTACAGGGAATTGTGACGATATCCAAGCGGAGACCAGCAGCGGCGACGTGGAGCTGCTGGGCGGGTTCGGGACGGTCCAGATGCGTACCGCCAGCGGCGATCTGGAGCTGAAGGGCCGGGTCCGCACCCTGCGCTGCGCCAGCGCCAGCGGCGACGCGGAGATCCGGGCGGAGAACGTGCCGGAGCAGGTGGAGCTCTCCTCCAAGTCCGGGGACTGCTGCCTCCGCCTGCCGGAGGGGGAGGGCTTTACCCTCCAGTTCCGGACCGTCAGCGGCGAGCTGGAGACGGACTTCCCCCTGGTGGGGCCGGTGGGCTCCCGGTCCGGGGAGGCCATCTATCTGGACGGCGGCGGACGGACGTTCCTGCTGAGCAGCGTCAGCGGCGACATCTCCCTCCGGCGGCTGTGAGCGCCGGAAACACTTGATACGAAAGAAGGTTATCTGCGCTATGAATAAAGGCGTTACGGATGTTGTGGCGTATCTCTCCTGGCCGGGGCTCATCATCGCCCTCATCTTCGGGGACCGGATGGGCAGCCGGTTCCACCTCAACCAGTCCCTGGTCATATGGTTGGCGGCGACCCTCATCAGCATTGTGGCCCGCCACGCGCCCCTGATCGGCTGGCTCATCGGCCTGGTGGGCGGACTGTTCTGCGCGGCCTGCTGGTTCATCGGCATCGTGGCCGCCGTCCAGGGGTATGAGAAGGAAGTGCCCCTGCTGGGTCAGGTGAGAATTCTGTAAGCATTTGACACGGCGGCTCCGCCCCAGCGGCGGGGCCGCTGTTTTTGATGACCGATATAGCGTATTGCTATAGGGGAGGATATAAGCTTTGAAGAAAGCAGTAATAACAAGCATAAAATTCACAGGCTTTTTTCTGGGATGGGCAATAGCCGTTTCTGTATTGCCGCTGCCGGCTTCGGAAAATCCCGCCATATGGAGACTGTGGGCGGAGATTTTGCCGCTGCTGGCGATAATCGCGTTTACCATTGCCTTCTGGCTCATGGAAAGGGGACAAATAAAGCTGTGTCTGCTTGATAATTGGGCAAGGGGGACGGCGCTGGGCGCGGCGGCGGGGAGCGTGTGGCTGGCGGCGCCTGTTTTCGTCATGTGCCTTACGGGAACGCTTCATTTTGACGGCAGGCGCTCGATTCCCCTGTTTGCTGTCTGGACGCTGGCGGCGTTTCTGAACGTAGTGATGCAGGAGCTTCTTGTCCGGGGCTATCTGTACCAAATGCTCAAGCAAAGGCACAACGCGGCCGCCGCCGCGATTGCCACAACGGCGCTCTTTACGGCGCTGCACGGCGGGGCGTTGGAGGCGGGGGTAATCCCCGTGCTCAACGTGCTGACCATGAGCCTGCTTATGACCGTTGTTCTTGAATACAGCGGCTCCATTATCGCGCCTGTTGTCATGCACTTTTTGTGGAATGGGATCGGCGCGCTGGTTTTGGGCGGCGTGTCCCTGGCGGACGACTATCCAAGCCTGCTGATAACAAGCTTCACCGGAAATGAAATGTTGTCCGGCGGGCCTTGCGGAATGGAGGGAAGCGTCGTTGTCCTGGCGGTCAACGTAATTTTCATAGTCTTTTTTTATACTCTCAAAAATCCCTATGGAAAAACCGGAAAAAGCGTGCTATAATGAAGCTGTTAAATTTTTCAGCGGGCGCTCCGCCCCCTGAGCCCTGTGAAGGAGGAACCATCCTATGCCGCTTGCACCGATTGTCCTCATCGCGATTGGCGTCATCGTCCTGATCATCCTGTTTACCAACATCCACATCGTTCAGCAGTCCCGGGCCTATGTCATCGAGCGCCTGGGCGGCTACCACGCCACCTGGGGCAAGGGCCCCCACATCAAGCTGCCCTTCATCGACCGGGTGGCCAAGAAGCTGAGCCTGAAGGAGCAGGTGGTGGACTTTGCCCCCCAGCCGGTGATCACCAAGGACAACGTCACCATGCAGATCGACACCGTGATCTACTTCCAGATCATCGACCCCAAGCTCTACACCTACGGCGTGGAGCACCCCATGAGCGCCATTGAGAACCTCACCGCCACCACTCTGCGCAATATCATCGGCGATCTGGAGCTGGACCAGTCCCTGACCAGCCGCGACCACATCAACACCAAGATGCGCGCCATCCTGGACGAGGCCACGGATCCCTGGGGCATCAAGGTCAACCGGGTGGAGCTGAAGAACATCATCCCGCCCCGGGAGATCCAGGATGCCATGGAGAAGCAGATGAAGGCCGAGCGGGAGCGCCGGGAGTCCATCCTCCAGGCCGAGGGCCAGAAGCAGAGCCAGATCCTGGTGGCCGAGGGTGAGAAGCAGTCCGTCATCCTCCGGGCCGACGCCGCCAAGCAGGCGAAGATCATGGAGGCGGAGGCCCAGGCCGAGGCCATCCTCCGGGTGCAGCAGGCCACCGCCGACGCCCTCAAGCTCCTCAACGAGGCCGCGCCCAACGACCAGGTGGTGAAGCTCAAGGCCCTGGAGGCCTTCGCCGCCGCAGCCGACGGCAAGGCCACCAAGATCATCATCCCCAGCGAGCTCCAGGGTCTGGCGGGCCTCGCCGCCGGGGCCCAGGCACTGCTGGGAAAGGACAAATAAAGACAGCGCCGGAAAGGCCCGGCCTCCATCAGGAGGCCGGGCTCTTTTGCGCTATTGCTCTGTATTGCCGCAGTCCGTTCCGCTTTGGGGAGGAAGCAATGTAATCTCCGGCTCCGGGGCGCTGATGTACATCTCCTCGCACCTGCGCTGAGCGGCAATCAGAATATTGATCGCTTTCTCTGTTTCACGGACCATTTCATGGTACATTTTTTTATAATCAGCCATTATATCACCCCGAATGGATTATATATCATCCTCGCGGAAAATACAACAAAAAATTCTCATGTATATTTACCCTGTAGTTTACATTAGAATACCCCTGTGAGGTGATAGGAAATGCCGTTTGTACCAAAGAAAACCCGAAAAAAGGTGGAATCACGATATAAAACGATCTATCTGCGCCAGGAAATCATTGAAGCGCTGGAGAAAATCGCTCAAAAAAATAATACCAGCTTCAACAATGTGGTGGTCAGCATGATTGAGCAATGTCTGGAGGAGAACGAGGACGAACCGGATTGACGGCTCGTCCTTTTCCGATATATGCTTCCTGTCTCAGTATAATATAGTCAATTTGTTGGGCATAGTCAATACATTGAATATGATAATGTTGATGCGGGTGATAGCAAGTGATTAGTTACCAGCCGTTTTACCAGACATTGCTCAAGCGCGGCATAACTGAATACCATTTGATATACAAGGAAGGATTCTCCGCCAATATCCTACACAGAATGAAGCACGGCCAAAATATAACGGTCAAAACGATTGACACGCTGTGCTTCATTCTCGACTGCGAAGTTTCAGATATTATTCAATATGTGAAAGAGGAGTAAGCCGGATTTGCCGTGCTAAAGGCGCAGGGGGAATCAATATGCAGGAACGCTTCCGGGAGAAATACCGGGTATTAGGGCTGAAAATTGCATATTACCGGAAAAAGCGGGGTTACACCCAGGAACAACTTGCCGAGCTTATCGACAAAAGCTGGTCTTTTATCAGCCAGGTTGAGGCCAACAACGGCAAGAAAATCAAAGGCATCTCCCTCGATACGCTCTTCACCATGTCAGAGGTGCTGGAGGTCCCTGTTGAAAAGTTTTTTGTGGAGGATTAAACTAGTGCTGTTTTGGGGAGACAGCACTAGTTTTTTACGCTCCGGCACATTTCCATGTAGTTTGCGTCCAAGAGGATGAAAGGGGGGGAGCTCCGTGCCGAAAAAAATTCTGGCGCTCTACAGCCTGGCCCATCTCTGGGTGGATCTGAGCTGCGCCCTGCTGGTGTTCCGGACCATGGCGGGGGACGGAAATTTCGTGCTGTGCCTGCTGCTGTACAATTTCTGCGCCTTTGCTCTGCAAATGCCCCTGGGCCTGCTGGCGGACCGGCTGAATCGGAACGGCCTGACCGCCGCCGCCGGCTGTGCCCTCACGGCCCTGGCCTATCTGCCCCTGCCGGCGGTTCCGGCGGCGATAACCGCCGGGACGGGCAACGCCCTCTTCCACCTGGGCGGCGGCATCGACGTTCTCAACGCGGGCGAAAAGCGTGCCGCCGCCCTGGGGGTGTTCATCTCCCCCGGCGCGCTGGGGCTCTTCATCGGAACACTGTGGGGGAGGAGGGCCGCCCCGGCCCTCTGGCTGGGCCCCGCCGGACTGCTGGCCCTGGGGGGAGCGATTCTGTTTTTCCGCCGGGGGCCCTCCGGCAACAGCCCGCTGGAGCTGACGCCGAAGGGCGGATATGGGCCGCTTCTGCCCCTGTTTCTGGTGGTGGTGCTGCGGTCCTATATGGGGATGAACCAGACCTTTTCCTGGAAAAGCCAGTGGGCCCTGGCGCTCACACTGGCGCTGGCGCTGGGCAAAACCGCCGGGGGCTTCGCCATGGACCGTCTGGGGCCCCGGCGGGCGTCGGCGGGGAGCCTGGGGCTGGCGGCGGTATGCTATCTGGCCTGCGCCCTGCCGGGACCGGGGCTGCTGGCGGTGTTCCTCTTCAACATGACCATGCCGGTGACGCTGTGGGCCGCGGCCCGGACGCTGCCCGGGGCGAAGGGCTTCGCTTTCGGCCTGCTGACCTTCGGGCTGTTTTTAGGGTGGCTTCCGTCCTATCTGGGCTGGCCCAACCTGCTGACGGGCCCCGCCGCCTATGCCGCCGTAAGCCTGCTGAGCCTGGTTCTGCTGTGGGTCCCGCTGAGAGGGGAGGCGGTGCGGTGCTGAAAATTCTGGCCGTGTCCCTGGCTCTGACGCTGGCGCTGGAGGAGCTGTTCGGTTTGGCCTGGGGCCTCCGGGGGCGGCGGGAGCTGGGGCTGATGGTCCTGGTCAACTGCCTGACCAACCCGCCGGTGGTGCTGCTCTACCACACCGCCGCGGGACTTTGGCGCTGGGACCCGGTCCTGGTGACGGTCGCGCTGGAAGCGGCGGCGGTGCTGGTGGAGTGGCGGTGCTGGCGGGCGCTGTCGGACCAGGTGAAGCGGCCGTTTCTCTTCTCCCTGCTGTGCAACGGTTTTTCCTACGGGGTAGGATGGATACTCAATCTGCTGTGAAATGGAGGAATTGTGATGAAAAAATTGTGGATGCTCTGTCTAGCTCTGCTGACCGCCGTCTTGCTGACGGCCCCGGCCTATGCCGACGTCCTCTGGGAGCCGGAGAACCGCTTCTATGAGAAGCACCAGGACGAGTGCGAGCCTATCGTCCGGGCCTTCTACGCCAACGGCCCCGAGGGCTTCGTCACCCTCTGGGACGCCCCCGGCGGCAGCTCCGTCCAGGCCCAGTATGAGAACGGCACGGTTCTGGAGGTCTACTGGAAATACAAGGACTGGGGCTGCATCAGCACCTGGGAGGACGGGAAGTCCACCGACGGCTGGGTTCCTATGGACCAGCTGGCGCTGGTTTACGATTTCCAGTGCTTCGCGGAGGAGTACGCGGATTTCATCACGGACTACAACGGCGAGTTCGCGGACTACGCCGGGGATGCGGCTGTGGTGAACTTCTATGAATACCCCGGCGCGCCGGAGGTCAAGCAGGCGTGGGAGACCGGGGGACAGTGGGAGGTGCTGGACAACCTCACCGGGAAATCTGACGAGAACAGCTACATCTCTCAGATCTTCGTGGATGAGGAGGGCCGGACCTGGGGATATGTGAACTACATGTATGGCCGTCTCAACGCCTGGTTCTGCCTGGACGAGCCCGGCGGCACGGATTTCCCCGTCCGGGAGGTGTCGCAGGCCAATCTCACCCCGGCCCAGCCTCCCCAATTCCCCTCCAAGGGAGTTCTGCCCTATGCGCTGGTGGGGACCGTGGTGATTGCCACCGGCGGGATTCTGCTGGCACTTCTCCGGAAAAGGAAACGCTGACCGGCTATATGCCGTGAATTTTGACACATCTCACGACAGGAGTTTTTGGCGGGGAAAAAATTTAGGCAATATAGAACATTGAAAAAAGTTCCGGATTCTGCTAAACTATAACCAGTTTAGGGGAACAACCTGAACTGTTGTATCGTTTTTCCTCAATCTTCTCCATCAAGGAAACCGCCGTCCGGTATTCGGGCGGCGGTTTCCTTTCCGCCAAAAAATGAAAAAACTTTGAATTTATCGGAAAACGCCCCCGCCGGACTTGCGGCAGGGGCGTTTTTATGGTAAACTGAAAAAATATAATGGGAAAATAGGGGCGCGGGGTCTGCCCCGTCCCTCCCGAACATATCAGACAGATACGAGGAAACAGAGCTATGGAAATCACACAGGGCGTCCGCTTTGACACCCTGGGCCTGTCCCAGGAGATGCTGCGGGCGCTGGAAAAGAAACATTACGAGGTGTCCACCCCCATTCAGGCCGGGTGCATCCCCCCCATGCTGAACTGGCAGGACGTGACCGCTAAGGCCCCCACGGGCACCGGCAAGACCTTCGCCTTCGGCATCCCCATTATCGAGCACATCGACCAGGACTCCGACCAGGTCCAGGCGGCGATTCTCGCCCCCACCCGGGAGCTGGCGATGCAGATCACCAGCGAGATGCGGGATCTGGCCCAGTTCCGCCCCGGCGTGCGCCTCGTCTGCCTCTACGGCGGACAGCCCATCGGCAAGCAGATCGACGCCCTGAAGAAGAAGCCCCAGATCGTGGTGGCCACCCCGGGCCGCCTGGGGGACCACCTCAAGCGGCGGACGGTGCGCATCGACCAGGTTCAGACCGTCATCCTCGACGAGGCGGACCGGATGCTGGACATGGGCTTCATCCACGATGTGACGAAGATTCTGGACCAGATGAAGAAGCGGAAGAACCTGGGCCTCTTCTCCGCCACCATCAGCCGGGAGGTCATGGACATCGCCTGGGTCTACCAGCGGGACGCGGTGGAGATCACCGTCCGGGCCGACGAGGAGAACAAGCCCGATATCCTCCAATACCGCCTGGAGGTGAACATGAGCGAGAAGGTGGACACGGTGGAGCGGATCCTGGAGCGGGAGCACCTGGACCGGGTGATGATCTTCTGCAACACCAAGGGCAACACCGAGCGGGTGGCCAAGCTGCTGCAGATGCGGGGCGTGGACGCCCAGTGCATCCACGGGGACATCCCCCAGGAGAAGCGGGAGAAGGTCATGGCCCGGTTCCGCCGGGGGGAGCTGCGGGTGTTCGTGGCCACCGACGTGGCCGCGAGAGGCATCGACGTGGACGACGTGGACGCTGTGATCAACTACGACGTGCCCGATGAGAACGAGTACTATGTCCACCGCATCGGCCGGACCGGCCGGGCCAAGCGGCGGGGCGCGGCCTACACCCTGGTCAGCGACTACCCGGGGCTGGTGCGCCTGAACAACATCGCCCGCCACACCGGCAACACGGTCCAGCCCGTCAAATTTGACGAGGCGGGGGAGCTGGTGCCGGCGGAGGACAGATGACGCCGCTGCCGCCCAATCCTCTGAAAGGAGGCGTTTCATGCTGAAACTGAGAAGAATGGCCCTGATGCTGGCCCTGGCGGCGCTGGCGCTGCTCACTGCCTGCGGCGGACAGGAGGGCGTTCCGGCGGAGCCGGAGCAGGAGCCCTTTACCCTCACCGCCGCCCTGGAGCTGCCGGAGACGCTGGACCCGGTCAAGGCCGGCGGGACAGTGACCGCCCATCTCTTTGAAAATCTGATGGCCTGGGGGGACGGCGGCGAGGGCTTCGCCCAGCTGGTCCCCGGCCAGGCCGAGAGCTATACTGTGGAGACAGACTACGCCGGGTGCGCCACCTGCACCTTCAAGCTCCGGGAGGGCCTCCAATGGTCCGATGGGGAGCCGGTGGAGGCGGAGGACTTCGCCGCCGCCTGGCGGCGGCTGGCGGACCCGGAGAACGAGCTGCCGGGACGGGAGCTGCTGTCCATTGTGGCCGGGTATCACGAGGTCCAGGAGACGGGGGACCCCAGCCTGCTGGCGGTGTCCGCCCCGGACGCGGGGACCTTTGTGGTGACGCTCCAGGGCGGCTTCGCCGGTTTTCTGGAGGAGCTGTGCGCGGGAACGGCCACCATGCCCCTGCGGCAGGAGCTGCTGGACAGCGGCAGGTGGGGCAGGCCGGAGGCCGGCATGGTCTCCAACGGGCCCTATACACTGGCCTCCGCCGGAAGCGGGAGCCTCCGGCTGGAGAAAAATCCGTCCTACCACACCCCCAACCCCAAGGGGGCGGAGGTGATTACCTTCGTATCCGCGTCGGGCGGCGAGGCTGACTACGCCAAGCTCCAGAACGGGGAGCTGGACTTCGTCCTGAACCTGCCGGACGCGGTCCTGCGGGAGCGGTTGGAAAGCGGGACATGGCTGCCGGAGCCGGAGGCCGTATCCTACTGCGTGCTCTTCAATACCCGCCGTGCCCCCTTCGACGTGCCGGAGGTCCGACAGGCCCTGTGCCTGGCGGTGGACCAGGAGGCCCTTGCCGCCGCCCTGGATAACCCCGCCCTGCGGCCCGCGCCGGGGCTGGTGCCCTACGGTGTGGCCGACTACGGCCAGAGGGACGTCGCGGAGGAGCCGGAAGCGGAGGAGGAGCCTGTTCTCCCCGGAGGAGTCCCGGTTCAGGAGCCGGAGGAAGAGCCGGCCATACTGTGGGACTTCCGGGCCCACGCCCAGGAGCTTGTGACCCTCGCCGACGAGAGCGACTATGCCGCGAACTGCGCCCAGGCTAAGGCGCTGCTGGCTCAGGCGGGGTACGGCCAGCAGCGGCCCTTCCCGGAAATTGAGTACCTCTATGTGGACACCCCGGAGGCCCGGGCCGCGGCCCAGGCTCTCTCCCAGATGTGGCAGCAGGAGCTGGGCATCACCGTCACCCCCCGCTCCGTCACCCAGGAGGAGTACGACGCCGCTCTGGCCCCCCCGGAGAGCGGGGAGGACGGGGAGAGCGGCGGAGACGGCGGAGAGGAGCCGGAGGAGCCGGTTCCCGCCTTCCAGCTGGCCGCGCAGGCGTTCACCGCTTCCCGGGACGACGCCGGCGCGTTCCTCAACCGGTGGCGGAGCGGACGGAGCCCCACGGGCTACGCCAGCAGCGCGTTTGACATCCTCATGGACAGCGCCTCCGCCGCCCTGGCCCCGGACGCCCTGGACGCCCGGGACGCCTACCTCCACGACGCGGAGGCGATCCTGCTCTCCGACGGGGCGGTGCTGCCCCTGTTCTGTCAGGGGAGCAGCTTTGCCCTGGCGGAGGACCTGATAGGGCTCTGCCGGACGGCGGGCGGGGTGTACCTTTTCACCGCCGTGGAGGAGCGTCCGGAAGCGTAAAGAGTTGAGAGATGATGATTAAAACATAAGGAGGAACAACCCCTATGAGCTGTACAGACTGTATCAGCCGCAACACCTGCCCCAGCGCGGATAAGCCGATGGAGGAATATATCCGCTCCCTGCACCTGGAGACTGCCCACCACCGGGTGGAAACCCAAAAAACCAAGTGCGGCTTCGGCCTCCAGGGCGTGTGCTGCCGGCTGTGCGCCAACGGCCCCTGCCGCGTGACCCCCGCCTCCCCCCGGGGCATCTGCGGGGCCAGCGCGGATACCATCGTGGCCCGGAATTTCCTGCGGGCTGTCGCCGCCGGGTCCGGGTGCTATATCCATGTGGTGGAGAACACCGCCCGGCAGCTGAAAAATACCGGCCTGCACAAGGACAAAATCCGCAGCGAGAAGGCCCTCAACCACCTGGCGGAGCTCTTCGGCGTCACCGGCGAGGACAAGTACGATTTGTGCGTGAAGGTGGCGGACGCGGTGCTCTCGGACCTGTACCGGCCCGAGTACGAGCCCATGGCGCTGGTGGAGAAGCTGGCCTACGCCCCCCGGGTGAAGAAGTGGAAGGAGCTGGGCATCATGCCCGGCGGCGCCAAGGGCGAGGTGTTCAACAACATCGTCAAGACCTCCACCAACCTCAGTTCCGACCCGGTGGAGATGATGATTTCCTGCCTGCGCCTGGGCATCTCCACAGGCGTATACGGCCTCCAGCTGACCAACCTGCTCAACGATGTGGTCCTGGGCGACCCGGTCATCCGCTCCGCCCCGGTGGGCATGAACGTCATTGACCCCGACTATATCAACATCCTCATCACCGGCCACCAGCACTCCCTGTTTACCTACATCCAGGACCGGCTGCTGGACGCGGACGTGGTGGAGAAGGCCAAGGCCGCCGGGGCCAAGGGCTTCAAGCTGGTGGGCTGCACCTGCGTGGGCCAGGACCTCCAGCTCCGGGGCGAGCACTACACCGAGATCTTTGACGGCCACGCGGGCAACAACTACATCTCCGAGGCGGTGCTCTCCTGCGGGGCCATCGACGCGGTGCTCAGCGAGTTCAACTGCACCCTGCCCGGTATTGAGACAGTCTGCGAGGAGCTGAAGATCAAGCAGATCTGCCTGGACGTTGTGGCTAAGAAGGCCAACGCCGAGTACATCCCCTTTAACTACGAAACCCGCCAGGCCGACGGCGACCGGATCATCGACGAGATCATCGCCGCCTACAAGGCCCGCCGGGGCGTGGTGCCTATGAATCTGTTCAAGGACCACGGCAACAAGAACTCCCTCACCGGCGTCAGCGAGGGGAGCCTGAAGGACTTCCTGGGCGGCTCCTGGAAGCCCCTCAT
>JAAWUC010000048.1 GCA_022804995.1 Oscillospiraceae bacterium
CTGCTGGGTCCTGGACCCCGGGCCACACGATGGGGGTTACGGGGGGTTTCTGCGGTGCTTCCTTTGGGGCGAAGCCTCCGAGTTGGCCGCGCCCTTCTGGAGCCTTGGCACGTCCGGGACTTCGCCTGCCGGCCTGTTAACCCGATGGACCCTGCGTGGACGGTGCTCCGCCGGAGCTGCAGACAAAAAATGTCCCCGCCCGGCTGGGTGGGGACGGAGATCATTTTATCTCTACAAAGACGCGGAGAAATTCGGTTAGCGCTTCCCGCTGTTCGTTCGACAGGGCTGGCAATTTTATCGTGTAGGCATCTTCCAGACCTGTTAGATAGTCGAGTGAGGTATGCAGAATGACCGCAATCTGCTTCGCGCGGTCCAAAGAGGGGGTCTGGATATTGTTCTCATACCGGTACACCGTCTCTGTACTGACCCCCAGCCGCTTCGCCAGCGCGGCCCGGGTTATTTTCCGCTCCGTGCGGAGCTGCCGGATTCTTAGTCCAAAATCATATACAGCTTCATTCGGCATGGCAAACACCTCTCAGACTATGATATTGTACCTGCCGGAAGAGGAATTCATACGATGAAAAAATTGAAATTTTATCATCGTATTGAGTTGACAACTTGTGTGCAAAAATGCTATAATATAATAAAAACTTTTGGATTTTTTTGGCGGGGAGGCGCTTTATAGTGAATCATTCCTGCGGCATCCGCGGCTACATGCTGCGGCAGAATTTCTCCATTGATTTCCAGATTGAGATCAGCGAAAAGATCGATGCCTACCGCATGGCCTACGACACCGCCTACCAGCGCAGCCGTGCCGAGCGCATGGCCATCAACACACCTACGGAGCGGGCCATTCCTCCCTCGCGGGAGACTACGGTGGGGAAAATCGAGGATGCCCTCTCTGCCTTTGAGAGCCGGTTTAACGATTTCTTCTGGTCCCAGGGATTTTTGGCCGCAATGACCTCCTCTGACAGTGACGCCGCCGGGAGTGCGCCCTGGCCCCCGCTTCCCAGGGAGTTACAGGCTTTAGAGGCGGAGATGATTGCGCAGATTGACGGGATCTTGGAGACGCTGGAGGGGGAGGAGCTGGACCGGGGCCGGCGGTACGCTCAGCTGAGAAGGCAGGATATTGCCGGCGGTGCCGGTTACCGCTATCTGCACGGCTATGAGTACGCTTTCTGTGTTCTGGAGAGCACCGGCCACCAGATGAACAGCCTTCGGCTGGAGTCGGTATATGCGTGCTTAGGGCTTCAGCCTGTCGGGGAGTAAGATTTTATATAGACAGAGGACGGCCGCCTGCAGGGCGGCCGTCCTCTGTCTATATCCTTTATTCGTTTATTCGTTAGAGCCAGTCCGGGGGTTGATCGTCTACCGGGGGAGGCGCCGGATCCTCCGGCTGGGAGGGAGCCGGCGGCGCGGTGGGCTCGTCTGTTCCGCCGGGCATTCCGCCTGTGCCGGGACCCGAGGCGCCGGGGTCACTGGGAATTACGGTTCCGCCTGTGGGGGCGGAGGGATCCAGGACCACCGGTGGCGGTGTGGGCTCCGCCTCCAGGGGGGGCCTGCCGTTGATGCCCACCAGGATAATTTTATCCCGGGCTTTATAGCTGCTCTTGGCCTCCACGGTGCTGGAGAGGAGCTTGTCGTTTCCGTCGTAGATGTTTCGGTAGGAGACTACCTCGAAGCCCACATAGGGGGTTTGCTTCACCTGCTCTGTCCCCCAGGGGAGGTCCATTGTCTCCTCGTACACAGTCTCAAAGCCGGTGGAGCTAAGCTGCTCATAGGTCATCTTTACGTAAGTATCGTCGGTTTTGGTGCCCACGATGGTCACGGTCAGCTTGCTGTCGGCGTAGCTCACGTCGATACGGATGGGGTAGCCGGTATTGTTCTTGAACCGGAACTCCGGCCCGCCCCAGCTGACGGTGGCGTCCATCCCCTTGGTGATATAGCCGGGGTAGTACCGGTGGGCGTACCGCTCGGTGATCTCCAGGTTGCTCAGCAGGGCGGTCATGTAGATGGTACTGGACACCTGGCAGATGCCCCCGCCGATGGTGTCCACGGTTTCTCCGTTGACATAAGTTGCCGCCGCGCCGAAGCCCCGCTCCGCGGTCCGCTTCCCCACCACCTGGTTATAGTCGAAGATATCCCCGTCGTTGAGGACTGTGCCGTTGACAGTTGATCCGGCCAGCTGGATGTTTCCCCTCCGGGACCGGCTTCCGGAGACATTGGTGGTGTAAGTGGCCAGCTCATCCCGGAAGAGCACCGCCTCCAGCTCCTGGGCGGTCATCGTCGGGAAGGTGACGTCGGCGGGGAGCTTCACCGTTTCGCCCCCCTCGGCGGCCTCCAGCACATAGGCGGCGGCCTCCGGGTCCAGGCGGAAGCCCACCTCTCCGTCCACTACCTGGCCGGTTTCGATATCATAGCGGGCGTTGCTGGGGGTTCCCTCCAGCTCCCGGGCCAGCTTCTCCAGGTCCAGGCCCTCTGCCTCCGCCTCGGTCCACACCGCTTCCACAGCTTCGCCGGGGCCGGCCTGGAGCTTGGCCTTCAGATCATCGGTGTCCAGGCTCCGGCCGTCCAGCTCCTTGGTGGCGAAGAGGCCGTCCCGGTCCAGGGTGTAGCTCCCGTCCACCGGGGCGCGGTCGAAGCGGCTGGCGATGGTGCTTACCGCCCGGTTCAGGGTATCCCTGTCGTAGGTTACAGCCGGTTCCAGGGCCCGCCCGCCTCCCAGACGGCAGACGGCCATGGTCCAGCCGTTTTTCAGCCAGCCCAGAGCGCCCTCCTCGCGGCCTATCTGCCAGGCCGCGTCAGCGGCCCCGGCGGTATCGGCCCGGGCCCCCAGCTCCGTCAGGGAGTAGGTGCCCAGTGTCTCGCCGCCTGCTGTGACAGTCACCTCCTGGCCGTCCAGGCTGCTGGGCAGGGCCTGGGTCAGGGTGTCCCGCAGCTCCTTGAGCCCTTTTCCTTCCAGCTCGATCCCCGCCATTGTCACACCGGGGAATACCCCGCTGTAGGTGTTGGCGTACACGCAGAAACCGGCGGCCGCCGCCAGCACGGCCGCCGCCGCCAATCCGATCCACACTGCCGCTCCGCCCCGCCGCGCGCCGGCCTCCGCCTGGGCGGTCCGCTTTCCCTCCATAACAGCAATCCTCCCGCTGAACGCAAAACATGGTTCTGCTTATTATGCTGCTGGATATTGTACCACAACGAAAGGGAAAAAGATTTACAATTCTGTAACAAGATATGGGAGATTTTGCCGAACGCTGGAACGGCGGGCGGTTTTTCAGTCCTCCAATTTCTTGCGGGTATACTTTTCGACAGCCTGCGCGACCATAAGGCTATCTCAAAAAATTTGTTTTGGAGGTTTTCGGGATGGCTGTCAACCGCTTGATCAAAGAAAAATCGCCCTATCTGCTCCAGCACGCCCACGACCCTGTCGACTGGTGGCCCTGGTGTCCCCAGGCATTTGAGACGGCCCTGCGGGAGGACCGGCCGGTCCTCCTCTCCATCGGCTACTCCACCTGCCATTGGTGCCACGTCATGGGCCGAGAGGCCTTCTCCGATCCCGCCGTGGCGGAGGTGCTGAACCGGGCCTTCGTGCCCATCAAGGTGGACCGGGAGGAGCGGCCGGACGTGGACGCGGTCTATATGCGGGCCTGCCACGCCCTCACCGGCAGCGGCGGCTGGCCCCTGACGGTGCTGGCGGGGCCGGATCAGAAGCCCTTCTGGGCGGGGACCTATCTGCCCGCCCGGTCCGGCTGGGGCCAGGTGGGGCTGCTGGAGGTGCTGGAGCGGGTGGAGGCGCTGTGGCGGGAGGACCGGCAGAGCCTGCTGGACGCCGGACAGGCGGTGACGGACCGCGTCGCGGCGGAGATCGCGCTGTCCCCGGCGGATCCGGACATGGGCCTGCCCCGTGCCGCCGCCGGACAGCTGCTCCGGCGCTTCGACCCCGCCGCCGGAGGCTTTGGCGGTGCGCCGAAGTTTCCTATGCCGCAGAATATCCTGTTTCTGCTGGCCTACGCCCGGCTGGAGGGGGATGAGCGGGCCCTGGAGATGGCGGACCGGACGCTGGAGGGCATGATCCGGGGCGGTATCCACGACCAAATTGGCGGCGGCTTCTGCCGCTACGCCACCGACAGGGAGTGGCGTGTGCCCCACTTTGAAAAGCTGCTGGGGGACAACGCCCTGCTGGCCTGCGCCTGTCTGGCCGGCTGGGAGGAGACCGGGCGGAGAATCTATGAGGACGCCGCCCGGCGGACCCTGGACTACCTGCTGGAGGAGCTGCGTCTGCCCGGCGGGGCCTTCGCCACCGGACAGGACGCCGACGCCGGAGGCGAGGAGGGGCGGTTCTACCGCCTCACCCCCGGGGAGCTGGCCCGGGTGTTGGGGGAGCGGGAGGCCGGGGATTTCTGCCGCTGGTATGGGATCACCTGGGACAGCGGCGTCCCCGCTCTGCTGGACAACCCGGACTGGGAGACGCCGGACGGGGAGCTGGAGGCGCGTCGGGAGAAGGTCCGCCTCTGGCGGCGGGGGCGGATGGCCCTCCACCGGGATGACAAGGTGCTCACCAGCTGGAACGGTCTGGCTATCGCGGCCTTGGCCCGGGCGGGGCGGGCTCTGGGGGAGCGGCGGTACTGGAGGGCGGCGGAGAGCGCCCGGCTGTTCCTCAAGACCCGGCTGACAACCCCCGAGGGCAGGCTGATGCTCCGCTGGCGGGAGCGGGAGGCGGCCCAGCTGGGCCAGCTGGAGGACTACGCCTTCTATCTCTGGGGGCTGCTGGAGCTCTACGAGGTCAATTTTTCCGCCTCGGTGCTGCGGGAGGCGTGTACGGTGGCGGACTGGCTGCTGGCGGACTTTGAGGACGGGGAGCGGGGCGGCTTCTACCACACCGCCCACAGTGGGGAGCGTCTCATTGCCCGGCCCAAGGAGGCCCCCGACGGAGCCCTGCCCTCCGGCAATGCCGCGGCAGGGCTGGCGCTGGGGCGGCTGGGCCGGCTGACCGGGCGGCAGAAGTACCGGGAGGCCGCCCGGCGGCAGCTGCGGTGGCTGGCCGGCCAGCTCCAGACCTACCCGGCAGGGGGCTGCTTCTCCATGCTGGCGCTGCTGGAGGAGCTGTCCCCGGGCCAGGAGCTGCTGGCTGCGGCGCCGGAGGTGCCCAGGGAGCTGGAGGGCCTGCCGGAACAGGTGCAGACGGTGGTAAAGACCCCGGCCAACGCGCGGGCCTTGGCCCGGCTGGCCCCCTTTACGGCGGCGGCGCCCATTCCGGCGGAGGGGGCGGCGTACTACCTGTGCCGGGACGGCGCGTGCCGCGCTCCGGTGCGGAGCCTCTCCGAGCTGCCCTTGAGGCGGACGAGGCGTCTGTCCGCCCCAGCGGGCGGGCGGTAGCGGACGCAAAAGCAGGCCCCCGGGGAATCCCGGGGGCCTGCCGCAGCTCTTCCGTGGGGATAGTCAAGAACGCTACGCCGCCTTTTTGGACTCCAGAAACACCGATGGGCTCTTCTGATACGTAGCCAGACTGACCCCCACCAGGGCGATGGCGCAGGCGATGGTCCCCGGCACGGTGGAGCCCAGGCCCAGAGGCTCGCCCATGAGCTTCCAGCCGATGCAGACCACAAAGCCGCTTGCCATGCCGGCGATAATGCCCTGCTTGGTGGCCTTCCGCCAGAACAGGGCCGCGAAAGCCGGCAGGCCCGCCGCCGCCGCGTAGAAGCTCCAGGCGAACATGAGGATATTGTAGGCGTTTTTGATATACAGGGCAATGACCAGGGCCCCCAGGGGCAGAATAATGGAGAAAATGCGGGAGAGGAGGATCTCCGTCCGATCCTTCATTTTGGGAAAGAAGGTCTTGCCGATATCGTGAACGCAGGTCTGGACGGACACCAGCAGATAGCTGTCCGCCGTGGACATGATCACCGACAGCAGGCCCGCCAGGGCCAGACCCGTGAGCCCAATGGGCAGGACGCGGATAGCCAGGGCGGGAACCACCGCGTCGGTGCTGCCGTACTGGGCCAGCACATCGCCGCCGATGACCTGGTGGGCGGCGATGCCCATGAAGAACATCAGGGCGATGGTCACGGCGTAGACAGCGGTGCCCAGGAACATGCCCTTTTTTGCTGCCGTCCGGTCCTTGGCCGCAAGGGCCCGCTGCCACATCTCCGCCCCCGCCATGGTGAAGACCAGGTAGGTGAGAATGTCCCCCACGATACTGCCGTTGATGTAGGGCTTCACCAGGGCCGGGTCCAGATTGGCCGCGAAGGTGGAGAAGCCGCCGATGTGGAACAGGGTGGCCCCGGGGATGAGGAAGTAGACGAAAATGAGGAGCATGTAGAATTGGAGCACATCCGTATACACCACGCCGAAGAGGCCGGAGGAAGCGGTGTAGATCATAAAAATGATGCAGGCGATGAGGGCCCCCGCCTCGTAGGACAGGCCCACCTGATTGCCCAGCATGTTGATAATGGTGGCGGTGGCCGTCACCTGGGAGGCGACGGTGCCCATCATGGTAAAGGCCACCATGGCCGCCAGCAGGAGCTTGGCCGTCCTGCCGAACCGCCGGTCAAAGAGGTCCGGGATGGAGGTCACGCCGTAGCGCATGCCGATGTCGGAGATCCGGCCGGAGATGCCGGAGAAGATGAACATCCCCAGCACATAGGGCACAGCGGTGATCACCGCCTTGGTGCCGCTGGAGTAGGCCACCCCGGCCCGGCCCATGAGGCCGCTGCCGCCGATGATGGTGGCGCATACCGTAGCCATCATCACCCAGGGGCCCAGGGATCGGCCGGCCACGTAGTAGTCGCCGGTGTTTTTGATCCGCTTCATAAAGTACACGCCCACCGCCACCATGGATACCAGATAGGCGCCGATGATAAAGAGGTCGATTACGCTCAGTTGGGTATGATCCATAGAACCGTCCTTTCTGTCCGCTCAGGTTTTTCGCTCTCACACTGTCCGGGGGAGGCCGAGAAACCGCTCCGCCGCCGCCGGCGCGTCGGGCCCTCCCACAAAGAGGACCATGTCCCCGGCGTAAAGCTCCGCGTCGGGCCCCGGGGAGACGATCGTCTCCTGGGACCGGCGGATAGCCACGATGGTGGCCCCGGTGCCCTGCCAGAACCGCAGCTCCCGCAGGCTCTTCCCCGCGGCCCCGGACCCCTCCGGCACCCGCAGCTCGTACTGGGGCAGGGCCCACTGGGACCGAGTGGGGTGGAGGCGGGCGGTCATCAGCTGGCTCCCGGCCTCCATCATCTCTCTGCCCAGCTCGCTGTACCGCTCGTAGAGGTTCCGGAACCGCTCGTACCGCTCCAGCTCATCCTGGCGGCTGCGCAGGAGCTCCAGATACCGCCGGGCGTTGTCCCGGGAGAGGACCACCACGCCGCTCTTCTCCCGGACCTCCACCACCTTCATGTTGGCCAGCAGCCGCAGGGCCTTCCGGACGGTCTCCGGGGAGACGGCGTACTCCGAGGCCAGCAGGGACCGGCCCGACAGCCGCTGCCGCTCCTCCAGCTCCCCCGCCGCGATTTTTTCCGCCACATCCAGGGCGATCCGCAGATACTGGGGAAATACGTCCGTGTCCATAGTGCTTCTCTCCTTTGCTCTTCAATTCTTTTCCATTATAGCATCTGACAACTTAATTTGTCAAGAAAGATGTCAGATGTCACAAGGACTAGAAAAAGCGCAAAAAACAGAACCGCTCCCGATTGGGAGCGGCCCTGCTGCTACATCAGGACAGCCAGGACTCCAAATAGCTGGTATCCGTAAGGTCATGCCAGTTGTCCCAGCCGACGTCGTTGATGAAGCTGTGGCTGGGCATTTCAAATCTGGTGACTGTATCCTCTCCCACCTGGCTGGTAGTCCCAGTATCGGCGTCATACCGGAACAGCAAGTACCCGTGGCGGTCCATGCCGCCCTGCCGCAAGATCAGCGTTGGCGCGGAGAAGCCGCTTTCTTGGTACAGCGCATATGTGTGGGTTACGTAACGCTCGTAGCTCTTCTCACCGAGTCTAGCCGCATCCGAGTTGTAAGTATAAGATTTCCCCTGCTCCAGGATAGCTTTGTATTGCTCCAAGATAACCGAGTTGGACGTCTGTCCGGCGTCTTCTTCTGCCGGGACGGGCTCTTCTTCTGTCGGAGCAGGCTCTTCGTCTGCCGGAGCAGGCTCCTCATCTACCGGAGTGGGCTCTTCGTCTGCTGGAGCGGGCTCCTCGTCTGCTAGGGCAGGCTCTTCATCTTCTGGAGCAGGTTCTTCGTCTGCCGGGGCAGGCTCCTCATCGATCGGAGCGGTCTCCGGCGGCTCTGTGACCTCCGGCTCCTCAGGCTGGAGCGGCTCTATCATCGCCGTATCCTCTTCAATCTCCGTCATTACAAAGGCGGGGATGTCCTGCTCGCTGAAGTCCTCGACGACGATGGAGGCCGTGCCCTCGCTGAGGGTCATTCTGGCCACCTGTCCGGCGGTCAGCATCTCGGACGCCAGGGCATTGCTGTCCCCGCCCAGAACGCTGCACTCCACCTTTCCGCGCAGAAGGTAAACGTGCATCAGGCTGTCGTCTTCCACGTATACCCATCCGCAGGTACCCCGGATGCCCACGAGCATGGTGGACGTGCGGATATTCATCGTCTCGTCCTCCGTCAAAGGCTCGGTAACATTGAAGAACAGTCCGCCGGACTGGACGCAGAGCTCCAGCAGCTTATCGGACTTGACGATTTCAACCTCGCTGTCCTCATCCATTTTGGCCAGCTTCGCTTCATCCAGGTCGATCCATCCATAGCTCGCCGCCTGGGTGGCAACCCCATATCCGCTGTACAGTCCAAGATTTTCGATAAGGGCCACGGATGCGCCGTCCGTATCATTGACGGATACCGCGCCTTCGGCCCTGACCAGGTGCATGGTGGCGGCCGTCTCCTTGCTGCCGCAGGCGGGCAGCAGCAGCACGAATACCAGGAAAAGCAGGAAAACAGAATTGTTTTTTCGGGTCATGCCCATAAATCTCTCTCTCATTGTATAAATTTCAGCAGCTGCTTCGCCACCTCGCGGATATCAATAGGCTTGGCCACATGGGCGTTCATTCCGCAGGCCAGGCACTTCTGAATATCCTCGGAGAAGGCGTCGGCAGTCATGGCGATAATGGGGATGGTCTTTGCGTCCGGCCGCTCCAGGGCCCGGATGGCCTCTGTGGCCTCGTAGCCCGTCATCACGGGCATCCGCAGATCCATGAGAATGCCGTCGTAGAAGCCGGGTGCCGACGCCTGGAACTTCTCCAGGCAGATCTTCCCGTTTTCCGCCCACTCCAGCTCCAGCCCCAGCTCCCGGAGCAGCTCCTCGGCGATCTCCCAGTTGAGGTCGTTGTCCTCCGCCAGGAGCACCCGCCTTCCGGTGAGGTCGATGTCTGCCTCCCGGGGCTTCTTCTTCTGCACCGTCTCCCGCTCCGGGAGGACGTAGGGCTTGAGGCCGTAAAACAGGGTGGATTTGAACAGGGGCTTGGAGATGAAGCCGGTGATCCCGGCCTCCTTGGCCTCCGCCTCGATCTCGCTCCAGTCGTAGGCGGAGATGAGCAGAATGGGGAAGTCGTTGCCGTAGAGCCGGCGGATCTCCCGGGCGGCGGAGATGCCGTCCATCCCCGGCAGCTTCCAGTCCAGCAGGATGATCTGGTAGTCGTCATGCTTTTTGCGGTGCTCGGCCACCATCTCGATGGCGCTCTCCGCGTCCAAAGTCCAATCCGCCTTCACGCCGATGGACTGGAGGGAGGATACCGTGCTCTCGCACAGCTGCCTGTCGTCGTCCACCACCAGCATCTTCCAGTCCGGCAGAACCATGTCCGC
Source organism: Oscillospiraceae bacterium (assembly GCA_022804995.1). Taxonomy (GTDB): domain Bacteria; phylum Bacillota; class Clostridia; order Oscillospirales; family Oscillospiraceae; genus Pelethomonas. The sequence continues at coordinate 9,805 of JAAWUC010000048.1, forward strand.
CTCCATCACCTGGGCCTTCTCCAGATCCAGGATCACCCGGAAGTCGCTGCCGTGTCCCAGCTCGCTGTCCACCTCGATGATGCCGTCCATGGCGTCCACAATGTACTTGGTAATAGCCATGCCCAGGCCGGAGCCCTCGGTCTTGCGCACCCGGGAGCTGTCCTCCCGGCTGAAGGACTCGAAGATTTTCTCCCGGTATTCCGGCGTCATGCCGATGCCGTCGTCCTTCACTGACAGGTGGATGCGCACATAGTCCTCCCCCTTGGGGGACGCCTCCTCATACATGGACACATGGATGTGCCCCTCCTCCGGGGTGAACTTGACGGCGTTGCCCAGGATGTTGATGAGCACCTGGTTGAGCCGCACGCTGTCGCAGCAGACGTTCTCTGTGGTGATATCGTGAATAAAGACGTCAAAATTCTGGTGCTTGGCGCGGACCTGGGGCTGGACAATGCTGACGATGCTGTCCATCATCTCCCGCAGGGAGACCTGGTCCACATTCAGCGTCAGCTTCCCGCTCTCGATTTTGCTCATATCCAGCACGTCGTTGATGAGCCCCAGCAGGTGCTTGCTGGACAGGGCGATCTTCTTCAGACAGTTCTGGACCTGCTGGGTGTCGTTGATATTGGCCACAGCGATAGCCGTCATGCCCACGATGGCGTTCATGGGCGTGCGGATGTCGTGGCTCATGTTGGAGAGGAACTCGCTCTTGGCCTTGTTGGCCTGGACGGCCTCCTGCCGGGCGTTGTCCAGCTCCCGCATCTGCCGGCGGTTCATCTTCAGGTACTCCGCGAACACCAGCAGCAGCGCCCCCAGCACAATGGCGCAGCCCGCCAGGGACATGAAAATCCACTGGCTGCCCAGCTCATCGATCTCCTGGTTGAGCACCCCGTAGGGCATGACCACCACCAGGTGCCACTCGGAGTAGGCCAGCCTGGTACAGTGGAGGCGCCGCCGCTCACTCCCTGTATCCAGTACCGTGGAGTAGTCCGCATTCTGCTCCATGGCCGTCTTCAGCTCCTCCACGCAGCGCTCCGCCGCCGCCTGGCTGTCCTCGTCCGCGTCAAAGGCCCCGTAGATCTGGTCGAAATAGTTGTCCGTGGAGGCCACCTGCCCCCGGATGACGTAGGACCCGTCCTGGCGGATAATGTAGGAGTAGACCAGGGAGTCCATGGAGTTGAGGGAGAGCGTCTCGCTGATATAGCTTACCGGCAGGCCGGCCACCAGGCCGGTGCAGCTTTTGCCGTTGCGCATAGGATAGACGGTGGACACGCCGATGAGCACCAGCTTATTGCCCTGCCGGTCGGTGCCCACGGCGATCTTCTGCTCCCCCTGGTTCAGGGAGTCTAAAAAGGGCTCCGGATCCGTCACATCCATCTCGCTGCCGTAGAGCATCTCAAATTCCCCGTCCTCGGAGTAGAAGGCCAGATACTCAAACCCCCGGGCCTGGGCGCTGTAGATCAGATCCTCCACGACCTCCTCGCTGCCCTCGGCGTATCCCGCCTCATGGGTCTGGACCAGGGCCTCCACCTGGCTCAGGCGCAGGTTGATGGTGGTGGCGAAATGGAGGGCGATCTGCTCGCTCATGCTGTCCATATAGATTTTTCCCACCTCGTTGATGGTCCTGGTGCTCCTCCGGTCCATGGTAATGGCCAGGAAGGAGAACACCAAGACGCACAGCGCCAGCACCATGATCAGGCTGGCGACAAGGAAGCGGGTTGTTTTATTTCTCATGTTTTTTATTGTTGCCATTAGGCGTTCACCTCCGGGGGTCCTGTCTCCGCGCCTGTTCCGCTCATACCCCCAGAGCTTCCTGCAGGGCGCGGATAGCGCCGGCCGTGGCCGCGTAGTCCTCCTTCACCCGCTCGAGCAGCGCCGGGTCCGCCAGGGGTTTGCCGTCCCGCATGGCCTCGCTCAGCTCGCTGCTGGACTCGTAGAGCCGGTTGAAGCCCAGGTTCTGGCACACGCCCTTGATGGTGTGGGCCGCGCGGAAGGCCTCCTGCCAGTCCGCCGCCGCGGCGGAGGAGAGCAGCAGGTCATAGCTGCCGTCCGCCAGGAATTTCAGCACGAATTTCTGCACCATCCGCTCGCTGCGCAGACGGCCCATGACCCCCTCGTAATCGCCGCCCATAGCGGCGTAGCACTCCTGCAAAGTCATTGCTCTGTCTCCTTTTCATTCGTCGTGTTCTCCTCGGGCCTCCCCGCCGTCGATGGGGGAGATGGCGCTGAGGGTGTCAGCCATGGACTGATCATAGAAGCAGCACCGGCCCCGCCCGCCCCGCTTGACGGTGTAGAGGGCCTGATCCGCCGCGTGGAAAAGGGTGTCATAGCTGTAGCCCACCATCTCCGTGGTAGCCACGCCCATGCTCACCGAGATGGTGAAGTCGTCAAACTTCCCCCCGGAGATGGCCTGGTAGATCCGGTCGATGACCGGCTCCAGATCCGACGTGTACTCCAGGAAGATGAGGAACTCGTCCCCCCCCACCCGGGCGGCGGTATCCCCGCCCCGGATGCTGAAGTGGAGCCGCTCGGCCATGTGCTTGAGCACCTGGTCCCCGAAGCTGTGGCCGAAATTGTCGTTGGCGGACTTGAAGTGGTCCAGATCCAGAATCGCCAGGGCGTAGTGGCTGGACGGCCCCGCCTCTATCTGGGCCAGGATGCGCTTCTGGGCGTAGGCGTGGTTGAGCAGTCCTGTCAGCGCGTCGTGGGACGCCTCCTGCTCCAGGGTCGCCAGCTTCTCGTGGGAGTCGTGGATGTCCACGGCCTTGCCGATAAAGCCGGTGTACTTGGGGGGCTCGTCGCTGGACCAGGTGGTTCGGGCGATGATCCGGTGCCACCGCTCCGCCCCGCCCAGGCGGATCTTGCACACATATGTCACCACCGGGTTCTCCCGGGGGGCGGCGCGCAGGGCCTGGGACAGCCGGTGCATATCCGCGCCGCTGAAAATTGCCAGGGCCCGCTCGTTGTGGAGCGGATCCATCACCGTCTCTCCCAGCCCCAGCTTCTCCGCCCCCCAGGCGGAGAGGATGAGCATGGGCGGGGAGTCGGTGTACTCGAACTGGAGCTCCTGGGTCATGGCGGCGAAGAAGTTGTACTTCATCCGCTCGTGCTCCAGCAGCTGGAGGGTCCGCTCGCTGGCGGAGAGCTCCTCGTGGCGGTGCATCTCCTCGGCCACGCTGCGCAGCTCCATGTGGCTGGCCTGGGTCTGCGCGCTGCGGAGCATCTCGGGCAAACGGTCCGCCGTCTCCGTCAGGCACTCGAGAATCAGGGGGTTGAAGGTCCCGCACTGGCCCCCCAGAATCATCTCCACCGCCTTGGCGTGGGTGAAGGCCGGCTTGTAGCACCGGGGGCTGGTCAGCGCGTCGTACACGTCCGCCAGGGCCACAATCTGGGCCTCAATGGGGATCTCATCCCCCTTGAGCCCGTCGGGGTAGCCCCGGCCGTCCCAGCGCTCGTGGTGCCAGCGGCAGATGCTCCGGGCCACCGCCACCAGCCGCTCCCCCTGGTGGACGGGGACGGAGTCCATCATATCCGCCCCCACGGCGGAGTGGGTCTTCATGATCTTGAACTCCTCGTCCGTCAGCCGCCCCGGCTTGTTGAGCACCTCGCTGGGGATGGCGATCTTGCCGATGTCGTGGAGGGCGGAGGCGGTGCTGATGAGGGAGATGTCGGCCCGGGTAATCTGGTAACGATCGGTTTTCAGAATCAGGTGCTGGAGGAAGAGCTCCGTCAAAGTGCGGATATGCAGCACATGCTGGCCGCTCTCCCCGTTGCGGAACTCCACAATATGGCTGAGGATGTCGATCATCAGCCCGTTCTGCTGCTCCTTCTCATAGATCTGCTCCGCCACCAGGTTCACCAGCTTCTTCTGCTTGGCGTAGAGCAGGGTGGTGTTCACCACCCGCCGGTGGACCACCAGGGCGTTGAAGGGGCGGCTGATGAAGTCGGTGACGCCCAGGTTGTAGGCCCGCTCCATATGGGCCGGGGCGCTCTCGGCGGAGATCATGATAACGGGCAGATCCTCGATCCAATTCTGCTGGTTCATGACGGTGAGAACCTCGAACCCGTCCATCTCCGGCATGACGATGTCCAGCAGGACCAGGTCGATCTCCGCCAGATGCTTGCGGATGGCGGCCACGGCCTGTACGCCGTCTTCCGCCTCCAGAATGTCGTACTCGTCTCCCAGAATATCCACCAGGATCGAGCGGTTAATCTCGGAATCGTCCGCGATTAGGATGGTCTGCTTGCGCTTTTGCTCCATGGCAGTGGGTCACTCCTTATCCGGCCGGCTGGCAGCCGTTATGTACGCATAGACGTGTTGACAATGATACAGCGTGTATTATATCAGATTTTCCATGGTCAGGCAAGCGCTTTTTGGACAAAAAAAGGAAGATACTGGCGCTTGGAAAGCGGCGGGACCTCCAAGGGCCCCGCCGCGGTGTCGAACTGTGTACCCGCTTACTCATCCAGGTAGGCGGAGGGGGCGGGCTCCATGCCCATGCTCCGGGTAATGGCGTTGACCGCGAAGAACGCCGCCACGCTCACCGCGCAGCCGAACACCACCGGCAGAATGCCTAGGTAGAAGCCGCCGCCGCTGAGGTACTGCCAGAAGCAGAAGCCCGCGGTTCCGGCCACCAGGGAGATGACGCCGGCGGGCTTGGTGGCCTTGGGGATCACCAACCCCAGGCCGTAGGCCGCGAAGGGGCCGGCGCAGCGGATGCCGAAGGCGAAGGTGTTCATGGTGGCGATGGGCACGTTGAGCATGGAGATGAGCATGGCGATAACCGCCGCGCCCACGTTGCACAGCCGGGTGATGCGGACGATCTGGGCTTCGCCCAGGTTCCGCTTCCCGCCCAGACCCAGGTACAGGTCGTTGATGACCATGGTGGACATGCACAGCAGGTTGGAGTCGGCGGAGGACATGGTGGCGCAGATGATAGCGGCGGAGATGATGCCCACAATGGCCTCCGGGGCGTAGGCGCTGGTGACGGCCATCATGGCGTTGGAGCCGTTCTCGGCTATGCCGGGGATATTGTCCTTGAGGGCCAGAGCCGCCAGACCCAGCAGGGTGGGGAAGACGGACATGGCGGCCATGAGAATGGCGGAGAGCCAGGCGGCGTTCCGGGCGGTGCGCTCGTCCTTGGCGGTCTCAAACCGGGAAACCATCTCCGGGCCGGCCAGGAAGGTGCAGAAGTAGTTGAAGATATAGCCGATGATGGGCATCCAGCCGATCTTGGAGATGCTCAGCTGCTCCCCGGGCAGGGCCGCGGAGATGGCGGCCCAGCCGCCGCAGCTGTTGATGACGATGGGGGTGGCGATGGCCAAGCCCACCAGGATGATGACGAACTGGACCAGGTCGGAGATCTGGTCGGCGATCATGCCGCCGAAGGTGGTATAGAGGATGATGACCAGCCCGGCGATGACAAGGGACACGTTCAGAGGGATGCCGGTGAGGGTGGCGACCACGGTGCCGGAGGCGGCGATCTGGGAGGAGGTCAGGCAGAACAGGGACAGAATGCTCAGCACCGCCGTAAAGGTGCTGGCGCCCCTGCCGAACCGCCGCCCAACCACCTCGGGGATGGTGACAGCCATGGTCTTGCGGATTTTGGGAGCGAAGTAGGCCAGGGGGATCATGGCGATGGACGCGGCCAGCACGTACCAGATGGCGCTCATGCCCCAGTCGCCGAAAGCCTTTTGGGCAAGGCCCGTGGTGGAGCCGCCGCCGATGTTGTTGGCGGACAGGGAGAAGGCCACCATGAAAAGGCCCATGCGCCGCCCGGCCAGCATGTAGTCCTGGCTGTCCTTGATGTTCAGCCTGCCGACCACAAAGCCGACAATGAGCATACCGATCAAGTAGGCCCCGACAATGATCAGGGGGACGATTTGCAGCTGCATAATACTACCTCCTAGAAAGAATTTGGTATCCGCATCCTCTCCGGAGGCGGTGGATGTCACACCTCCGAATAAATAGGGATAACGGATTTTACCATAATATGAACAAATTGTAAAGGGATTTCCTGAGGATGGGTCTGGCCGCTGAAAAAATTTAGGATTTCTTTACAGGGGCTTTGCCCGCCGGAGCAGGGTCTCATGGGCGGCGGTCAGCAGGGCCGCGGCCAGCAGGAGGAAGAGGGGGAAGAGGCGGATGCTCACGTGCTGGGCCACAAAGCCGAAGAAGAGCGGCATCAGACAGGTTCCCAGAGACGCACCCGCCATCTGCACACCGATCACCGCCTGGGATTTATCCGCGCCGAAGAGGGCCGGGGCGGCGTGTATGGCGCTGGGGTAGATGGGGGCGCAGCCCAGGCCGGCCAGTGCCAGCCCCGCCAGGGCGGAGATCTCCCCGAAGGGCAGCAGCAGCGTCAGCACCCCCGCCAGAAGGACCCCGATGCCCAGACGGATCAACTGACGGTCGGTGAACCGCAGAGTCAGGAAGCCGCTGGCCATCCGGCCCAGGGTGATGCCGATAAAATAGGTTCCGGCGAGGCCGGCTGCTGTCTCCGCCGGGATGCCCCGCTCCAGAGTGAGGTAGCTGCTGGCCCAGAGGTTGAAGGTCTGCTCGACGGCGCAGTAGAAGAAGAACAGCAGCACCGCGAAGGGCACGCCGGGGACCCGCAGAACCTGGTTCAGGGTGAAGGGCTTTTGGCGCTCCGGCGCCGGGGCGGCTTCCGGCGCGCTGGACGCCGGAAGCCGCCAGAGCGGGAGGCTGAACAGCACGGCGGCGGCAAGGACCGCTTGCAGTGCGCTGACGGTGCGGTAGCCCGTGGGCCAGCCCAGGCCGGCGGTGAGAGCCCAGCCCATGATATAGGGGCCCGCCGCCGCGCCGATGCCCCACATGCAGTGGAGCCAGCTCATATGACGGCTGGCGTAGTGGAGGGCTACGAAGTTATTCAGGGCCGCGTCCACGCCTCCGGCCCCCAGGCCGTAGGGTACTGCCCAGAGGAGCAGGTGCCAGTAGGAGGTGCTCAGGGAGAAGCCGAGGAGGGCGGCGGCGGTCATGATTACGCTGGCGGCGGTGACGCGGCCCGCGCCGAAGCGGCGGGTGAGCCGGTCGCTCTGGAGGCTGGAGATCATGGTGCCCATGGAGATGACCACAGACACGGCCCCCGCCCAGGAGATGGGGACCCCGAAGCCGCCGTACATGCTGGGCCAGGCGGAACCCAAGAGGGAATCGGGAAGGCCCAGACTGATGAAGGACAGGTAGATGATAAGCAAAAGCAGGTGCGTCATAGTTGCGTTCCTCCTGTGGTTGTGGTATGATTCTATCACCAAAAGGCCGGAAGCGGTAGGAAAAGACCGCCTAAATTCTGGTGGAAAACCGCCGGGGCTCTCGGCCAAAACCGCCAAAAAGCGGGCGGGTCTTGGCGCGGAAAAAGGCTCTTGTGAAACAGATGTTTGTGTGTTACAATGAAATTCAGACGGCCCCGGCCCTCGGCCGGCGGCGGAGAGGAGGCTGCTATGGCCGGGCGCAGCACCCATGAGGGGCACCGGGGCAGAATGAAGCGGAAGTTTTTGGACCACGGGCTGGAGTACTTTGCGGATCACGAGGTCCTGGAGCTGCTGCTCTTTTTTGCGATCCCCCAGGGGGACACCAACCCGACGGGACACGCGCTTATGGAGCGGTTCGGGACTTTGGACGCGGTGCTCTCTGCGCCGGCGGAGGAGCTTCAGAAGGTGAAGGGAATTGGGGAGCATGCCGCGATTTTACTGCGGCTGGTGAATCAGGTTTATCGCCGGGGCCGGATGGCCGCGGCGGCCAGTGAGACAATTCTTGACACCACGCAGCGGATGGGACGGTTTTTTACGGACCTCTTTGTTGGGCAGAATAATGAGGTGATGTATCAGCTTTGCTTGGATGCCAAAGGGCGGATGAAGAGCTGCCGGAAGATTTCGGAGGGCGATGTGGGAAGTGTGGATCTCAACATTCGCAGAATTGTCGAAAATGCCCTGCTCTGCGGCGCGGCACAGGTGGCCCTGGCACACAACCATCCCAGCGGGTTTGCGGTGCCTTCCCATGAGGACAGAATTTCTACAATGATGGTCCGGGATGCGCTGGAGACGGTTGGTATTCGGCTGGCTGACCACATTATCGTTGCGGATGATGATTTTGTTTCTATGCGGGAGGATGGACTGCTGGATTGATGGGGAATGACTGCGCCGGGGCTCCTCGCCCCAGACCCCGGGTACTTTTTCGCCGCCGAAAAAGTACCCAAAAAGCCGCCAGGACCCCTGCTGGGTCCTGGACCCCGGGCCACACGATGGGGGTTACGGGGG
>JAAWUC010000049.1 GCA_022804995.1 Oscillospiraceae bacterium
CACTCCAGCATCCACCGCAGATGGAAGCACACCCCCTCCAGCACCGCCCGGATGAGCTCGGTCTTGCCGGTGTCCAGGCGGATGTTGAAGAACATCCCCGCCGCCGCCGGGTCCTCAAAGGGACAGCGGTTGCCGTGGAGCCAGGGGGTGAAGATGACGCCTCCGGACCCCGGCGGGATCCTCGCCACCGTCTCGGTGAGGTAGTCGTAGAGGCTGGCGTACACCGCCTCCTGATTGCCCGCCACATCCTTTTTCTCCAGGTAGACCCCGATCTCGTCCAGCGCCAGATGGTCCTTCACCCACTCCAGGCACTTCCCCGCAGTCTCCATCTCGGCAAAGTAGTTGTACCGCCCCCGCTGGGCCCCCACGATGGCGGCGATCATGGCGTCCACGTCCACCAGCTGCCGGTCCGTCACCGTGGACACCCAGCCGGAGGTGCCGCAGTAGATGTGGGTGCTGCCCACCGCCGTACACCCGGCGCCCACGCCGATGAGGGACGCGTCCCCGCCGCCGCCGAACACCGGCGTGCCCGGAGCCAGCCCAAGCTCCGCCGCCGCCTGGTCCGTCAGCCCCCCCACCCGGTCTGTGGACTGGATGATGGGCGGCAGGTGGGCCATATCTACGCCGAACATGCGGCACAGCGCAGTGCTCCAATCCCGCCGCCTGGTGTCGTAGAGCAGGGCGGCGTAGGCGGAGTCCTCGGTCATCACCGCCCGGCCGGTGCAGCGCAGGAGCAGGTAGTCCTTCACGTCCAGCCACTTGTCCGTCCTCCGGAAAAGCGCCGGCTCGTGGGCCTCCACCCACTTGTATTTCCACACCGGGTCCTTCACGCTGGAGGGCACTGCCCCGGTGGAGCGCAGGCACCGGAGCAGCTTCCGCACGTTGGCCCCGGCGATCTGGGGTCCGTGGGCCAGCCCCCGCTTTAACTCCTCCCCGGCCCGCTGGTCCATGTAGCTCATGGCCCGGCGTACAGGCTTCCCCGCCCGGTCCACCAGGACCAGGCCCTGCATCTGGGAGCAGAAGGAGAGACCGGACACCTCCTCCGGCCGCACCGCCGTTTTCTTAAACAGCGCCCTGGTGGTGCGGCCCATGGCCTGCCACCACTCCTCTGGCTCCTGCTCCGCGCCGCCGCCGGGCAGCAGGTAGAGGCCGTAGCCCTCCTGGGCGCTGGAGAGCAGAGTAATCCGCTCCCCCAGGCCGAACAGGCAGGTTTTCACCCCCGTTGTGCCGATATCATAGGCCAAAACATAGGTCATATTGTCCGTCCCTTCTCAGCCCCGCCGCTTGGCGTAGGACTGCCGGTAGACCAGCCGCTGGAGCCGCGCGTCCACGCCGCCCAGAGGACGGCAGCCCGGCAGCTCCCCGGCGTAGAGCCAGGCGGCACAGCCCTTTTGCAGCAGGGTGCGCACCGCCTCCGCATCCCCCTCTGTTCCGCCGGCACAGAGGGCCCCCGCCCCCCGCACCAGCACCGCGTTCCGCGTCCGGAGCGCCGCCTCCACCCGGCGGGGCGTGTCCGGCACGCAGAGAATGTCCGCCCCGGCAATCTGGGCCAGATCGTCCAGGTAGGGCCGCAGGCGGCGGACCGCCCCGCTGGCCGCCACCACCGCCGGGGACGCCTCGTGGACGATATACTGGAAATTTCCCGCCCGGTAAGCGGCGGCGTGGAGCGCGGCGGCGGGGGGCAGGGACCTGCCGCCGATATGATAGCTTTTGCGGACGCCGTCCAGGGTCAGCAGAAAGGCGTCCCCCCGGCGGCGGCTGGAGCCGAGGTCCCGGGGGACGGGGGCCGGCGGCTGCTCCCCCAGCCGATCCCGGACCCGGGCCTCGCAGACCTCCTCCAGGGCCTCGGCGGCGGCGAAGGCGTCCTCCATGTCCCGCCCCAGGCACAGGGCCCCGTGGCGGCGCAGCAGGAGGGCCCGGCAGTCCGGCCAGGCGGCGAGCTCCTCCATCACGGCCTGCCGCAGCTTCTCCGTCCCCGGCAGGCCGTAGGCGGCGCAGGGGACCCGCTTCCCCAGCAGGGGATGGAAAAAGCCCGTCAGGGCCCGCCCCTCCACCCCCGCGACAGAGGCCCAGTATGGATGGGTATGGATAACGAAATTCATCTCGGGCCGCAGGCGGTAGGCGCCGGCATGGATGCCCCTCTCGCTGGAGGGCCTGAGACTGCCCTCATAGGAGCCGTCCTCTATGTTCACCAGCACCAGCTGCTCCGCCCGGAGGCCCTCATAGGCCAGGCCGCTGGGGGTGATGAGAATCTGTGTGTCCGATACCCGGGCGCTGAGGTTGCCCCAGGTGCGGGCGATGAGCCCCCGGGCGGTGAGCCGCGCCGCCCCCTGGAGAATCCGCTCCCGCGCCCGGACCTCCGGCGCGGTCACTTCCGGTCCTCCAGCGGGGCGCAGTTGGACAGCACCCGGTCGAACCGGGCGAGGACGTCGTCGATCATCTCCTCAGTGTAGGCCGCGCTGGTGTAGAGCCGGGACCCGGCCAGGGTGACGATGCCCTCAGCCATATAGGCGGCGCCCATGTGCTCCATCTCCTTCTGCCGGATGCCGGTCTGCTTGAGGATCTCCGGAATGGTCCAAGGCTTTTTCCAGTCGATGGAGAAGTGCATGGTCCCCACGCTGTCCAGGTGGCAGATAGACCCCTGGTTGAAGGCGGCGAAGGGCAGGCCGTACTTCTCAATCAGCCCCTGGAGCCCGGCCGTCAGCCGGTCGCCCATGCGCCCGGCGATCTCGCAGGCGTTGGTGCGCTCAATCTCACACAGAGTGTAGTACCCCGCCGCGCAGGATACCGGCGTCGCCGCCATGGTGCCGCCGCACATGGCCTTGGGGACCTTCTTGCCGGAGGAGTCCAGCCCGGCCCCCAGATGGGCCATGCAGTCCGCGTGGCCCCCCACGCCCCCCGCGCCGGGGTAGCCTCCGGCGATGATCTTCCCGAACACCGTCAGATCCGGGTCCACGCCGAAGTAGCCCTGGGCCCCGCTGAGGCCGATGCGGAAGCCCGTCACCACCTCGTCAAAGATGAGCAGGGCCCCGTACTGCCGGGCCAGCCTGGCCGCGCCCCGGACGAACTCCCGGCTGACAGGCCGGGTGCCGCTCTCCGGGCCCATGGGCTCCAGGTATACCGCCGCCGTGCCTCCGGTAAGCCTGTTGGCACGCAGCTTCCGCTCCAGGTCCTCCAGGTCGTTGGGGAAGAACTCGCCGGTGTGCTGAAAGACGAAGCTGGGCACGCCTTTGGACAAAATGCCCCTCGTGCCGGGGATCCGCATCCCGTAGGCCAGCTGGTCCGACCAGCCGTGGTAAGCGCCGCCCATTTTCAGGATGTTCTTTTTCCCGGTTTTTAATCGGGCAATCCTGGCGGCGCACATAGCCGCCTCCGTACCGGAGCCCAGCATCCGGAACATCTCCACCGAGGGCACCAGATCGGAGATCTTTTTGGCCAGCTTGTACTCCAGCTCGTGGAACAGGCCCGTGGAGGGGCCGCAGGTGTTCAGCAGCTCCAGGACCCGGTCCCGGACTGCCGGCACATTGCTGCCCAGGATAGTGGGCCCGCCGGCCTGGAGCAGGTCGTAGTACCAGTTGCCGTCGATGTCCCAGAGCTTGGCCCCCTCCGCCCTGGTGATGACGATGGGGAAGGGGTAGTTGAAGGCCAGGTTGTGCTGTACTCCGCCGGGGATCACCTTTTTGGCCCGGGCGATCATCTCCCGGGAGCCAGGGCACTTGGCATGGAAATAATTCTCCACATAGTCCGCCAGCTTGTCCCGCCGGATGGACCAGACGGGCTTGGTGATCAGCTCGTCCAGCTGCGCCGTCACCGCCGCCGCGTCCAGGTATTGATCGATCGCAAAGCCGTTATAGGACATCTTGCCGCCTCCTTATCCGCGTAAAATTGAATGTATGGTATTATAGTTCCAGCGTATCACACCGCCGCCGGATTGTCAACAAAGGCGGGCGGGAGCGCGCCTCCGGAAAAATCTTTTTGGAATCGCTCAATTTCCTATTGACAAAACTTTAACAAAGTGCTATCCTATCATCACAGAGTTCGTTAAAACATTAACAATAGTTCCGCGTCAACAGGAGGTAACGACTATGGCAGAGAACAACATCCCCACCGTCATTGACAGCGCCGAGGCTCTTGCGGCAAAGCTGGAGGCCATGCGCCAGGCCCAGCGGGCCTTCGCCGCCTACACCCAGGAGCAGGTGGACCATATCTTCTTCGAGGCTGCCAAAGCCGCCAATATGCAGCGCATCCCCCTGGCCAAGATGGCCGTGGCGGAGACGGGCATGGGCGTGGTGGAGGACAAGGTCATCAAGAACCACTACGCCGCCGAGTACATCTACAATGCCTACAAGAATATGAAAACCTGCGGCGTCATCGAGGAGGACAGCGCCTTCGGCTTCAAGAAGATTGCCGAGCCCGTGGGCCTCATCGCCGCCGTCATCCCCACCACCAACCCCACCTCTACCGCTATCTTTAAGGCCCTCATCGCCCTCAAGACCCGCAACGCCATTATCTTCTCCCCCCATCCCCGGGCCAAGGAGTGTACCATCGCCGCCGCGAAGGTCGTCCTGGACGCCGCTGTCAAGGCCGGCGCCCCGGAGGGGATCATCGGCTGGATCGACGTGCCTTCCCTGGAGCTGACCAACCAGGTCATGGGGGCGGCGGACCTGATCCTCGCCACCGGAGGCCCCGGCATGGTCAAGGCCGCCTACTCCTCCGGCAAGCCCGCCGTGGGCGTGGGCGCGGGGAATGTGCCGGTGGTCATCGACGACAGCGCCGATATCAAAATGGCTGTCAGCTCCATTATCCACTCCAAGACCTTCGACAACGGCATGATCTGCGCCAGCGAGCAGTCCGTCACCGTGCTGGACGCCGTCTATGACGAGGTCAAGAAGGAGTTTGCCTATCGGGGCTGCTACTTCCTTAAAGGGGAGGAGCTGGATAAGGTCCGCAATACCATCCTGATTAACGGCGCGCTGAACGCCAAGATCGTGGGCCAGAGCGCCCCGAAGATCGCCGAGATGGCCGGCGTGGCGGTCCCCGCCGCCGCCAAGATCCTCATCGGCGAGGTGGAGAGCGTGGACGTCTCCGAGCCCTTCGCCCACGAGAAGCTCTCCCCGGTGCTGGCCATGTACCGGGCCAAGACCTTCCAGGAGGCCGTTGCCAAGGCGGAGCGCCTGGTGGAGGACGGCGGCATCGGCCACACCGCCTCCCTGTACATCGACCCCAGCCGGACAGACCGGTATGACCAGTTCGTCAGCGCCATGAAGGCCTGCCGGGTGGTGGTCAACACCCCCTCCAGCCACGGCGGCATCGGCGACCTCTACAACTTCAAGCTGCGCCCCTCCCTGACCCTGGGCTGCGGCTCCTGGGGCGGGAACTCCGTCAGCGAGAACGTGGGCCCCATGCACCTGCTCAACATCAAATCCGTAGCCGAGAGGAGAGAGAATATGCTCTGGTTCCGCACCCCCCAGAAGGTCTATTTCAAGAAGGGCTGTATGCCTGTGGCCCTCAACGAGCTGCGGGACGTGATGGGCAAGAAAAAGGCGTTCCTGGTCACGGACTCCTTCCTCTACCAGAACGGCTACACCAAGCCCATTACCGACAAGCTCGATGAGCTGGGCATTGCCTACACCGTGTTCTCCAACGTTCAGCCCGACCCCACCCTGGCCAACGCCCAGGAGGGCGCCAAGGCTATGGCGGCGTTCCAGCCCGACGTGATCATCGCCCTGGGCGGCGGGTCCGCCATGGACGCGGGAAAGATCATGTGGGTGCTGTATGAGCACCCGGAGGTGGACTTCCAGGATCTGGCGATGCGGTTCGTGGACATCCGCAAGCGGGTGTACACCTTCCCCAAGATGGGCGAGAAGGCCTATTTTGTCGCCATCCCCACCTCCTCCGGCACCGGCAGCGAGGTGACGCCCTTCGCCGTCATCACCGACCAGGAGAGCGGCGTGAAGTACCCCCTGGCGGACTACGAGCTCCTGCCCAACATGGCGATTGTGGACGTGGACAACATGATGAGCCAGCCCAAGGGCCTCACCAGCGCCAGCGGCGTGGACGTGCTGACCCATGCCCTGGAGGCCTACGCGTCCATCATGGCGACGGACTACACCGACGGCTTGGCCCTGAAGGCCATGAAGAGCGTATTTGAGTACCTGCCCCGGGCCTACGAGAACGGCAATGACCTGGAGGCCCGGCAGAAGATGGCCGACGCCTCCTGCATGGCCGGCATGGCCTTCGCCAACGCCTTCCTGGGGGTGTGCCACTCCATGGCCCACAAGCTGGGGGCCTTCCACCACCTGCCCCACGGCGTGGCAAACGCGCTGATGATCTCCCTGGTGGTGGCGTACAACAGCGAGGAGGTCCCGCCGAAGATGGGCACCTTCTCCCAGTACCAGTACCCCCATACCATGGCCCGGTACGCAGAGTGCGCCCGGTTCTGCGGCGTGAGCGCCGCCAGCGACGAGGAGGCTGTCCGGAAGCTCATTGAAAAGATCGAGGGGCTGAAGAAGGCCGTGGGCATCAAGGCCACGATTCGGGACTACGGCGTGGACGAGAAGTACTTCCTGGACACCCTGGACGAGATGGTGGAGCAGGCCTTCGACGACCAGTGCACCGGAGCGAACCCCCGGTATCCGCTGATGAGCGAGATCAAGGAGATGTATCTCAAGGCGTACTATGGGAAGTAGGGAATAAGCTGAGGCGGCCCCCGAAAGGGGCCGCCTCAGCTTGTAGAAAAAGTCCATTTTCAACAGTTGAACAGAGCAAAAAAGTTGCAGTTTTCGAAAGAAATTCTAAAAATCGACCGCAAAAAACATTATATATAATCGGAAAATAAGTGAAATTTCTTCAATGTGGATTTGAAATAAGGACATCGAAGGCCAAAATCCTTCATTTAGCAGAGTAACTGCATTTGAAACATTTTTGATGTGGTTTTCTTTGCGAAAATCACTTTATCGACAGTCTGAGGCGGCCCCCGAAAGGGGCCGCCTGTCATTCTGTCTCTTCTATGTACCATTTTTCGGCGGACTGCTGGGCACGGATGAGGATATCCTGGGCGGCAATATAGTTTTGCCGTTCCAGGGCGGCAAGGGCGTCGGTTACGCCATTGAAAAGGGTTGTATAATATTTGGGAAGTTCCCGGGGATCGATTTTCAGCACGTTATATCACCTCGATAGGATTATATAACGATACATTGCAAAACGCAAGTAATTTGCGGCGTATATTTGCGTTATAATATTACATATACTCGCTGTATCAAATATATGGCGAGGTGTAACATGCGGAAATTTAAAATTCCGAAGCAATACCGTGCAATCAATAAAACGATTCGCTTTCCTGAGGACGTAATTATGGAGGTTGAGGCGGCAATCCGTGGAAAAGACTGTACGTTTACCGCCTTTGTGGTGGAGGCCGTCCGCGTGGCGCTGGAGAACCTGCGGGAAGAGGATGAGGAATCCAGCGGTTAAAAAGGAGTGAGCGTATGAAAATCGGCTGTGTTGTCATGGCGGCGGGCGCCGCCCGGCGCTTCGGCGGCGGCAAGCTCTCCGTCCAGGTGGGCGGAAAATCCCTCCTCCGCCGGGCCCTGGAGGCCGTCCCGGCGGAGCGGTGCGCCGCTGTGGCGGTTGTAAGCCGCAGTCCGGCGTTTCTCGCCCTGGTGGAGTCCTTTGGCTTTCTCCCCGTGGACAACGACCGCCCGGATCTGGGCGTCAGCCGGACCATCCGCCTGGGGCTGGAGGCCCTGGGGCCCTGCGGGGGGGCCGTGTTCCTGGTGGCGGATCAGCCCCTTCTCCGCCGCGAGTCTGTGGAGAGGGCCCTGGACGCGTTCGCGGAACATCCGGACAAAATCGTGGCCCTGGCCCACGGCGGGCGGCGGGGGAACCCCTGCGTCTTTCCCGCAGATCTCTTCCCGGAGCTTCTGGAGTTGGAGGGGGACACCGGGGGGAGCGCCGTCATCCGCCGCCACGGGGACCGCCTCCTCCTGCTGGAGACGCCGGCGGAGGAGCTGGCGGATGTGGATACGCCGGACCAGATTCCGGAAATTTGATGTTGAAATCCCCCCGGCTATCCTCTATACTGGTGGTATTACCAACAGGAGGTTTTCTCCCATGGCTACATTTACTGTCAACGGTCAGACCGTGACCACCGAGAAAAAGCAAAAGCTCCTCCGCTTCCTGCGGGATGAGCTCCGTCTCACCTCCGCCAAGGACGGGTGCAGCGAGGGGGCCTGCGGTACCTGCACCGTTCTGGTGGACGGCAAAGCCGTCCGGGCCTGTATCCTCACCACCGACAAGCTGGATGGGAAGAAGGTTCTCACCGTAGAGGGCCTGTCCGGCTTTGAGAAGGCTGCGTATACCTACGCCTTCGGCGAGGCGGGGGCGGTCCAGTGCGGCTTCTGCATCCCGGGCATGGTCATGGCGGCCAAGGGCCTGCTGGACGTGAACCCGGACCCCACCGAGGAGGAGATCCGCTTCGCCCTGCGCAACAATATCTGCCGGTGTACGGGCTACGTGAAGATTGTGGAGGGTGTGCGGCAGACCGCTGCCATTCTCCGCGCGGGACGCCTGCCTGAGGACGCCGGACAGCGGGAGTGGGCCGTCGGCGCGTCAGTCCACCGGGTGGATGTGGCCGAGAAGGTCCAGGGGACCGGCCTCTACCCGGACGACGTGTATATGGAGGGCATGATCTACGCCTCCGCCGTCCGCGCCGCCTACCCGAGGGCCATTGTCAAGGCCATTCACACCGGGGAGGCGAAGGCCCTGCCCGGCGTGGTGGGGGTGTTTACGGCGGCGGACATCCCCGGGAGCAATAAGGTGGGCCACCTGATGAAGGACTGGGACACCATGATCGCAGAGGGATCCATGACCCACTATCTGGGGGACGCTATCTGCCTGGTGGCGGCGGAGACACAGGAGCTTTTGGAGGAGGCCAAGAAGCTGGTCCGGGTGGACTACGAGGTGCTTCCCCCGGTCCGCTCCCCGGCGGAGGCCATGGCCGAGGGGGCGCCTTTGGTCCACAGCTCCGGCAACCTCCTGGCCCACAAGCACATCCAGCGGGGGGACGCCGCCGGGGCTATTGCCAAATCCGCCCACGTTATCACCCGGACCTTCACCACCCCCTATACGGAGCACGCCTTTCTGGAGCCGGAGTGCGCCGTGGCCTATCCCGACGGGGACGGGGTGATGATCCTCTCCACGGACCAGGGCGCCTACGACACCCAGCACGAGACGGCTCCCATGCTGGGCCTGCCGGCGGAGAAGGTGAAGGTGAAAAATCTGCTGGTGGGCGGTGGCTTCGGCGGCAAGGAGGACGTGACCGTCCAGCACCACGCCGCCCTTGTGGCCTATCTCACCAAGCGGCCCGTCAAATGCAAGCTCACCCGGGCGGAGAGTCTGCTCATCCATCCCAAGCGCCACCCCATGGAGATGGAATTTACCCTGGGTTGTGACGGACAGGGGAATATACAAGGTGTCATCGCCAAGGTGACGGCGGACACCGGGGCCTACGCCTCCCTGGGAGGACCGGTGCTGGAGCGGGCCTGTACCCACGCCTCGGGGCCCTACCACTACGAGAACTTCGCCATTGACGGCTACGCCTGGTACACCAACAACCCACCCGCCGGGGCCTTCCGGGGCTTCGGTGTGACCCAGACCTGCTTTGCCATTGAGAGCCTTCTGAGCGAGATGGCGGATATTGTGGGGATCTCCTCCTGGGAGATCCGGTACCGCAACGCCATCCGCCCCGGGGAGACGCTGCCCAACGGCCAGATTGTGGGGCCGGAGACGGGCCTTGTGGAGACGTTGGAGGCAGTAAAGCCCTATTTTGACGCGGGGAAGTACGTGGGCATCGCCTGCGCCATGAAAAATGCCGGAGTGGGCGTGGGCCTGCCGGACACCGGGCGGTGCCGTCTGGTGGTAGAGGGCGGAAAGCTCCACATCCAGGCCGGGGCCTCCTGCATCGGCCAGGGGCTGGGGACAGTGCTGACCCAGATGTGCTGCGGCGAGCTGGGGCTGAGGCCCGGGGATGTGATCTATGAGCGGGCCAACACCTTCGAGGCCCCGGACTCCGGCACCACCTCCGGCTCCCGGCAGACGCTGATCACCGGAGAGGCCTGCCGCCGGGCCTGCCAGGATTTGAAGAGGGCCCTGGAGGGGAGAATCCTCTCCGACCTGAACGGGACCGAGTATTACGGCGAGTATCTGGCAAAGACCGACCCGCTGGGGGCGGACGTGCCCAATCCCGTGAGCCACGTGGCCTACGGCTACGCCACCCAGGTGTGCGTGCTGGGGGAGGACGGACGGATGGAGCAGATGATCGCCGCCCATGATGTGGGCAAGGCGGTGAACCCCGTGTCCTGCGAGGGACAGATCGAGGGCGGCGTGGTCATGAGCATGGGCTTCGCCCTGACAGAGCAGTACCCGGTGGAGGACTGCAGGCCCACCGCCAAGTTCGGCACCCTGGGGCTGTTCAAGGCCAATCAGGCGCCGGAGATCAAGGCCATTGTGGTGGAGAAGCCCGGGCTGGACGTGGCCTGCGGGGCCATCGGCATCGGGGAGATCACCTCCATTCCCACCGCCCCAGCCATTGCCGGGGCATATTGCCGGTACGACGGGCGGCGGCGGACCAGCCTTCCCCTGGAGGGGACGCCCTACAGCAGAAAGAAAAAGGAAGATAAGGGAGGACGGAACATATGAAACGGTTAGGCTTTGGCATGATGCGCCTGCCCATGCCGGACCCCAAGGTCCAAGGTGTGGTGGACAGGGAGGCGGTGTGCGGGATGGTGGACGCTTTCCTGGAGCGGGGATTTACCTATTTTGACACGGCCTATATGTACCACGACGGTCAGAGCGAGCGCATTATCCGGGACTGCCTGGTGGGCCGCCACCCCCGGGAGAGCTTTACGCTGACGGATAAGCTGCCGCTGATGCTGCTCAAGGACAAGACGGCGGAGGATCAGGCGCGGATCTTCGCGGAGCAGTATGAAAAGGCCGGGGTGGACTACTTCGACTGGTATTTTCTCCACAATCTGAACGCGGACAGCTATGAGACGGCCAAGCGGCTGGACAGCTTCCGCTTCCTCCGGGAGCGGCAGGCGGAGGGAAAATTCCGCCGCCTGGGCTTCTCCTTCCACGACAAGGCGGAGGTGCTGGACCGGATTCTGACGGACCATCCGGAGGTGGAGCTGGTGCAGCTCCAGATCAACTACCTGGATTGGGAGGACGGCGGCGTCCAGTCCCGGCTGTGCTACGAGACGGCGGTGAAGCACGGCAAGCCGGTAGCGGTGATGGAGCCGGTGAAGGGCGGGCGGCTGGCCAAGCTGCCGGAGGAGGCGGCCAAGGTGTTGGCGGAGGTCCACCCGGACTGGACCCCGGCCCGGTGGGCCATTCGGTTTGCCGCCGGTCTGGAGCACGTGATGGTGGTCCTCAGCGGGATGTCCACCATGGAGCAGCTGGAGGAGAACACCGGAATGATGGAGAATCCGGAGCCCCTGGAACAGGCAGAGCTGGACGCTCTGGCGAGGGCGGCGGAGATCATCGCCGCCATTCCGGCCATTGCCTGCACCGGGTGCCGGTACTGTGTGGAGGGGTGCCCCCAGGGGATCCCCATTCCCGAGTATTTCTCCCTTTACAACGCGGAGCAGCTGGGGCTGCGGCAGAGCGGGGCTTCGACGCAGCGGGAGCGCTATCGGGCTCTGGCGGAATCCGCCGCCCCGGCGGGGGAGTGTCTGGTCTGCCGCAAGTGTGAGGACGCCTGTCCCCAGCATCTTCCGATTACGGACTGGCTGCGGAGAACTGCCCGGGAGCTTGAATAGCGGGCGGAGAGACGGCTTGTCTGGGAGATAAAAGAGGGAGAGCCCGCGCGCTAAGCAGCGCGCGGGCTCTCCCTCTTGAGACTTTCTTGAGATTTGTGTGGCACAATAAACAAAACCCCATAGAGAGGAGAATCTATTTGCAGCCGACATTGCTGATTGCAGACGATGAACGGGGCATTGTGGACACAATGAAAGCCTATTTTTCCCCGCGGTACAATGTTCTGACGGCCTACAGCGGCCAGGAGGCCGTCCAAAAAGCGGAAAACCAGCCGGATTTGATCCTGCTGGACATCAATATGCCGGGCATGGACGGCCTGACCGTCTGCCAGACCATCCGGGAGCACGTGTCCTGCCCCATTCTGTTCTTGACGGCCCGCGTAGAGTCCGCCGACCAGATCGTGGGCTTCCAGGCGGGGGCGGACGACTATATCGTAAAGCCCTTCGATCTGGACGAGCTCTCGGCGCGAATCGCCGCCCACCTGCGCCGGGAGCAGCGGAGGAACAGCCCGTCCGCCGTGCGCTTTTTCAAGGAGTGCGCGGTGGACTACTCCGCCCGGACCGTGACCGTTTGCGGCGAGGCGGTGGCCCTCTCGCGCCGGGAGTTCGACATCCTGGAGCTGCTGTCCTTAAACGCCGGGCAGGTGTTCGACCGGGAGCGGATTTATGAAACCGTGTGGGGCATCGACGGCGAGGGCAGCAGCGATACCGTTATGGAGCACATCCGGAAGATCCGGGCCAAGCTGGCGGCCCACACGCTCCACAGCTATATTGAGACGGTCTGGGGGTGCGGATACAAGTGGAACGGATAAGGAATATGAGCCTGCGGCGGGCGTTTTTCCTGCTGACCCTCTGCGGACTGCTGGCGGCGGCGGGGCTGGCGGCCCTGCTGTGGACGGGGTGCAATTCCGTCAAATCCCGGTATCCTCTGGGCGGGGTGAGCATCGGGCTTGACGGAGAGATGACCTTTCTGCCCTCCCCCTCGCCGGAGCAGCTGCAGCTGCTGACGGCGCTGGATGTCATCTCCCTGCTGGGCTGGGTGCTGCTCCCGCCGGCGGGACTGGGGCTGGCGGGGGCGCTCTTCTACCGCTGGAAGCTGAAGGAGCCCATTGCCCTCCTCCTGGAGGGGGCCCGGCGCATCCAGGCCCACGACCTTGATTTTACCATCCCCGCCGTCTCCGCCGACGAGCTGGGGCAGACCTGCGCGGCCTTTGAGGACATGAGACTGGAGCTGCTGAAAACCAACCGGGAGCTTTGGCGGCAGACGGAGGAGCGCAAGCGGCTCAACGCCGCCTTTGCCCACGATCTGCGCAATCCCATCACCGTTTTGAAGGGCAGTGTCAAATTGCTGCGGCAGAACGCCTCCGACCCGCAGGTTCTTGACCGCCTGGAGCGCTATACCGTGAGGATTGAACAGTATGTGGAGGCCATGAGCTCCATTCAGCGGCTGGAACAGATGCCGGTGCGGACTGCCGGTGTGTCCTGGGCGGTCCTGCGGTCGGAGCTGGAGGAGACGGCGCGGCTGCTGGCTCCGGCGCTGGATGTGGAGGTCCGCGGGCCGGACGCGGGAGCGGTACAGATTGACCACGGAATTTTTCTGACTGTGGCAGAAAATCTGATCGGCAACGCGGCCCGTTTCGCCAGACAGAAGCTGGAAATCACTCTCGCCCCGGAAGAGGCGGCTCTGCTCCTGTCTGTGGCCGACGACGGCCCCGGTTTTTCCCCCGAGCTGCTAAAAAGCGGACCGAAGCCCTTTGGAAGGACGGAGGAGAGCGGGGGGCATTTCGGTATGGGCCTATACGGCAGCGGCCTGTTGTGCCGGAAGCACGGCGGCGGGCTCCGTTTGGAGAACCGGGCGGAAGGCGGCGGAATTGCCACCGCTTCCCTGAAAATAAACGGCACACCTTGAGGGTTTCTTGAGATCTGTCTGTTACACTCTCCTTATACCACATAAGGGGAGTGTTTTTATGAACATTGAAGCAAAGGAACTTTCCAAAATCTATGGCGAGGGCGAAAGCCGGGTGGTGGCTTTGGACCGCGCCTCGCTGACCATCGCCCCGGGCGATTTTATCTCCATCATAGGGCCCTCCGGCAGCGGAAAAAGTACGCTCCTGCACCTGCTGTCCGGCCTGGATCGGCCTACGTCCGGCCGCCTGACCTACGACGGCAGGGACATCTACCGTCTGACCGACAAGGAGCTGTCCGCGTTCCGCCGCCGGAGCATCGGCTTTATCTTCCAGCAGTTCCACCTCCTGCCTGTGCTGACCGCCCGGGAAAACATCGCCATGCCGCTGCTCCTGGACAAGAAACAGCCGGACGAGCCCTATCTCCAGAAGCTGGCCGGACTGCTGGGCATCGGAGACCGCCTGACCCACCTGCCCCACGAGCTCTCCGGCGGACAGCAGCAGCGGGTGGCCATCGCCCGGGCCCTCATCGCGGGGCCCGACGTCATCTTCGCCGACGAGCCCACCGGCAACCTGGACAGCCGGAGCGGCGGAGAGGTGATGGAGCTGCTGAAAACCGTGGGCAAGGAGATGGGCAAGGCGCTGGTGGTCATCACCCACGACAGCCGCATCGCGGCTATGGGGTCCCGGCGGCTCACCATTGTCGACGGGGTACTGTCGGAGGTGGGGGCGGAATGAAACACTATCACACCCTGGCTCTGAAGGAGCTGCTGGCCCAGCGGGTCACCTCGGTTTTGATTCTTCTGGCTATCGTTCTCTCCACCATGATGACGGCGGTAATCGGCCAGTCCATCGGGGTCCTGTCCGCTATGCGGCAGCAGCAGGCCATCGCCATCGGCGGGAACCGCCACGCCGGGTTTGTCCAGATGGACGAAGCGCAGATGGAGACGCTGAGAAGCGACCCCAGGCTGTCCTTTGTGGGCGCCTATATGGTGCTGGGCAGCGCGCGGCTGGACAACACCCTGCTCCTGGGCCTCAGCGAGTTCCAGGAGGATGTGCGCGCCGTCTACCCCGCCATTTCCGCCATAAAGGAGGGCCGCCTGCCCCAGGCCCCCATGGAGCTCGCCCTGCCGGAGGATGTGCTGGGCTATCTGGGCTTTTCGGGAGAGCTGGGGGACACCCTGACCCTCTCCCTCTCCAAGGCCCTGCGCCACGGGGTCATCACCCAGTCCTATGATTTTACCGCGGATTTTACCCTGGTGGGCGTCACCGAGAGCAACTACCTCCACTACGCCGCCGGGACCATCAACGGCATCGTGGGGCCGGGGACGGTGAAGGCCCTGCTGCCGGAGGAATACCTCTACTACAACGTGGATATCCGCGTGGCGGACAAGGGGAGCTTCCAGGACACTATGGACGAGCTGGTATCCTCCTTGAACGTCCATGAGCTGGACACCACGTACAACGTCCCCTATCTGAACGCCCTGGGCATCCGGTACAGCGCGGAGGCCGCCGATGTGACGGACATCTCCGAGGCCGGGTTCCCCTTTATGACGGCGGCGGGAATATTGGTAGGCGGGCTCATCCTGCTGGCGGCGGGGCTGGTCATCTACAACATCCTGAAAATCGCCGTTTCCAGGCGCATGACCCAGTACGGCGTTCTCCGGGCCATCGGCGCGGACAGGAGCCAGCTCTACATCCTGGTGGCCGTGCAGGTCCTGCTGCTGTGCGCCGTGGGAATCCCCATCGGCCTGCTGCTGGGAATTCTCTCGGCCAAGGGCATTCTCACCGCCGCCACGGGGCTGCTGTCCCCGGAGATTTTTCTGGCGCGGGACGCCGGAGAGCTCAACCGCCTGATTGCGGAAAACAGCGGCGGAAAGGGCCTGTTCCTGCTGGCCAGCGCCGCCATTACCCTGGTATTTTCCCTGACCGCCGCCCTTCCCGCCGCCCGGTACGCGGCCAGGGTGGCTCCCACCGCCGCTATGGCGGGGAGCCGGGTCAGAATCAGGCGCAGGGACCGCAAAGCGAAGCGGAGCCGCAATTTCGAGGCGTTTTACGCCCGGCTCAATCTGAAGCGCAGCCGGGGCCGCACGGCCATCACGGTCCTGTCCCTGGTCATGAGCATCACCGTTTTTATCGCCCTCCAGGGGGCGGTGGGCCTGCTGAATACCGCCGGGAGCGGGGTGGCGGAGCACTACGGGGACTACTCCATCACCAACGAGACGGTGGGCTTTTCGCCGGAGGAGTACCAGGCCATGCGGGACGACCCCCGGGTGGCGGAGCTGACCGCCATGCAGTTCTCCCTCTACGAGCAGGGGACCGGCGGCTACCCTGTGGGCATCGAATTCGGACGCCCTCTCCAGCCGGCGGAGACGTTTCAGGTGCTGGGGCTGAACAGCGCCTATTGGGACCGGGCGTTTTCCTCTTTGCCGCCGGAGGTGCTGGAAAAGCTGAAGGCCGGGGAGGGCTGCATGGTCCGCAATCCTCTGCCGCTGACCTTTGAGGGCCAGGAGATTCCCCGCACCACAATTCTGACGGGAGAGAGCGTCACCGTGGCCGGGCGGGAGCTGGCTGTGCTGGATACCCTGGACGGCTATGACGGCTATCTGAGTGTCGGAAACAACGGCTTTATCAATGGAGTACAGATTATTGTAAACGAGGAGCTGTATGCCGCCCTCACGGGGAAAACCGCGTATAACGAGCTGCTGCCCGCCCTGGCGGAGGGCACTGACCGGGCAGAATTTGACGGGACGGTGGAGGCCCTGGCGGGGCGCGTCCCCGGCACCCTCTGGCTGTCCTATGAGGACACGGACCGCCAGCTGGCGGAGAGCTTCGCCCAGATTCGGCTCCTGGCCTGGGGGCTGATCCTCTTTGTGGCGTTCATCGGCCTGCTGAACATCATCAACACCGTTTACACCAATATCCACACCCGGGTTGCCGAGATCGGGATGCAGCGGGCCATCGGCATGAGCGCGGGGAGCCTGTCCAAGATGTTTTTGTGGGAGGGGGCCTATTACGGAATGATCGCGGCGGCGATCGGGAGTATCGCCGGGTATGTCTGCACGATTTTTGTGGAGGCCGCGGTGACAGACGAGCTTCGGCTGGTTACTGTGCCGGTTATTCCTATTCTGGAAGCGGCGGTGCTTGCGATAACCGCCTGCCTGCTGGCGACCTGCATCCCGCTGAGGCGGATTAGCAAGATGAGCATTGTGGACTCTATAGAAACAGTGGATTAAACAATGATATACCCGGCAGCAGGAAAAAACTAGGAAAACTAAGGGGAGTACGGTAAAATAGGGAGCATGGAGTATATAGACTTGAGGAAAGAAAGGAGAGGGGGCCTCAAGGAGATACGCAATCAGGTCGTACGGCTCAGGAAATTGGGGAATTAACCGGCGTACGGCAGAATCGCGCCAGCGAAATATGGAAATTCCAACGGCCTGCCTGGGACAAGTCCAGGCAGGCCGCTTGCTGTAAGCCCAGGTGATTTTCAATCTCAAAGGGCAGAGACGGTCATATGCTTGCAGGAGAACAGGCTGAAATTTATGAACAGCACAGCGGTGAAATCACGGTCCGTCAAGCGGCGAAGCGGCACGTTGGTTCCCTCGGTTTGAAGAAGCTACCGACCATCATGGGCAAAAAGCGGGCGGAGGACAGGCGCTTTTATGTTTACACCGCAACCGTCACCGCTATTGGCGAACCCGCTATCGGATGGTACGGGTTTGCTCCCGAAAAATCAATGGGACTTTATACATATTGCAAAAAAATGATATTTTAACCATCCATCTGATATACCCCCCAAAAGCTTCGTAGTAAACTGTTATCCAAAAGATGATCAGTAACGTTTTGAAAGGAGCGTCAGTTAATATGTTTCTGCCAGGCGGCCGGCTGATACGGTTCCTAACTGCGGTGTGCGATCTGATGATTCTAAATATTCTGCTTGCCGCATCCTGTGTAACGGTTGTTTTCTCGGGGGATGGGGTAGTTTCCCTTTATACCGTTACCCTGCGGATGTTCCGCGGCACCGAGGATTCCCCGGGAAAGAGCTTTCTGCGGGCGCTGCGCGGGAATTTTATCCCTTCTGTTCCGTCCACATTGCTTCTCCTTGC
>JAAWUC010000050.1 GCA_022804995.1 Oscillospiraceae bacterium
TCCAGGGTCCCGCCGGTCCTGCTGGTCCTGCCGGTCCCACCGGCCCTGCCGGTACCGTGACACCCGCCGCCGCTGTGGCCGACGCCACCAGCGAGGCCGATGTTGTCGCCCAGTTCAACGCTCTGCTGGCCAGCCTGCGGGCCGCAGGCCTTCTGGCAGTCTGATATTACGCAAAGAACCGCCCCCGGACTTTTCAGTCCGGGGGCGGTTTTTCTACAGCTCCGACCTGGGGTTGACGTACCGCCCCCGGGACTCATCCCGTTTCTTCCAGTGGATGGCCCCCACCGGGCAGCGGTGGAGGCATCCCATGCACCGTACGCACTTCTTCTTGCTCCACACCGGCATCCCCTGGCTGATCGTGATTGCCCCGCAGGGGCAGATCTCCTGGCACAGCCCGCAGCTGATGCACTCGTCCGTAACCACAAAGGGCCGTGTGGACCGCCCCCAGGCGTAAAAGGGGTAGATAAGCGCCGTCTTGACATCCGGGGCATTGCCCTGGCAGCGGTCGTAGTCCCCCTCCCCCATGGCCCTGACCACCCGGCAGATCTCCTCCAGGTAGACCTCTGCCGCGTCCAGCTTCCGCTCCCTGGCCTCCTGGTCCGGCAGCTGGCCCAGGGGCACGTAGTTGTCCACCATGGGCACCGCGAACCGGGCGGAGAGTACCAGCTCCCGCTCCTCCAGCAGCTTCGCCATCTGTCCCCCGGCCCCGCCGGTGGAGGCCCCGCAGGTGAGGACCAGGTACACATACTGCCCCTCATACCCGATCAGCCGCAGCTTCTCCAGAAAAAAGGTCACAATGCTGGGCACGCCAAAGAAATAGGTGGGCAGTACAAAGCCGATCCGCCTCTCCCGGCTGACATCGAACTGGTAGCGCCGGCCCCGGATGGCGTCCCGCAGAAAGACAAGATGGTCGTCGGTGGCGGCGGCCACGTGCTCGGCTACATACTTGCTGTTGCCGGTGGCGGAAAAATAAAAGATCATGGGAGTTCCCCCTTCATATGTCGAAATAGGCCGCGCTCACAGCGGGCGGCTGAACCGTCCCCTATGATACCCTTTTCTCCCGTCGTTTTCCATAGAAAAATAGAAAACTTTTTGTAACATTTTCCGAAATTTCTGTTAACGCCACAGCTCCTCCGGGTACAGCCCCGCCGCAGTCCTCTCCCGGACAGCGGCCTCCACCGAGGGCTTGTCCGCCCGGTAGGTGACGCCGTACCACTGCTCCCGACAGGGCAATACCTCCACCCTAGCCCTCCCCTCCCGGACCATGGGGCCGACAATGTCGGGAAGGCAGACCTCCCCCACGGCCGGGTCCTCCATCGCCCTCAGGAGGCCCGGAAACCGCTCCCGGATCTCCTCCAGAACGCTGGGCTGGAAGCCCCAGAAATTCATGGAAACCACCGTGTCCCCGCTCAAACGCTCCCAGGCCGCCCCGCCGTCCAGGGAAAACCGGGCCCCATCCCCATCCTTTTCCAGCTTTTTCCGCTCTACAATCTCCTCCAGCAGTCCGTCCTCCCCCACCCGGCAGATCCCCCGGGACACACTGCCGTGGTCCGAGACGGTGTTGCCCAGCCGGTAGCCCAGCATGGCGTGACAGATGGGGTCCGGATTCTCTCTGGAGAGGAAGTGGTACGCAGCGTCAAAGGCTCCGGGGCCGTAGTAGTCGTCGGCGTTGATGACCGCGAAGGGCCCGCGCAGCGCCTCCCGGGCGCACAGCACCGCCTGAGCGGTGCCCCAGGGCTTCACCCTGTCCGCCGGAGCGGCGCACCCCGCCGGCAGATCCTCCACCCTCTGAAAGGCATAGCGGACCTCCATCCCCCGGGAAACCCGGTCCCCCACGGTCCGGCGGAAGTCCGCTTCTATCTCGTCCTTAATCAGGAAAACCACCGTCTCAAAGCCCGCCCGCCGGGCGTCGTAGACGGAGTAGTCCAGAATGCTCTGCCCGTGGCTCCCCACGGGGTCGATCTGCTTGAGCCCGCCGTACCGGCTGCCCATTCCGGCGGCAAGAACCAGCAAAACAGGTTTTTCCATGGTGTTCCTCTTCTCCTTTATCGTTCCGCGGCGGACAAGCGCCGCCTCTGGTGTCAGGATACCACATACTTCCAGAAATGTAAACCGGGGAAAACGGGTGGAATATTTAAGTTTTCCTTAGTTTTCATCTCCGCTGGCGCAGTCCTCCCCGTATCGGGCCAGGGCCTCCCGGGCCAGCTCCCCCAGGGCCCGCCGGGCCTCCGGGGGCTCCAGGATTTTCGCCTTCCCTCCAAAGGTGAGCACCCAGGCCAGAAACGTAGGGCTCACATCCACCTGGGCGGAAACCAGAACAGCGCCGTTCGCCCCGGCCCGGTAGTGGGCCAGATCCCCGAAGCGGTCCCGGGCCACATTGAGCAGCTTCCCGTCCAGCTCCAGAAGCACCCGCTGGCTGCTGCCGCTGTGCATGTCGAAGATGGTACGCACGTAGCTGGCCAGATCGAAATGGGGGGGCAGCTGGGCCCTGGGGCGGTCCGTGACCTCCAGGGCGTCCATCCGGTCTACCCGGAAGTGGATGTACTTCCCCTGATCCGGGCGGTAGGTGATAAGATAATAGTTCCGGTCCACGCACAGCGCCACCGGGGACTCCTCATACCATGCTCCGCTGCGGCGATAGATGCGCTGGCCCTGGACAGACCAGTCGAAGTACCGGAAGCGAATCACCCTCCCCGTCTGGATGGCCCGGTCCATGGCGTCAATGAGGTAGTAGAGCTGTTCATTGGGGGTTTTCAGCCGGTTGAGGACAAAGACCTGCCGGTTGAGGCCCGCCGCCTGGTGGGCGCTGGCCAGAGTCTCCAGCTTGCCGATGAGCTCCATGCTCTTTTTCGCCGTGAGAAAGGGGGACGATTGAACCACGTCAATGAGCAGCTTCACCTCCGCCAGCTGGAAGGTCCGCTGGCCCAGGTAGTAGTTGTGGGTTTTGGTCTTGGTGTGGACAATGTCCATCCCGATGGTCCGCAGCAGCTCCAGGTCGTCATAGACCGCCTTCCGCTCGGCGGAGATGCCCTGCCGGGCCAGATACTCAATGATCTCGGACACTGTTAGGGTGTGGTCCTCATCAGTCCGCTCCTGGAGCAGCTTGGCCAAATACAGGGGCCGCGCACGCTTTTGGGGCATAAGCCTCCCTCCTTACGGCGCCGCCGTGTAGACGGTATCCGGGCTGTAGAGCGACAAAAACGCCGCTCCCTCCTCTGTCTCCAGTAGGGCCTCCGCCAGCGCTGCCCGGAAGTCCCCGTCCAGTTCCTCCCGCGCGCCGGTGACAGCGAGAACCCTTCCCGGGGCGGCAAGCACCGGGAAGGCATCCGCCTCCCGGGCCTCGCAGTCCTCCTCCGGCAGGCAGGCGGCGTCCACGCCCCCGGCGGCCAGAGCGTCTCCGGTGGGTCCGCCGGCGGTGCTGATGGTGATCTGAACCTCCTCCACCGTCCACGCCTGCCCGGCCAGCGCCGCCTGAAGCAGCCGCTCCAGCTCCGCTCTGCCCTCCAGAACCCGGTCGGTGTCCTTCCAGTCTACCACCAGCTCTACCGTCAGCCGTTCCAGCGCGCGGCCCTCCTCCTCCGGCGCAGGCGGCTCTGGGACAGCGGGGGCCTCCGGGGCAGGCGGCGGAGGGGCCTCCTCCCGGGGCCGCTGCGCGCAGGCGGCGGACAGCAGGCACAGCGCCAGCAGAATGGGAATCAGTTTTTTCATGGTGTTCTCCTTTTATCTAGTGGACCCGGATGAGGATATTCCCCTGCCGGTCCGTGCGGTAAATATCCGCCCCGGCCTCCCGCAGCCGCGCCAGGGACTCCGCCGCCGGGTGGCCGTAGCTGTTGTTCTCCCCCACGCTGATCACACCCACCTCCGGGGCGACGGCCTCCAGCAACTCTGCGGAGGTGGAGTTTTTGCTGCCGTGGTGGCCCACCGCCAGAACCTCAATATCCGGCAGCTCGTATGTCTCAATCAAAAGCCGCTCCGTGGAGGAGGCCATGTCGCCGGTGATCAGCATGTCGAACTCCCCGGCGGTGCAAAGGAAGGTCAGGCCCTCCTCGTTCACCTCTCCTCCGGCCAGCGGCGGGTACACGCGCAGAACCGCGCGGCCCAGCCCCTCTGTCAGCGGCTCCCCGGCGAATTCCACCGCTGTTCCGTACCACTCCGCCAGGGCCAGCACCGCCTCCTGAAGCGCGGACTGTTCACTCTCCCCCAGCTGGGGCAGGATCAGCCGCCCCGCCTCCACCCGGGCAAAGAGGGCCTCCAGCCCGCCGGCGTGATCCTGGTGGTAGTGGGTCAGCGCCACAAAATCCAGCCGCTCCCAGCCGTAGTGCTCCATGGCGTTGGCCACGGCCTCCCCCGGCCCCGCTGCGGAGCCGAGACTGCCGCAGTCCACCAGGGCGGTGACGCCGCCGGAGTGGAGCAGGGTCGCCGCGCCCTGCCCTACGTCCACGGCGACAATGGTCAGCGCGTCGTTTTTGACCTGGAGCCCCGGGAGGCTCCTGGCCCCCAGCAGACAGACGGCGGCGAGGACTGCCGCCAGGGCATAGGTCCTTGCCCGGGAGCGGGCGGCCGCGCAGAGGGCCAGCATCCCGTAGCACAGGATCAGCCAGGCGGCGAGCAGCGGCCCGGTGAAGTGGACCGCGTGGCCCGGCAGCTTCGCCAGAGCGCCCGCCATCCAGAGGACGTATCCGGCCAAGGCGTCCGGCAGAGCCGTCAGCGGCAGGAGCGCCGGAAAAGCCGCCGCCAGAGGCGTCAGCAGCAGCGCTCCGCCGAAGATCACCGGCATGGCCCACAGCACCAGCAGATTTGCCAGCGGAGAGGCCAGGGACAAGGTCTGAAAATAGATCGCCCCCAGAGGCGCAGTGAAGATCATGGCCCCCAGGCTGGCGGACAGGGTTCCCGTCAGGAAGCGCCAGCCCCTCTGTCCCAGCTTCGAGCCGGGCCGGAGGCACTTCCCCATGGCCCGGTACACCCTGGGCGTCACCAGCAGTAGCCCCGCCACGGCGGCAAAGGACAGCTGAAGGCTCACCGATCCCGCCGCGTAGGGGTTGGCGAGCAGGATCACCAGAAGCGCTCCGGACAGGGCGGTAGGCGGATCGTTCTCCCGCCCGGCCAGCGGGGCCAGCAGGAGAAAACCCATCATGACGCAGGAGCGCACCACCGAAGGCGTACACCCCACCGCCAACATATAGAACAGCAGAATCGGATAGCCCACCAGGGCCGTCAGCCTCTGCCGCCGGAAGAGCAGCAGTCCCAGCAGCGCCGCCAGAAAGCCGCAGTGGAGGCCGGAGACGGCGGTGACGTGCATGAGCCCGGACTCCTTTAGGTCACTGAGGCTCTGCTGATCCAGCTTCTCCCGGTCACCGGTGAGCATGGCGGTGATAAAGGCGGCGCGCTGTCCGCCGTAGACCTTCTCCACCGCCCGGCGCAGGTTCAGCGAGAGCCGCTGGGGCAGATACCGGAGGCTTCCGGCGTTGGTTTCCTCCTCCACCAGGGGATTTTTGCCGTAGAGCCGCAGGAAAACGCCTTTTCCGGTGTAGTAGGCGGAGGCTTCACCGGAGAGAAGCCGGGCGCTGTAGTATTTCACATCGGCAGTGAGCCGGTCCCCGGGCTCCAGATCCAGCAGGGCGCGGTCCCCGTAGTAGACCGCCCTCCCCCGCAGGCCCCGGTCCAGCACCCGGACCTCCGCCCGGGCTCCATAGTCGGACGCCTCCGCGTAATCCAGCAGCTCCACCGTTACCCGGTCCTCAGTTCCCACCAGATTCTCGGCAGGGGCAAGGACCCAAAAGGAGTAGAGGGCCAGCCAGAGCAGGCCGCAGACCAGCCCCGCCGTGCCGGTGCGGATCTGCCTCCGGCGGGGCTTCAAAAGTGCCGCCGTCCCCCACCCCAATACCAGTGCCGCCAGCGCGGCCCAGGGCAGGGCGGCGGGCAGCAGGCAGACGCCCAGCAGCACCCCGGCCCCGAAGGGGAGGGCGAAGATCATCAGCTTCCGCATAGCGTTACTTCACCGCTTCCCGCCGGTTGGTACGGCCCAGAATGTAATCGGTGCTGGTCTGGTAGAGATCGGCCAGCTTCATCAGTGCCCATACAGGGATCTCCCGCTCGCCGTTCTCGTAGCGGCGGTATACGCTGCGGTGCATGTGGAGGTAGTCGGAAATCTCCTGCTGGGTTTTGTCGCAGTCCTCCCGCAGGTCTCGGATGCGCTGGAATATCATTGGGATCACCTCTGAGGAAATGTTACCATTCGGCCACATTCCCTGGCCTATATGACGCCATTTGGAGCCATCAAGGCGCCAAAAAGTGGGAGCGCACCGCGCTCCCACCGCTCTCTTACTCATACCGCAGGGCCTCGATGGGGTCCAGCTTCGCGGCCTTGTTGGCGGGGTAGTAGCCGAAAAACACCCCAATGGCCATGGAGAACCCGACGGCCAAGGCGATATACCCCGGTGTGGGATAGGACGGCTCACTGATAAAGGTGCTGCCGATATACCCCATCACCGTGCCCAGAATAATCCCGATGATCCCCCCGATAAGGCAGACGATGATGCTCTCCACCACAAACTGGATACGGATATCGTTGTTGGTAGCCCCCAGGGCCTTCCGGGTGCCGATCTCCCGGGTGCGCTCCGTAACGGACACCAGCATAATATTCATTACCCCGATGCCGCCCACCAGCAGGGAGATCCCCGCGATGACCGAAATGGCGATGGACAGGGTGTTCATAATGGTGGACATGGACTCCAGCATACTGCTCATAGCCATCGCCATGACCGAATAATCCCGGTTGCTCTTATAGTACCGGTTCAGAAAGCTCTGCACGTCCGCCGCCACAGCGGCGCTGTCGGCGCCGGGCACAGCCTGGATTGTCAGGCTGGAATATCCGTCCGCCGCGCCGGCCAGGTGCTTGGCCGTGGTGATCGGAATATGGAGCCCTGTCGTCACATCCTTATCCGAGGCCATGGAAAAGCTCATGGAGGCGGAGGCGTCGTACTCGTAGACCCCCACCACCCGGAAGGTGAGGATATCCCCCTCCTTCAGAACCACCCGCAGTTCGTCCCCCAGGGCGGCGTCCATATCCCCGCCGTAGAGGTTGTTGACCAGCTTGTCGCTGACCACGCAGACGCTCCGCTGGCCGTCTATGTCCTTCTCCTGAATCCACCGGCCGGCCAGCAGATCCAGACTGCTCACATCCCGATAGTCCTCGTTGACGCCGATCACGTTCAGATTGGCGTAGAGCCGCCCGTCCTTGGCCTGACCGCTGCCGGCAGTCTCCGAGAGGCTGATGCCGGCGATCACCTGGCCGTAGCGCTCCCGCAGGGCGTCCAGCATCTCGTTGGTGATAAGGTCCTCGTCCTCGGGCTCCGACAGGGTGTACATCATCATGGGCATGAAGTCGTCGCTCTTGTCCTGGAGGCTCACCATGATATTGCTGGCCCCCAGGGAGCTCATGGAGCCGGTAATCGACCCGGTAAGTCCGTTGCCCACCGTCAGAATTCCGATGACCGCGCCGATGCCGATGATAATGCCCAGCATGGTCAGGATCGAGCGCATTTTATTGGCCCGCAGGCCCTCCAGGGCCAGGCGGACACTCTCACCGAGCCCCACAGCGCACCTCCTCCCCGGTGTCCCCCACATAGAGCCGCCCGTCCCGCATGGTGACATAGCGATCCGTCTCCAGGGCCAGCTCCCGGTTATGGGTGATGAGCACAATCGTCTTTCCCTGCTCCCGGTTGAGCCGGTGGAACAGGTCCATGACCATCCGCCCGGTCTGGCTGTCCAGAGCCCCAGTGGGCTCGTCGGCCAGGATGATGGCCGGGTCGTTGGCCATGGCCCGGGCGATAGCCACCCGCTGCTTCTGGCCGCCGGAGAGCTCGCTGGGCTGGTGGTTCATCCGCTCCCCCATCTCCACCATCGCCAGCAGCTCCCTGGCCCGGGCGGACCGCTGAGAGCCGGGAACACCGGCGTACATCATGGGCAGCTCCACGTTTTTCAGGGCGTTGGTCCGGGAGATCAGGTTGAAGTTCTGGAACACGAAGCCGATCTTCCGGTTGCGGATGGCGGAGAGCTCGTCGTCCCGGGCTTGGCTGACTGCGGTGCCGTCGAGCACGTAGTGCCCCTCCGTAGGCCGGTCCAGCACGCCGATGACGTTCATCAGCGTGCTCTTCCCAGAGCCGGAGGGCCCCACAATGGACAGAAACTCCCCCGGCATCACATCCAGATCCACCCCGTGGAGGATCTCCAGCTCGTTGGGCTGGCCGATATAGAAGCGCTTGTAGATGCCCCGCATCTCAATGAGGGGCCGGGCCTCCCCCATTACGCCATCCCTCCCATCATTGCCGCATAGGGATTCCCCCGGCTGGGTCCGGCGCCCTCGGGCACCGCCATGTTCAGCAGGGGGCGGTAGCGGTCCGGATCTCCAATGATCCGCAGGCCCTCCCGCAGCTCCGGCCCCGTGACCACGATATCCAGATCGTTCTCAATGCCGGTGGACACCGGGTACTCGCACAGCAGGTAAGTCCCGTCCGCCTGCTCCTCGGCGGCCAGAAGGCAGGTCTCCCCGGCCTCGTTGGTGTAAACCGCCTCATAGGGTACGGTCAGGGCCCCTTTGGCCTCGTCCAGCACGAAGCTCAGCCGCACGCTCATGCCGATGCGCAGGGCGGTGTCTTGGGAGAGAACCGTTACGTCGGTATCGAAGGCCACATCTCCTCCGCCGACGGCAGTGGCTCCCTGGGCGGTCTTGGCGGCGGTGGGGGCGATGGAGGAGACCTCCCCCTGATAGACATCGTCGCCGGTGGAGTCGGACCTGATGGTGACGGCCATGCCCGGCTTCACCGAGGCCACGTCGTAGTCCTTCACCGAGGTGGCCACCACCAGGTTCTCCACGTCCTCAATGACAAACAGCAGGCCCGACCCGCTGGAGCCCACCTCCGCGTAGACGGCGGTGACGGTACCGGCACAGGGGGCGGCGATCTCCGTGTCCGCCAGATCCGCCCGGAGCTGCCGGAGGCTCACCTCCCCGGTGGCCTTGTTGGCCCCGGCCTGGGCGCTCCTCAGGCTGTCCTGGTAGCTCTGGAGCTGGTTCTGAGCGGAGACCTTCGCCGCCTCCAGGTTGGTCTGGGCGGTCTGGTATGCCTCATAGGCGGTCTCCACCGCCTTGGCATAGTCCTCCAGCGCGTTGTCCACGGTGGTGGCGGAGGCGTTGTACTGGGTAATGGCGGCGGTGTAGCTCTCCTGGGCGTTGGACACGCCCCGCTGGGCCGTGGCGATTTGTTTCTCGCAGGACTCCACGCCGTTCTCCGCCTGCTTGAGGGCGTTCTCATAGCTCTTGACCACGCTCTCCGCCTGGGTGACAGCGGCCTCCAGCTGGGCCACCTTGCTGGCCTGGGCGGAAACCGCCTGGCTCAGGGAAGCGTAGCTGGCCTCGTATCCGGCGGCGGCGCTCTGAGCGGCAGACAGCTCGGCCCGCTTGGCAGTGAGCTGGGCGGTCAGCTCCGCCACATCCGTCCCCTCCTCGGGCGCGGCAATCCGGGCCTCCAG
Organism: Oscillospiraceae bacterium; assembly: GCA_022804995.1. Taxonomy (GTDB): domain Bacteria; phylum Bacillota; class Clostridia; order Oscillospirales; family Oscillospiraceae; genus Pelethomonas. Next base: position 9,529 of record JAAWUC010000050.1, read on the forward strand.
GTCGGCGATCTCCCCCTGGAGCCGCCTGACGGCGCCGGAGGGATCCTCCAGCCGGTTCAGCTGCCGCTCCGCGTAGTCCAGATCGTCCTCCGCGTCATCCAGGTCGTCCTCCGCGTCCCGCAGGCTGTCCCGGGCGTCGTCCAAGTCCGCCTGGGCGTCCCGGACCGCCTCCTGGGCGTCATCCCGGGCGTCCACAGCGTTGGTGTAGCTCTCCTGGGCGTTCTCCAGGGCCACCCGGGCGGAGCGCAGGCTGCTCTCCTGCCCCAGCAGTGTGGCGTTCTCCCCGGCCTCCAGCCCCTCCTTGTACCGCTCATATGTATCCATCGCACCGGTATAGCTGTTGTAGGCGTTGGTCACGGCGCTCTCCGCGCTGAGAATGCTGGCGTTAAGGCCCTGGTCCAGAGATGCCTTGAACTGCTCGTAGCTGTCCCGGGCGGCGTTCACCGAGGCGGCGCTGGTGCCGCCGGTGACGCTGAGGCTGGCCTCCTGGCTCTCGATCTGCTTCTGGATATTCTTGTCGTCCAGCTTGCAGAGCGGGGCGCCCTCCTCCACGTAGTCCCCCACCTCCACATAGACCTCCTGAACCGTATAGGCCATGGTGGAGTAGACGGTCATGGACTGGGCGCTCTCCACGGTGCCGGTGGCGCTGATGGTGCTCTGGAGGTCCTCAGCGGCCAGAGTCACCGTGTCCGTCAGGGCAAGGGTGGCCTCCGCCTCCTTTTTCCCCGCCCCATTGAAGAAGGACAGAATGGCCAGAACGGCAGCGGCCCCCAGCACAAAGGGCCACTTTTTCCTCCGCCGCCGGACAGGGAGGGCCGCTCCGCCGTCGGACGGCGGCTCCTTTTTGAACAGCTGCGTAAAGCGCATGGTGGACGCTCTCCTTTCGGGTTGGATGGGGCGTAAGTACGCAAAATCGTTTGCGTGCGAAATATGCCCCTACTATAGCAGGCGGGAGGAAAAATGTGTAGACCTTTTTTTACGGGGATATGAACATTCCGTTAACGATAGGCCCTTCTCCCCTGTCTGACATCGGCAGTATAGCCCTTCCACCAGGTGGAAAGTCAAGAGATTTTTTGAAAAAGACGCAAATTTTCTTCAGCCGGTTTCTGTTCGGAGCGGTTGAAAATATCCACCGGGTGTTGTATAATACAAAAACCAAGCCAAAAAAAAGGGGGGGGGATCGCCTGTGCCGTATCTGGAGCTGACCGTGGAGGAGCGGCAGGCTGGGCGGACCGTCCTCTCCCTCCTGCGGGGGGAGCTGGGGCTCTCCTCCACCCTGGTCAAGCGGCTCAAGCGGACGGACCGGGGCCTTCTGCTCAACGGCGCTCCGGTCCACACCGACGCCCGCCCCCGTCCCGGGGACCGGCTGACGGCGGACCTCTCCGCCGCGGAGCGGCCCGCCGGGGTGGAGCCTGTGGAGCTGGCGCTGGATATCCTCTTTGAGGACGAGCACCTGCTCCTCCTCAACAAGAGCGCCCCGCTGGCGGTAATCCCCTCCTCCCTCGCCCCGGGGGAGCCCACGCTGGCGGGGGGCGTGGTCCGCTATCTGGGGCCAGGCGCCTCCTTCCACCCGGTGAACCGGCTGGACCGGGGCACCACCGGCCTCATGGCCGTGGCCAAGACCGGCTATATGCACGACCGCCTCCGGCGGCAGCTCCACGGCGGGGGCTTCCAGCGGACCTACCTGGCGGTCTGCGCGGGGAGGCCGGATCCGCCGGCGGGGACTGTGGACCTGCCCATCGGACGGGCCCCGGGGTCCGCTGTCAAGCGGCAGATCTGCCCCGGCGGACAGGCCGCCCGCACCCGATACAGGACCCTGCGCTGCAATGGAGACCTGACGCTGGAGGCGCTGTGGCCCCAGACGGGCCGGACCCATCAGATCCGGGTCCATATGGCCGCTATGGGCTGTCCCCTGGCCGGGGACTGGCTCTATGGCACGGAGGACCGGGCGCTCATTCCGCGTCCCGCCCTCCACGCCTGCCGCCTGACGCTGTGCCACCCGGCAACCGGGGCGCTGCTGGACGTTACCGCCCCTCTTCCGGCGGATATGAAACGATTATTGGAGTGCTGAATCATGCACGAGCTGATTTTTATGGACCTGGAGTGGAACACTACCTTCTACCGGGACCGTTCAGGAGCCCGCCTCCCCTTTCACGAGCTCATCGAGGTAGCCGCTATGAAGGTGGACCCGGCCAGCGGGGCCATGGTGGACTCCTTCCACAGCTATATCCACCCCATCGTGGGCCGGAAGCTGGAGGGCCGGACCTACCGCCTGCTGCCCTACGGCAGGGAGGAGCTGCGCGCCCTGCTGGCCGACGCCCCCATCTTTCTGGAGCTGGGGCCGGCCTTTCTCCAATGGTGCGGAAACGCGCCGGTGTTTGTGGAGTGGGGGAACAACGATGTGGAAGTGCTGCTGGCAAACTTCGCCCACCATCAGCTCCACTTTGACGCGGACTGGAAGTGCGAATATTTTGACCTGCAGTACATGTACCAGCGGCTGGTGGAGGGCAGTCCGGCCTGTCAGCCGTCATTGGAGAAGGCGGTGACGGAGCTGGGCATCGGGGCGGACCTGGACTTTCACAGCGCCTGGAACGACACCTATTACACTATCCTGGTCTATCAGACCCTGCTGGACCGGTACGAGGGGCTCCAGCTCTTCCGACGGCCCCCCAGGCAGAAGGGCCGTCCGCCTCTGTGGGAGGCGGAGCTGGGGAGCTTTGACACCCGCTGGGCCTGCAAGAACCGGCCGGAAGTGGCTCAGCCGGCGTGCCCCCTGTGCGGCGGGGCGCTGAGCAGGGGGAGATGGGTGCGCACCCTGCCCACGGAGCAGGTGGCCCGCTGCAAGTGCAAGGTCCACCGGCGGCTGTATCTGACGGTGACGGCGGAGAAGGACGGCCAGCGGTGGAGCGGAAAGGCCGCTATCTACAAGGACGCCGGCCCTATCGCCGAGCGGTACCGGAAGATGCTGGGAAAGCTGCAGAAGAAGGACAAGCCCGCTAAAAAGGTATAGAAAACAGCAGCCCCTCGAAAAGGGCTGCTGTTTTTATCTGTTTCCGCAGCTCAATACCGGTTCAGGCAGGCAAAGATCTCCTGTATTCTGGGCATAGCCAGCCCCGAGGGCACATCCCGCTCCCCACAGATCCCAGCCAGCCCCTCTCTCTCCAGGATCCGGCCCAGCGCCTGGGCCACCCAGGCCAGATCGGCGGGCTTGTCCCCATAGTGCTCCTTGGCGTAACGCAGCAGGCAGGCCAGCGTCTGGGTCTGTTCGCCATCCACCAGCTGCTCCACATAGCGCAGGTCCAGTGTATCCTTCCCCAGGGAGAAGGAGGTCTTGCCCAGCCGCTTGATCTTCAGCCGCTCGGTGATCTGCCTGTCCCCCCGGTAGCTCCGCCGGGTCTGGGCCGCACCGCCCAGCTCGATAGCCCGCTGGGCCGCGGGCAGACGGAAGTCCGGGGCCTCCAAGGAGGGGCCGGGGCGGTCCGCGAGCAAGGTCCTGGTCCGTTCCGTGATGTCCACCGCCCGGTAGCAGTCCATCTGGAGGATTCTGCCGGCGGCGTAGAAGTAGGACCCGCTGCTGCCCACCACCAGGATGGTGGAGATCCCCTCCTTCTCCCACAGATCCCGCACCCGCTCCAAAAAGGGCGTAATGGGCTCCTTGTCCCGGGCGATGACCTCTTGCATAAGCTTGTCCCGCACCATCAGGTTGGTGGCCGAGGTGTCCTCGTCGATGAGCAGCACCCGGCTCCCGGACTCGATGCCCTCCACGATGTTGGCCGCCTGGGAGGTGCTGCCGCTGGCGTCCAGGGTGGAGAAGCGGCGGGTGTCCTTCCCATTGGGCAGATGGGCGATGAAGAGGGAGATGTCCGTGTTGGTGATCTTCCGCCCATCCTCCGCCCGGATTTTCAGGGCGGTATGGTCGGTGATCACATACTCCCGCCCATCCCCGGCAATGTGGTCGTAGACCCCCCGCTCCAGGGCCTTGAGGAGGGTGGACTTGCCGTGGTAGCCGCCCCCGGCGATGAGGGTGATCCCCCGGGGGACGCCCATGCCCCGCAGGGGGCCGTGCCGGGGCAGCTCCAGGGTCACGGCCATGCTCTCCGGCGAACGGAAAGCCACCGCATCCCGCATAGGCCGGTCGGACACGCCGCTCTCCCGGGGCAGAACCGCCCCGTCGGCCACGAACGCCGCCAGCTCCAGCCGCTCCAGTTCCTCCCGGATGAACTGCTGGTCATCGGCCAGGAAAAGGGCCGCTTCCAGGTCCTTTTTGGGGGTTCTGGCGTAGAAGAGGCTCTCCTCCACGCACTGGGGCAGGAACTCAAAGAGAATTTTCTCCAGCTCAGGGGCGTTGATGGTCCGGCCATTGGCGGGGAAGCCCACCTCGAAGCGGACCGTGATCCCCTCTTCCCCCACCGCGCAGGCCGTCCGCTCCAGAATTTCTTGTCCCGGGCGGCTGACAGTGATGAGGCCGCTCTTGCCGGATCCCCGGGCCTGGAAGCAGAATTTATCCGCCTGACGGCCAAAGCGCCGGAGGAGAAAATCCTCCAGGGCTGTGCGGCGGCGCTTCGTCTCCCAGCAGGACGCCGGGAAGCCGGCGGCGCTGTGCCGCACCGACACGCTCAGCCGGGAGGGGGCAGCAAAGGGGTCCCCCTGGACGTGCTCAATGCTCAGGACGTAGCGGCCAAAGGACCAGCCTCCGGCCAGGGACTTGTAGGCGGGGTAGCTCCGGTGGTTGATGGCGCGGAGCGCGCCGCGCAGATCTTCTGATGACTTCATAGGATGCCTCCGTTTGTTTTGTGGGTTCAGTATAGCACAGAAGCCCCCCGCTGTCACCCGCAAACAAGACAATTTGTCCTGAACATATTTTATTTTTAGTTGACAAATGTAGAATAATCCTGTATCATAGCTTTATCCAAAAAAGAAAGGACGGGGGATCTTATGAAAAAATTCCGCGCGTATTTAACGGCGGTCTGCCTCCTGCTGGCGCTGTGCCTGCTTCCGGGGGAGGCCGGAGCGGCGGGAGAGAGCGTGCGGGTCACGCTGCCCGGCTTTGACGTGACCCTAAACTGGGCCGCCTTCTCCAACGATTACAGCCGGTACCCGCTGCTGGTCTACAAGGACATTACTTATTTTCCCATGACCTACCACGACTGCCGTCTGCTGGGGCTGACTACCTCCTGGTCGGCGGCGGAGGGGCTGTCTATTGACCGGAGCGATGAAGCCCCCTCGGTGTACCTCCGGGAGGTCCAGGACACCCGGAACGCCAAAAGCCTCACTGCCCGGATTGCCGACGGAAAAATTCGGGTGAATGGGAAAACCATCGACAACAGCAGGGAGGAGTACCCGCTGTTGTTGTTCCGGGATGTGACGTACTTCCCCCTGACCTGGCGTTTCGCGGTGGAGGAGTTCGGGTGGGGATATCATTTCGATGCAGAAGAGGGGCTCTTTGTATCCGGCCCGGTATTCGGCACGGACGAGAAGCTGACTTACCAGGACGATTACACCCCCTATGAGGGAGACGAGTGGGCTGTTCAAATGGGCCTGTGGGGCACGATGGGTGGAAACAGCCGGTGGGTGGACGACGGGATAGAGCTCCCCATCAGCTTCTCCTCCAGCGAAAACGGCCAGGGGGGATATACCTCCGCCATCACATTTTGGAATTATACCGGGGAAGATATAACTATCCTGTCCGACGATTCCCTATGGGAGTACCGGGTCTACCGGCAGATCGGGGGGCGGGATGAACTGGTATACCGGCAGGCCATTCCCTTCTTTGCCGGAGAATTTCCCAAGTATGGCATAGCGAATTGGCGGATTCACGACAGCTTCTGGGACACCTGCGAAAAGGGGACCTATCGCGTGGAGCTGTTCCACCCGAGCCATCTGCGCTATGAGAGCGGCGTGGGCGCGGTCCACTTCGAGCCTATTCGGGAGTTCACAGACTCCAACGACCTCAGCCAGAGCTTCTGGCTGACCCACTCCCACACGGTGGAGGCGGAGGGCTTCCAGCCCGCCGGGGAGAAGTACCAGATCAAACGGGCCGATGTGGTCTCAGGGGACTATTCGATCTATGAAGGCATCGGGGCTCCAAACCCAGGACAGGCGGAGCTGACGGCGGCGGAGCTGGACCTTCTGGTGGACACCTATAACTGGGCCTGTATGCGCTCCCGCCGGTACGATCCCGACCCCCGTGACACAGTGCAAAGTTTTTACTACTGGGTCTACCTCCATATGGCCGACGGCACGACCTTCTCCCTGAGCCGCCGGGGACCCGGAGAGGTCCGGGTCTGGGGCGGCATGGACAACCTGGACGGCAACTTTTTCCTCCATTCCCAGGTGCTGTACGATCTCCTGGGGGAGGTGAGAAGAGAGGCCGTATAAAAAAGGCCCCTCCGCCTAAGTGATATGCTCCCTTTATGAGAGGCAGTGAAAAATAGCACTGTCAAACATGGCGGCGGCGATCATTTCAAAGGTCTTGCCCGCGCCGACACAGTGAGCCAGCAGCGTGTTCTTTCCATAGAGGATATGCGCCACGGCGTTTTGCTGGTGGGGCCGCAGGGAAATTTCCGGGGTCATGCCCGCGAAACGGATATGGGAACCGTCGTACTCGCGGGGCCGGATGGTGTTGAATATGGAATTGTACTTCCTACACAGAGCCTCCCGGCGCTCCAGGTCTTTGAAAATCTATTCCTTAAACGCTTCACAGATTGCCTCCTGCTTCTGCTGGGCAATCGCGGTCTGCTTCTCGTTGAGGACGCGGACCTCCTTTCCGTCCTCCCACTTTTTATCAAATATCCGCACATCCCGCTGGTTCAATGCGGCCTCGAAGATTTCATAGGCGTTGATGCGCTTGGTTCCGTAGGTAGTATAGGCGCGGACGTTATCCGCGCTGTCCTCGCTCTTGCCCTGCACCCGCCATTCACCGGAGGAATCGGAATAACGGAGCTGAATCTTCTTCTCCCGCAGGCGCCCCGGCGTTCCCAGCAGCTCAAACATAAACTGTTGGTAATACTCCGGGGAAACCCAGGACGCGCCAACGCGGACGCTGATCTCCGAAGCGGTCAGGTCCTTGGGCTGCACCTGTTCCAGCTTCTCCACATTGACAGCGAACTCCGGGTCCTGTTCAGCGGCGGCACGGGCCTGAGCCAGCTTCACCCGGACATTGCCGGAGAGGTATTCGTCCGCCGCCTGCCAGCCCAGCAACCATCTTTCGCTGCCCTCGGCTAAGTCAAAGGGTCCACTGTCAGGGCCCTTGAAAATGATGCCCTTCAAATCCTCCACGATCTGCGGAATTTTGTCGGGTCCGCCCATCAGACCGGCCATGTATTCCAGGTCAACACAGGCTTTCTCCCCGATGGATACCGCCAGGGCCTCCACCGCCGTGTCTACGCTGGTGACGGCCTGCCGGTTCTGGATGGTGCGCTTGGTGAACATGTCCACTTTGCGCTCCAATTTCCCATCCTCGTCCAGCAGTTCCAGCGAACATAACAGAGGATAAGAGGAATCCTGCTCAAAGGCCATCTTATTGCCCAGGCTGTTCAACAGGCCGTGTTTTTTCGTAAAAGCGTCATAGAGACGGTTAAGATTGGCCTGTTCTGCCTTGACCGCGTCATCCCCGGCGTTCTCCATCTGCAAGTCAATGAGTTTCCGGGCGCTGTCCCGAATGGCGATCATGCCCATGGCTCGCTCGGTGGGCTTCTTGCCCAGGTCTACCGGCTTCATGCGGGAATTTTCGCGGAAATACAGCTTGCCATTGAACAGTGCGTAGCTGAAATTGCGTACAGAAGGGTCGGCAGGGATAGATTCAACCTCTTTGCCGTCCTCCTGCTCCGGCTCGATCTCCAGCAGTTCCCGGTCAGGCGGGGCAAGGTTCTGAATAGCCCCGGCAAGCTGCTGGGAGAGGTCCGCCCCGGCAATGGGCGCAACGGTGTAATCCTGCCTGCCGTACTGCGTATTCTCTGAGGTGGCCGTGCCCAACACCATATCCGGGTGTTCCAGAAAATAGCTGTTGATTTTGAAACCGTCCACTTCGGTTCCGGCGTTGGCCTTGAAAGCGTTGTTGGGCAGACGGATCGCGCCCAGCAGATCAGCCCGCTCCGCCAGATACTTCCGCACGGTAGAATCCTTGGAATCCATGGTGTAGCGGCTGGTGACAAAGGCCACGATGCCGCCCGGACGTACCTGGTCCAGCGCCTTGGCAAAGAAATAGTTGTGAATGTTGAAGCCCA
>JAAWUC010000051.1 GCA_022804995.1 Oscillospiraceae bacterium
CCGGATTTCTACGAGTTCTACAACCTGGGCCTGGGGGACCCCATCGCCGTCTCCGCCGTCCACGGCCACGGCACCGGCGATTTGCTGGATGAATGCGTCAGGTACTTTCCCCCGGAGGCGGGCGAAGAAGAGGAGGACGACGCTATCCAGGTGGCCATCATCGGCAAGCCCAACGTGGGCAAGTCCTCCCTGACCAACAAAATCCTGGGCCAGCAGCGGACCATCGTCAGCAACGTGGCCGGCACCACCCGGGACGCTATCGACAGCTATTTCGAGAACGAGAGCGGTAAATATGTCTTTATCGACACCGCCGGGATGCGGAAAAAATCCAGGGTGGATGAATCCATCGAGCGCTACAGCGTCCTCCGGGCCCAGATGGCCATCGAGCGCTCCGATGTGTGCCTCATCCTCATCGACGCCCAGGAGGGCGTCACCGAGCAGGATACCAAGGTGGCCGGCATGGCCCACGATGCTGGAAAGGCCAGCATTATTGTCGTCAACAAGTGGGACCTCATCGAGAAGGACGGCAAGACCATGGACCGGATGCGGGAGGATATCCGCCGGGACCTGGGCTATATGACCTACGCGCCCATTCTCTTCATCTCCGCCATGACCGGCCAGCGGGTGGACCGGCTCTTCGAGCTCATCCAGTATGTTAACAACCAGGCGGCAACAAGAATCACCACTGGAATGCTCAACTCCGTCCTGGCCGACGCCCAGACCAGGGTCCAGCCCCCCACCGACAAGGGCCGGCGGCTGAAAATCTACTATATGACCCAGGCGGGGGTGAAGCCCCCCCACTTCATCTGCTTCTGCAACGACGCGCGGCTGTTCCACTTCTCCTATCAGCGATATTTGGAGAATCAAATACGCACAGTATTTGGCCTGGAGGGGACGCCCATCAGAATGACCATCCGCCAGAAGGGCGACAAGGAGGATTGATGCTGTTATGCCTGCAAGCGCAATGGACTGGCTTCGCTATTTTGCTGTTGTGATGCTGCCCGCGGCGGCCATCGCCTATCTCTGCGGCTGCTTCAACGGGGCGGTGATTGTCTCCAAGTACATCCTGCGGGACGACATCCGCACCCACGGCAGCGGCAACGCGGGGCTCACCAACTTCTACCGGACCTTTGGCGGCTTTTTGACTCTGGTGGTGATTCTCACCGACGTGCTCAAGGCGGTGGCGGCGCTGCTTCTCGCCGGACTGCTGATGGGCGCGCCCTTCGGACAGTATTGGGCGGCGCTGTTCTGCCTGCTGGGGCATATGTTCCCATGTATGTTCCACTTCAAGGGCGGCAAGGGGATTCTCTCCGGCGGCACCATCGCCATTATGATCGACTGGCGGGTTGCGGTCGTGGTCTGGGGCGGGTTTCTCCTGCTGGTGATTTTGACGCGGTATGTGTCCCTGGGGTCCCTGTGGGCCGGGGCCAGCTTCCCGTTTATCAGCTGGTACTGCTATCCCTATCCGGCGGTGGTGGTTCTGGCCTTTGTCATCGGCGCTCTGATCGTCTGGCAGCACCGGGCCAACATTCAGCGCCTGCTCCACGGCACGGAGAACAAGTTCCAGCTCCACAAGAAGACAGAATAGCCAAATGACTGTTAAGGAGGCATTTCTCATGAAAATCACCGTACTGGGCAGCGGCGGCTGGGGAACGGCCCTGAGTCTGCTGCTGCTGGACAACGGCAACGACGTAACCCTGTGGTCCTTCCTGGAGAAAGAGGCGGAGACGCTGCGCGCCACCCGGGAAAATCCTATGCTCCAAGGCGTCCCCCTGCCGGAGGAACTGAAAATCACCACAGATATGGGCGCGGTATCCGGCTGTGAGCTGGTGGTGATGGCTACCCCGTCCTTCGCCGTCCGGGAGACGGCCCGGAAGCTGGCCCCCCTGCTGGACGAGGGGGCGGTTGTGGTGAGCGTGGCCAAGGGTATTGAGAGGGACACCGCCCTCTGCCTGACCCAGATCATTGAGGAGGAGCTGAAGGGGAAGGGCCGGGTGGTGGCGCTGTCCGGGCCCTCCCACGCCGAGGAGGTGGGGAGAAGAGTGCCCACCGGCGTGGTGGCGGCGTCCACGGATTCGGAGGCCGCCCGGCGGGTTCAGGATGTGTTTATGAGCCCCCGATTCCGGGTCTACACCAACGAGGATGTCACCGGCGTGGAGCTGGGGGCGGCGCTGAAGAACGTGCTGGCCCTGTGCTGCGGCATCAGCGACGGTATGGGGCTGGGGGACAACACCAAGGCCCTGCTGATGACCCGGGGCATGACGGAGATGGCCCGGCTGGGGGTGGCCATGGGGGGGAAGAAGGAGACCTTCGCGGGCCTCAGCGGCATGGGGGATCTGATTGTGACCTGCACCTCCATGCACTCCCGGAACCGCCGCTGCGGCATTTTGATTGGGCAGGGAAAGGGTGTCCAGGAGGCCATGAAGGAGGTGGGCGCCACGGTGGAGGGCTATTTTGCCGCCTTCAGCGCCCACCAGCTGGCGGAAAAGATGGGAGTGGAGATGCCCATCTGCCAGTGCGCCTATGCGGTGCTCTACGAGGGGAAACCGGTGAGGAGCGTCGTGGAGCAGCTGATGAATCGCGGCAAGCGCCACGAGGTGGACGAGAGCTGGATTTGATTCTTTTTGTTGAAAGAAAAAGAACTTGATTGCACTCTTCGCATAGGTGGGAAGTTTGGACATCCGCACGGCAATAAAATTTGCGCTTTGGGAGGATTTTTTATGAAAAGAGCTCGGATTGTTTCGATGATCGTTTTGGCCGCGTCGGTGGTGCTGACCGCCGCCATGGCGGTGGAGAACTTGGTGCTGGCCTGCCTGGATCTGGCCCGCCGGCGGCACTGAAAAACTGCCGCCCCACCGGCTGCACGTCTTTAAGATGTGTACCGGTGGGGCGGATTATTTTATGCTTTAATGTAAACTGTTCTTGACATTTTGGGCCATATGGTATACTATAATGTAAAGGGCACTTTACTTTTGGAGGTACTGAAATGAACCGCTTTTGGGAAAAGCTGCGGCTGCGGAGGCCCGACGAGATGGAGCGGGCGATTCTCTCTCAAGCCCAGCGCAACGCTTACCTCTTCCTGGTTCTCGCACTGTCTGTCTGGTCGATATACGAGAGCTGTCAAGTCTATCTCCATCACAGCCGGCTGAATCTGCTGCCCTGCCTTCTGCTGGTAGCGGCGGCGCTGATCCAGAGCTTCACTCAGCTGATTCTGATGCGCAGCGCGGTAAGGGACGATCCGGAAGAAACCGGGCCGCTAATGAGAATTGTCGTGCTCTCCTGCGCAGCGGCGGGCGTTATCGCCGCCGCCGCGGCGGCGGTGGTGCTGCTGGGTGTCAGAACATGACGAACGGGATCAAGGCCCTGCGCAAGGCGAAGGGCCTCCGCCAGGAGGACCTGGCGGAGGTGCTGGGTGTTTCCAGGCAGACGATTATCGCCATTGAAAACAACAAATATGACCCCTCCCTGCCGCTGGCAATGCGGCTGGCCCGCTGCCTGCAAACAACGGTGGAGGAGCTCTTTCAGCTGGAGGACTGACGATGAAGAAACGACTTATTGCGCTGGCCCCCTATTTTATCGCGCTGGGGCTCAACTTTTACCTTTTGCCGCTTCTGATGCGGGATACGGGTACCGCCATGGTTCTGATGCTGTGCGTTATGCCGGCGGCGGCGTTTGTCACGGCTGTTGACTGCGGCGTCCGGAGAGGCTTTACGCCTCTGCTGCCCCTCGGGGCGGCGGTTCTGTTTCTTCCGACGGTCTTTATCCATTATAACGCCACCGCCTGGGTCTACTCCGCCGCCTATGGGATAGTGGTGCTGGCTGGGGTCGGCCTCGGCGGGCTGTTCTACCGGAAACGGTAAAAAAACAGGGCGGGGGCTTCGGCCCCCGCTCCTCTATTTTGTATGCTTAGGCATCGATGCCCCGGCTGGTCAGGTACTTCTTGACCATCAGCGCGACCTTGAAAGTAATGGCGTCGTCGAACTCCCGGAGATCCAGGCCCGTGAGCTTCTTGATCTTCTCCAGCCGGTATACCAGAGTGTTCCGGTGAACAAAGAGCTTCCGGGCGGTTTCGGAGACGTTCAGGTTGTTCTCAAAGAACTTGTTGATGGTAAACAGCGTCTCCTGGTCCAGGGAGTCGATGGGGTTCTTTTTAAAGACCTCCATCAGGAACATCTCGCACAGGGTGGTGGGCAGCTGGTAGATCAGCCGCCCGATGCCCAGGTTCTCATAGTTGATGATATATTTCTCGGTGTCAAAGACCTTGCCCACCTCGATGGCGATCTGCGCCTCCTTGTAGCTCTTGGCCAGCTCCCGCAGGTGGAGAGCCACAGTGCCGATGCCGATAACCACCCGGTCCTCGCCGCCCACCCGCAGCGTCTCCTCCAGGGTTCCGGCCACCCGCTGAATCTCCTTCTCCACCCCCAGCTCCGGCAGCTGGTGGATGAGCACCACATCGTTGTCCCCCACGCTGAGGACAAAGTCGTTCTGCCGGTCCGGGAACAGGCCCTGAACCACGTCCATCATGGCCGCGTCGGTGCTCTCCAGCTGGCGGATGAGGAACACGCCCCTGGGCACCTCCGGGGCCACGTGGAGCTCCTTGGCCCGGATGTAGATGTCGCTGAGCATGATGTTGTCCGAGATGATATTTTTAATGAAGGAACCCCTGTCGTGCTTCTCCTCATAGTAGCTCTTCGCCCCGTTGAGGGAGACGGAGGCCATGGAGCACACCGCCCGGCTGATATCGTCGTCCCCCATGGTGAACACGGCGTAGTCAAACCGGGAGCCCCAGCCGCTCAGGGCCCGGAAGGTCTTTCCGTCCAGGGTCAGCAGTCCGCCATCCGCCTGATTGATGGTTTCCACGTACTCCGGCCACTTCTTTCCGATCAGGCCCAGGTCGCTGCACGAGATGATCCCGCCCTCGGCGTCCACCACGCCGACTACCCGGTCCGTCGCGTCTTTAATTTGCAGTACGACGTTTTGAAAAATCCTTCCCGACATAGTTCCGTCCTCCATCGGCGTAGTTTCTGGGGCGCTGTTGTGCAATCTGCCAATTTCTTTTTTTATTATACCGGGTCATTCGCCATAATGCAAGATGTATTTTCTCTTTTCACCAAAAAATATTGCCTCTTTTTGTTGGATTTGTAAACAGGCGGGCCGGATTGCTGGTCCGCGGGCCATTTATTTCCATCCGCCGATCCCCGCAATCTCCTCCTCTGTCAAACAGCGCCACCCGCCCGGCGGGAGGGCGCCGTCCAGGGACAGGGCGCCCATCCGCAGGCGCTTGAGGTAGATCACCCGGCTGCCCCTGGCAGCGGCCATGCGCTTTATCTGGTGGAATTTTCCCTCCCGCAGGGTGATGAGGACCTCCCCTCCGTCCCCCAGCAGCGCCAGCTCCGCCGCCATGCACCGGTACCCGTCCTCCAGGACGATCCCCTGGGCAAAGGCCAGACGGTCCTCCTCCCCCAGGGGTACGTCCAGATGGGCGTAGTAGACCTTGTCCACGTGGCTTTTCGGCGAGAGGAGGCGGTGGGCCAGGGCCCCGTCGTCGGTGAGCAGCAGCAGGCCCTCGGTATCCCGGTCCAGCCGCCCCACGGGGAAGAGCCCCCGCCGCCTCAGCTCCGGCGGCAGCAGGTCCAGCACCGTTCTCTGCCGGGGGTCCTCGGTGGCGGAGAGGACCCCGGCGGGCTTGTGGAGCATGATGTAGGTTTGCCGGGCATAGCCGATGTCCGCCCCGTCCACCAAGACGGCGCTCCGCTCCGGATTAACCTTGTCCTCAGCGCAGAGGGCCGGGATGCCGTCCACCAGCACCCGGCCCTCCTTCACCAGTCTTTTCGCCTCCCGCCGGGACCACCGCCCGGTGGAGGCCAGGAGCTTATCCAGCCGCTCCATTTTCATCACTCCTCATCCCAGGGGGCCTCGCCGCCGCTCTCGGGGGCGGAGCCCATCTGCCGCTCCTGCCACTGGGCGCGGGTGATGAGCACCTGCCGGGGCTTGGCCCCCTCGGAGGGGCCCACGATCCCCTGCTTCTGCATCTGCTCCACCAGGCGCGCCGCCCGGTTGTAGCCCAGCTTCAGCCGGCGCTGGATCATGGAGGCGGAGGCGCCGCCGATCTCCAGCACCACCTCCACGGCGGCGGGGAACATCTCGTCATCGTCCTCCTCCGGCGCTGGGAGGCCCGACGGGGCGCCGCCCTTCCGCTCCTTCTCCTGGACAGACTCCTCGATCTTCCGCATGACCTCGTCGGAGTACTGGACCTCCCCGGTGGACTTGACATAGCTGACCACCCGCTCAATCTCCTCTGGGGTAATATAGCAGCCCTGGACCCGAATGGCCTTGTTGGAGCCGATGGGGGCGTAGAGCATATCCCCCCGGCCCACCAGCTTCTCCGCCCCGGTGTCGTCAAGGATGATCCGGGAGTTTACCGAGTCTTTCACCGCGAAGGCGATGCGGCTGGGGATATTGGCCTTCATCAGGCCGGTGATCACGTCGGAGGAGGGCCGCTGGGTGGCGATGACCAGGTGCATCCCGGCGGCGCGGCCCATCTGGGCCACCCGGCAGATGGACTCCTCCACCTCCTTGGCCGCTACGGTCATCAGATCCGCCAGCTCGTCGATGACCACCACCACCGACGCCATGTGGGGCACGTCCTCCCGGCGCTGGGCAATGGCGTTGTACTCCTCCAGCTTCTTGACCCCCAGCTCGGAGAAGGTCTTGTACCGCTTCATCATCTCAAACACCGCCCACTGGAGAGCCCCGGCGGCCTTCTTCGGGTCCGTCACCACAGGAATCAGCAGGTGGGGGATGCCGTTATAGGGGGCCAGCTCCACCATCTTCGGGTCCACCATGATAAAGCGCACATCCTCCGGGCTGGACTTGTAGAGGAGGCTGACAATCAGGGAGTTGGTACACACAGACTTGCCCGAGCCGGTGGTACCGGCGATGAGCACGTGGGGCAGCTTGGCGATATCCCCCACGATGTCCTTGTTGCCGATGTCCCGGCCGATGGCGAAGGCCACAGAGGATTTATGGCCCGAGAAGGCGGCGGACTCGATGACATCCCGGATGAGCACCGGACTCACCGTCTTGTTGGGCACCTCGATCCCCACCACGGAGATCTTATCGAGAATGGGGGCGATGCGCACGCCGCTGGCCCCCAGGGCCAGAGCGATATCCCCGGCCAGATTGGTGACCTTGCTGAGCTTCACCCCCTGGGCCAAAGTAAACTCGTAGCGGGTGATAGCCGGACCCCGGATCACGTCCCCGGGGCTGGCGTCCACGCCGAAGCTCCGCAGGGTTTCCGACAGACGCAGGCTGGTCATCCGCAGCTCCGCCCCGGCCTCAATGTAGTTGTCCTGGACGTTCCGCTCCAGCAGCGTCACCGGCGGAAAATCGTAGGCGCTCTCCAGCGCCAGGCCGCTCTCAATCTCCGCCGCCACCTGCTCAGCGGCCTGCTCCAGATCCAGGCCCTTCTTCCTCCTGCCGTCCCCCACGGGGGCGGGGGGCGGGGGCTCCGGCGCAGGCTCCGGTGGAACCGGCTCGGGCTCTGGTTCGATCTCGGGCTCCGGCTCAAAAGGGATGGGCTCAGGGTACGGCTCCTCCGGCGGGGGAACCGGCTCGGGCGCAGGCGGTTCCTCCACAGCGGGCTCCGCCGTCTCCTCCCGGAAGAGGTCGGCCGGGGTCATCTGCCGCTTGTCCCGGGGACGGAAATACCCGGCCTTAGGCTTTTCCTCCGGCGCCTCCCGCCGCTCCCCGTCCAGGGGGATGTCGATGGCCGCCGCTTTCGCGGCGTTCTTCTTCGGCTTCGGGGCCCGCTGACGGCGGGGGGCGGGTTCCTCCTCGTAGTCGTCCTCGTAGTCGTCCTCGTCATAGTCCAGGCGCTCCCGGTCCCGCCACATGGCGTAGAGCTGGGCCGGCGTCACCTGGAACACCGCCATGAGCAGAATGGCGATGAGCACCACGAACACGAGCACCGACGCGGGCTTCCCCAGTACGGCGGTAAAGCCGTGGGCGGTGCCTCCGGCCAGGGCCCCGCCGGACTCCCCGGACTGCCCCGTTTTCCACAGGGTGGGGAAGAGAATCTCCGGCCTGGTCAAATCCACCTTGCAGAAGAGCATATGCCACACCCCGCCGGACAGGTAGGGCGCCACCAGGGCGCAGCCCGTCCGCAGGGCCACAGGCTGGCCCCGATGGGTCAGCTGGACCCACGCCGCCACGCACAGGGCGGGCACCGCCAGATAGAACCCGGGCCCCAGCAGCCCCTTCCCCACCTTGGGGATGAGGTCGATGAGCCAGCCATCGCTGGAGAAGCAGCTCACCAGCACGATGAGCGCCGCCAGCAGCAGGGCCACGCCCCCTACCTCCCGGCGGACGGGCCGCTTGGCGCTCCGTCCGGAGGAGGCACGGGACTTGGCAGAGCCCCCCCTGGTCCCGGCAGATCGGCCCGCGCTCTTCTTTGCCGTCGATTTCTTTGGTGTCGTTGCCATGGTACTCCCTCTTACCTCTTCACGTATGCCTCCATCAGCCGGTCAAAGGCCCCCTGGTGGTCCAGGAAGCGCCGGCGGATGGGCTCCACAAATTCCTTTGTTCTAATAAAATCCAGAAAATCTCCGTAGGGCAGCAGGCGGAAGTCCACCGTCTCCCCCTCCTGAAGGCGGACGGCCTGCTCCGCCGGGTCAAACACCTGGAAAAAGCTGTGGTAAATGCAGGGATAGCCCTCTATGCTCCGGCGGGACTCCACGTAGACCGGGTGCAGCGCCTCCTCCGAAACCGCGATTCCCGTCTCCTCCAGCAGCTCCCGCCGCGCGGCCTCCCGGGGCCTCTCCCCGGCGAGGACGGACCCGCCGGTATACTCCCAGTACCCGCCCCAGCTCTTGTCCGGGTGCCGCCTGGTCACCAGCACCCGGCCGCCGGCGGTCACGGAGAACACCTCCACCACCAGATGCCACACCCCCTCGGGGATGGGATCCCCCCGGACCAGAGCGTAGCCCAGCGGGTTTCCCGCCTGGTCACAGGCGTCGTACATCTCCTTTGCCACGGCCCGCCTCCTCACGCCGCCCAGGGGACCACGCCCCCGGCGGCGGTGCGGACCACGCTCAGGGCGATGGTGACGGCCCCGGCGGCCCAGCAGTAGTAGGCAAAGGCCCCGAACTTCCCCTTGTTGGCCACCAGCCGCACCAGGCAGATGGATAAGTATCCGCTGACCGCCGCCGCGGCCACCCCCAGAATATAGGCGGGGAGCAGCTTCACGTCGATCCCCCCCGCCTCTGCCACGTCCTTAATCTGGAGGAGATTGGCCCCCAGCACAGCGGGGATGGACAGCAGGAAGGCGAAGCGGACGGCGAACCTCCGCTCCAGCCCCCGGAAGCAGCCCACGCAGATGGTGGTTCCGGAGCGGGAGATGCCCGGGCAGGTGGCGATGGCCTGCCCCACGCCCACCAGGGCCGCGTCCAGGACGGTGGCGGTCTTTTCATTCTTCCGCCCCCGGCGGACGCGGTCGCAGACAAACAGCAGCGCCCCCGTCACCAGCAGGGCCCCGCCCACAAAGTAGGTGTTGCTGTAGAGCCCCTCCACCAGACGCTTCACCGGCAGCACCAGAAACAGGGGCAGGGTGCCAATGATGATCAGCAGAATCAGCCGCCGGGCGGGGGGAATGCTTCTGGGCATTCCCCCCTGGCGGATGTCGCCGATGGCCCGGAAGAACTCCAGAACCATCTCCCGGATATCCCCCCAGTAGGCGGCGAACACCGCCGCCAGGGTCCCTAGATGGAGAAGCACGTCAAAGAATATGTCATCGCTCCCCGCCACCTTCAGCCCCAGCAGGTTCTGGGCGATGGACAGGTGGCCGGAGCTGGAGATGGGCAGAAATTCCGCCACCCCCTGAATGAGCCCCAAAATCAGCGCGTTGAGCAAAGACACGGCAGCGCCTCCTTATCAAAATATCATGTCTATGATAGCACAGCTGTTTGCGCTTTTCCACAGTTTTTTCCCGAACCACGAAAAAAACAGGGCGCGCCCTCCCCGCGGCCCGTTCCGGTCCGGGGTGGCGCGCTTACGCTTGGTTCAGGCTGTCCAGGGCGCTCCGGGCGGCGGCCTGCTCGGCCTCCTTCTTGCTGCGGCCCTCCCCCCGGCCAATGGGCTCGCCGTTGAGCCGGACCTCGAAGAGGAAGGTCTTGTTGTGGTCCGGGCCGCTCTCCCCGGTCATGTGGTAGGTGAGCACCTGTCCGCTGTGGCGCTGGACCAGCTCCTGGAGGGCAGTCTTGCAGTCCCGCCGCTCCTCCCCGGCGGGAGCCCGGCTGAGCAGGACCCGGTGTATCAGCTCCCGGACCGCCTCCATGCCCCCGTCCAGATACACCGCCGCCAGCACCGCCTCCGTGGCGTCGGCCAGGATGGACTGCCGCGCCCGTCCGCCGCCAGCCTCCTCCCCCTTGCCCAGCTTGAGGTACGCCCCCAGCTCCAGGCCCTTGGCCACCTCATAGAGGCTCTGCTCGCACACCAGCGCCGCCCGCATCCGGGTCAGATCCCCCTCCGGCAGGCCGCTGTGGGCCTTGAACAAAAACTCCGCCGTCACAAACCCCAGCACGCTGTCCCCCAGGAACTCCAGCCGCTCGTTGCTCACCGCCCCCCCCCGGTGCTCGTTGGCGTAGGAGCTGTGGCTCAGCGCCTCGGCCAGCAGAGACCGGTCCCGAAAGCGGTAGCCCAGCTTTTTTTCCAGGGATTCCATCATCCATCCCTCCTTCCCTGAAAAGGAGCCCCGCCCGCCGGGCTGACTGCCCGTCCGACAAGGCTCCTCCGAAACACAAACCGGAAAATCTATTTATCCAGGCGCTTGGTCAAAAATTCCACGCAGTCGCCCACCGTATGCAGGGTAGCCAGCTCCTCTTCCCGCACCTCGTTGATGGCAAATTCCTGCTCCATGCTCATCACCAGATCCACCAGGTCCACGGAATCCGCGCCAAGATCCTCTTCAAAGGAGGTCTCTTCCGTGATTTCCTCCGGCTCCACGGCGAACTGGTCGGCGATGATGCGCTGCATCCGCTCGAAAATATCCTGCATGCCTCCACCTCCTTTCTCTCTGGTACTATTGGGCTATTGGCATGATAAAACTTTTCCCCCTGCCTGTCAATAGCAAACGCACATTTTTCGGCGGGCAGGCGGGTTTCTCCTAGCGCTCGAGCCGCATCAGGCCGATATTTGCCTCGATATCCTCTGCCAGACCGCTGGAGGCCACAGCCGCCGCCTGGTAAACCGCGTTCTCCATGGCCCGGGCATTGCTGGATCCGTGGGCCTTGACGACGGTCCTCGTCAGGCCCAGGAATGGCGTGCCCCCCACCCGGTCCGGGTTGAGGAGCTCCTTAAACTCGTCGAGCCCCTTCTTCACCAGCAGGGCCGCGAGCTTGGTCCCCAGGCTCCGCATAAACATGCCCTTCATCTGCTTCCCCATGAAGGAGCCCGCGCCCTCGATGGCCTTGAGCATCACGTTGCCGGTGAAGCCGTCGGTGACGATGACGTCACAGCCGCCCTTGACGGCCTCCTTGGCCTCGATATTGCCGATGAAATTCAGGTGCCCGGCATCCCCCGCCGCCCGCAGAACCTGATAGGTGTCCTGGCGGAGCTGGTCGCCCTTGCTCTCCTCGCTGCCGATGTTCAGAAGCCCCACCCGGGGCCGCTCCAGCCCCATCACCCGGCGGGCGTAATAGCTGCCTATGTAGGCAAACTGGGTCAGGTACTCCACGGAGCACTCCGCGTTGGCGCCGCAGTCGATGAGCACCGCGCCGTTTCCGGCGGTGGGGATCACCGGCGAAAAGGCCGCCCGGCGGATGCCCTTGATCCGCTTGACAATGAGGGTCCCGGCGCTCAGCAGAGCCCCGGTGCTCCCGGCGGAGACAAAGGCATCCCCCTCCCCATCCCGGAGCAGGTTCAGCCCCACGGTGATGGAGGAGTCCTTCTTGAGCCGGAAGGCCGTAGCCGGGTTGTCGTGCATATCGATCACCTCGCTGGCGTTGACCACAGAGACATTCCCCGGTGCCCCGCCGGCCCGCTCCAGGGCGGCGAGGACCTCCGCCTCCCGCCCCACCAGGGCGATCTCCAGCTCCGGCCTGGCCTTGGCCGCGCTGACGGCCCCCTTCACGATCTCCACGGGGGCGTTGTCGCCTCCCATGGCGTCCACAATGATTTTCAACAGTAGCTCTCCTTTCCCGCGCGGCTACGGCGTGTCGGTCCTGCCGATGAGATAATCCACAGAAACTCCGTAAAAGTCCGCAATTTTCCACAAGGTGGCCAAGGTGGCCTCTTCACTGGCTCCCGTCTCGTAGCGGCGGTACGTCCGAATAGAAAGACCAAATTCCAGCAAAACATCCTCCTGCTTTAAATTTTTTTCTTTTCTTAACAAAAGCAGTCTCTCTGAAAATTTTGACATGACTTTCTCCCAAAAGGCTTGACAGGCCACCGATGACCGGTTATACTATAACCGGTCATTTGTGGCCGCTATCGGCTCACCGCGCATCTGTCCTTCCGATCAGATAATCCACAGAAACCTCGTACAGGTCCGCCAAAGCAGCCAGGGTCTCCAGATCCGGACGGTGCGATTGTTCCGTATCGCTCTCATAATATTGGTAGGTCCTCAGCTTGACCCCCAATCGGTCTGCCACACTCTGCTGCGTCAACCGGTTTTCCTTTCTTAATTGTCTCAGCCGTTCTGATAAAATAATCAAAAAAGCTTCTCCTCCCTATTGACACGAACAATATATGCGTATATAATACGAATATATCGTTCGTAATCAGTTCCCCGTCTGATCGCACCTTGACAAATCCATCAAAACCCCAGGCTTCAGCGCCTCCACGATCTCCAGAGAACGGGCGGAGATCTCCTGATTCTTGTTCCGTTTGCCCTTCACCCGGTATCCCAGGGGGGTGATGATGCCGAAATTGATATTCATGGGCTGGAAGCTCCCCACCGTCTCGTCGGAGACATAGAGCCCCAGGGCCCCGATGGCCGTCTCCCGGGGGAAGTCCACGGGGGGCTCCCCCGCCAGCCGCCGGGCCAGCTCCAGCCCCGCCAGAAAGCCCGACGCGGCGGATTCCACATAGCCCTCCACCCCGGTCATCTGCCCGGCAAAGCAGATCCGGGGCTCGCTTCTGAGCCGGTAGTACCGGTCCAGAAGCCGGGGGGAGTCCAGATAGGTGTTCCGGTGCATGACGCCGTAGCGGACGAATTCCGCCTCTTTCAGGGCCGGAATCATGGAAAACACCCGCTTCTGCTCCCCGAATTTCAGATGGGTCTGGAAGCCCACCAGATTGTAGATGGACCCCTCGGCGTTGTCCCGGCGCAGCTGGACCACGGCGTAGGGCTCCCGGCCCGTGGCCGGGTCCCGGAGGCCCCGGGGCTTCAGGGGGCCGTAGCGCAGGGTGTCCTCCCCCCGCCGGGCCATGACCTCCACGGGCATACAGCCCTCAAAGACGCTCTTGTCCTCAAAGCCGTGGACCTCCGCCTCCCGGGCCTCGCAGAGCTCCCGCCAGAAGGCCCGGTACTCCTCCTGGGAGAGGGCGCAGTTGATGTAGTCCGCCGTGCCCTTGTCGTAGCGGGAGGCGAACCAGGCTTTTTCCATGTCGATGCTCTCGAAGCTCACCAGAGGGGCGGCGGCGTCGAAGAAGTGCAGGGCGGCGCTCTCGCCGCCCACCCGCTCCAGCAGGTGGTCCGCCAGGGCGTCGCTGGTCAGGGGGCCGGTGGCCACGATGACCTCGCCGTCCGGCAGGGCGGCGACCTCACCCTCCACGACGGTGATATTGGGGTGGCTCCGGACGGCGTCGGTGACATAGGCGGCAAAGCCCTGCCGGTCCACCGCCAGAGCGCCCCCGGCTTCTACACGGGTAGCGTCCGCCGCCCGGATGATGAGGCTCCCCAGGCGGCGCAGCTCCTCCTTGAGCAGGCCCACCGCGTTCTCCAGTCCCGCCCCCCGCAGGGAGTTGGAGCACACCAGCTCCGCGAAGAGGGGGCTGGTGTGGGCGGGGGTCATTTTTTTTGGCTTCATCTCGTGGAGGGTAACGGGGATTCCCCGCTCCGCCAGCTGCCAGGCGGCCTCGCACCCCGCCAGGCCCGCGCCGATTACGGTTACATTCATCTTTCGTCCGTCCTGCCAATCAAATAGTCAACGGTTACTTCGTAAAAATCTGCAATTTTCCACAGAACCTTGGCGTTTGGGTCCCGGAGGCCCTGCTCGTAGCGGCAATAGGAGCTTAAACTAATATCTAATAATCGAGCGGCATCCTCTTGTTTGAGATTTTTTTCTTTGCGCAGTAAGCGCAGTCTTTCCTGTAAATTAGCCATAAATTTCCCCAAAAGCACTTGACAAGTCCAAATGGAATAGTTATAATCAAACTATTCCATTTGGAGTAGTAACAAAGGAGTGATACAAATGACCGAACCCGTCCGAACCCTCTACGAATACGCCTGCAAAACCCGCGTTCCCGCCCTTCTCTCAGGCAAAGACTACGAG
Source organism: Oscillospiraceae bacterium (assembly GCA_022804995.1). Taxonomy (GTDB): domain Bacteria; phylum Bacillota; class Clostridia; order Oscillospirales; family Oscillospiraceae; genus Pelethomonas. The sequence continues at coordinate 14,493 of JAAWUC010000051.1, forward strand.
GAGCTCCGCAAAATTGTTGAACGGCAGGAGGACCGCCTCGCCGCCCTCCTGCCCCCCGGCGGCACACAAACCTGGGACGACTTCTCCGGAGATTCCTTCCTGATGCAGTCCATGGAGCTCGAAGCCGCCTTCCAGGCCGGGCTGTCCCTGGGGCTGGAATTGGCTCGGGTGTAGATAACAGAGTGCTGACATTTTCGGGGCTTCCCTGCGACGAATCCCCCCGCCACTTCGTGGCCCTCCCCCCTTTCACAAGGGGGGCGAGACTGGCCTGGCGGAGAACAGGTCAGATTTGCACAAATTGGGAAGATTCGCCCCCTTGCCCCCCTTGTGAAAGGGGGGAGGGCCGCCGCCTTCGGCGGTGGCGGGGGGGATTCCTGGCACCAGGATTTTCAGGATTTTTTCGTCTTTGCGGCGGCAGTTTTCTTTGCAGCAGAGGTTTTCTTTGCCGCAGCCGGCTTCTTGGCGGCGGGTTTCTTCTCCTCCGCCGGTTTCTCCCCGGCGTCCTCGCCGCTCTCAGCCTTCTTCCGCCAGCCGCCCCGCTTCTCCTCCGGGGTGAAGTTCGAGCACGTCTCGTTGATGCAGAAGGGCTTCTTCGCGCCCTTCCCCGGCTTCTTGAACATGGTCTGGCCGCACACCGGGCAGTCGTTCTCCGTGGGCACATCCCAGCTCATGAAATCGCAGCGCTTGCTCTCGTCCTTGCTGTTCATGTGCTCGCAGCAGTAATAGGTGTACTGCTTGCCGTTTTTCTTGCTCACACCGGTGCGCTTCATCAGGCGCTCGCCGCACTTAGGGCAGCGCCCGGGCATCACCACCGCCAGGGGCTTGGTAAACGTGCACTCTGGATATCCGGGACAGGCCAGAAACCGGCCGAACCGGCCGCTTTTGATTACCATCTTCTTCCCGCACAGGTCGCAGACCTCGTCGCTCTCCTCCACGGGGATCTTGAGCCTCACGCCGTCCAGGTCCTTCTCCGCCTTGTCCAGCTCCGCCTTGAAGGGGTCGTAGAACTCCCGGAGCAGGGCCTTCCACTGCTTCTGCCCCTCCTCCACGTCGTCCAGCTTCTGTTCCATGCCGGCAGTGAAGCCGGTGTCCACAATGTCCCCGAACTTGTCGCACATGAGGCCGTTGACCACCTCCCCCAGGGGGGTGGCGTGGAGGTGCTTGCCGTCCTTGATGACGTACTCCCGGTCCAGAATCGTGCTCACCGTAGGCGCGTAGGTGGAGGGCCGGCCAATGCCGTTCTCCTCCATGGCCCGGATGAGGGAGGCGTCGGTGTACCGGGGAGGCGGCTGAGTGAAGTGCTGGTCGGGCTGGAAGCCCTGACAGGCCACCTGCTGGCCCTCCCGGAGATCCGGGAGGCGGACCTCCTCCTTCTCCTCCTTCTCCTCGTCCTTGCCCTCCACGTACACGGCGGTGTACCCGGAGAACTTGAGGCTGCTGGCGGAGGCGCGGAAGCCGTGCCCCGCCGCCTCCACCTCCACGGACACGCTGTCATAGACGGCGTTGGACATCTGGCAGGCCACGAACCGGCTCCAAATCAGCCGGTAGAGGCGGTACTGCTCCGCTGTCAGATCCCCCTTCACCTTCTCCGGGGTGAGGTTCACGTCGCTGGGGCGGATGGCCTCGTGGGCGTCCTGGGCGCCGGCCTTGGTCTTGTAGGTCCGGGCCTTGCCGGGGTAGTAGTCCTTCCCATAGCGGCCCAGGATAAAGTTTTTCACGCTCTCCAGCGCCTCGTCGCTCAGGCGCAGGGAGTCGGTACGCATATAGGTAATGAGGCCCACGGCGCCCTCCCCCTGGATGTCCACGCCCTCATAGAGCTGCTGGGCAATGGCCATGGTCCGGCGGGGGGTCATGGAGAGCTTGCGGCTGGCCTCCTGCTGGAGGGTGGAGGTGGTAAAAGGGGGGGAGGGGGAGCGGTTCTTGTCCTGGCGCTTGACGGTTTTCACCAGAAAAACGGCGTTCTTCACCGCCGCGATGACGGCCTCCACATCCTCCCGGGTGTTCAGGTCTTTTTTCTTCCCGTTCTCCCCGTGATACCGGGCCAGAAAGGCGGACTTTGCCGTGTCGTCCACGCAGAGCTTGGCGTCCAGGGACCAGTACTCCTGGGGCTTAAAATCCGCAATCTCGCGTTCCCGCTCGCAGACCATCCGGGTAGCCACGGACTGGACCCGCCCGGCGGACAGTCCCCGGCGGATCTTCTTCCACAGCAGGGGGGAGAGCTGGTAGCCCACAATGCGGTCCAAAATGCGCCGGGCCTGCTGGGCGTCCACCAGATTCTGGTCAATCTCCCTGGGGGCGGCGATGGACTCGTTGACCACCCGCTTGGTGATCTCGTTGAAGGTAACGCGCCGCGCCTTGCTGCCGTCGAGGCCCAGGAGCTCCTTGAGGTGCCAGCTGATGGCCTCTCCCTCCCGGTCCGGGTCGGTGGCCAGGTAGACGCAGTCGCTGGCCTTGGCGGATTTTTTCAGGTCACTGATGATATCCTCTTTGCCCTTGATAGGGCGGTAATTGGGCTCGAAGTCGTTTTCCAGGTCCACGCCCAGCTTGCTCTTGGGCAGGTCCCGCAGGTGGCCCATGCAGGCCTTGACCTCGTAGCCGGGTCCCAAATACTTCCCAATCGTCTTCGCCTTGGCCGGCGACTCCACGATCACGAGATTCTTCTTCGACATGCTTTCCTCCAGGGTCGGTTGTTCATTCTTTTTTCTTGCAAGAAAAA
>JAAWUC010000052.1 GCA_022804995.1 Oscillospiraceae bacterium
CTTCGACGCGTACACCATCGACGGGAGCAACTACTTCAAGCTGCGGGATCTGGCTTTCGTGCTCAACGGCACGGAGAAGCAGTTCGAGGTGGGCTGGGATAATGCCTCCAAGACTATCACCCTGACCTCCGGCAGCGCCTACACCTCCAACGGCAGCGAGATGGCCAAGGGCGGTGGGGCTCAGAGTGCGTCCGTTTCCGCCTCCAAGCTACTGATTGACGACAAGGAAGTTTCCCTGACGGCCTACACCATCGGCGGGAACAACTATTTCAAGCTCCGTGATATTGGACAGGCTTTTGATTTCGGCATCGGCTGGGACAACGCCAGCAAGACCATCACCATTGATACCAGCGCAGGCTACACCGCCTGAGCCCACGGACTGGGGACCCGCCGGGAGGCGGGTCCCTTTTTTCCCGCCGGACGAGATAAAACCGTTGACTATTTTCCCCAAAGCGGTATAATAACTCCGGATTGTACTTGAGAAAACGGAGGGACCCCATTGGAAACCAATCGAACCTGCTTCCGCTCCGGCGTGCGGGACGGCATCCCCATCGCCCTGGGCTACTTCGCCGTGGCTTTCACCCTGGGCATCGCCGCCCGGAACGCCGGCTTTTCCGCCGTCCAGGCCATGATAGAGAGCCTGACCAACAACGCCTCCGCCGGGGAGTACGCGGTGTTTGCCCTGGCGTCCGCCGGGGCGGGGTATTGGGAGGTGGCGGTCATGACCCTGGTGGCCAACGCCCGGTATCTGCTCATGAGCTGTGCCCTGAGCCAGAAGCTGGCCCCCGATACGCCCCTGCGCCACCGGATGCTGGTGGCCTACGACGTCACCGATGAGATTTTCGGCATCTCCATCGCCGTCCCCGGGCGGCTGAACCCCTGGTATACCTATGGGGCAGTGTCGGTGGCGATCCCCGGCTGGGGGCTGGGGACGTTCCTGGGGGTCGTGGTGGGCAACGCCCTCCCGGCGCGGCTGGTGAGCGCCCTGAGCGTGGGGCTCTACGGGATGTTCATTGCCATTATCGTCCCCCCGGCCCGGAAGAGCCGGCTTATCGCCGCGCTGGTGCTTATCAGCTTCGCCGCCAGCTTCGTTGCCGGCAGCTGGAGCCTGCTGGCGGGGGTCTCCTCGGGGGCCAAGACGATTGCGCTGACGGTGGCGATCTCCCTGGCCGCGGCCCTGCTGTTCCCGGTGAAGGACGGAGAGGAGGCCCAGGCGTGAGAATTTGGATCTATATTTTGATTTCCGCCGCCGTGTCCTACCTCATCCGGGTGACGCCCCTGGTGCTCATCCGCCGGGAGATCACCAACCGGACGCTGCGGTCCTTTCTGTACTACGTGCCCTATGTGACCTTGTCGGTGATGACCTTCCCGGCGATACTCGAGGCCACCCGGAGTCCTGCCGCCGGGGCCCTGGCTCTGCTGGCGGGAGGCGCGCTGGCCTGGCGGGGCGGGTCCCTGCTCCAGGTGGCCCTGGTGTGCTGCGGGGTGGTTTTCATCGCCGAGACGTTCTTGATTTAGGAGGTACATATGAAACAGGCGCTGATTGTGATCGATATGCAGAACGGGTTTTTGAACCCGGAGTCCCCCCTGTGCATCAAGGGGGCCCGGGCCACGGTGCCGGCGTGCGCGAGGGTAATCGCGGCCTGCCGGGCGGCGGGGGTGCCGGTGGTGTTTGTGAACCGGGCCTACCGGGCGGACGGGAGCGACGTGGAGCACACCCGTTATGAGGTGTGGGCCCGGGGCGGGAAGCCCCTGACGCCGGGGAGCACCGGGCCGCTGTCGGTGGAGAATCCGCCGGAGTTCGGACGGTGCGGCACAGACTATGAGGTGATCAAGCCCCGGTACTCCGCGTTTTTCCGGACAGAGCTGGATCTGATACTCCGGCGGCTGGGGGTGGACACGGTGGTGCTGACGGGGACCACCACCCCCAACTGCATCCGCACCACCTGCTACGACGGGATCTCCCTGGACTACCGGGTTGTGGTGGTGGAGGACTGCTGCTCGTCGAACACGGAGGAGATTCAGCGGGCGAATATGCGGGACATGGAGAATGTTGGCGCGGAGATCATCGGCAGCGGGCTGTTTTTGGAGCGGCTCGGGGCGCAATAGGGAAGCGGGAGGACGCCTATGCGTCCTCCCGCTTTTTGCGCAGCTGCGCTCTCTTGACCCGCCCCACGACCGCCATTTTCAGCCCGGTGGGGAAGAGCCGCAGAAGCCGGTTCCGGACTCCCGGAACGATGATCTCCCGGTTTTGCATCAGCCCCCGGTATCCGGCCAGAGCCACCTCCCCCGCCGCCATGGCCCCGGCGGGGACCGCCGTGCCCTCCCGGGCGAAAAACCCGGTGTCCGTGGTGCCGGGGCACAGGGCTGAGATGTGGACCCCGCGCCCCCGGACCTCCCACCGCACCGCGCGGGTGTAGCTGAGGACGTAGGCCTTGCCGGCAAAATAGCCGGCGTTGTAAGGCCCAGGCTGAAAGGCCCCGGTGGAGGCGATATTCAAAATATATCCACGGCCCCGCTCCAGCATCTCCCTCAGGCACAGCTTGGTCAGCGTGGTCAGCGCGGCTGTGCTTACCGCCAGCATGGCCTCCTCCCGGCCGATGTCCAGCAGCTCCGCCGGCCCCAGCAGGCCGAAGCCCGCGCCGTTGACCAGGGCGGAGATGGTAAAATCCTCTCTTTTTATCCGATCATAGAGGGCCTGGGCCGACCCGGGCTGGGACAGCTCCTGGGGGAAGAGGCGGACCGGTGTGCCGAACCGCTCCGCCAGCTTTGCCTGTGCGTCCTCCAGACGTCCGGCGTGGGAGGCGCTGAGCAGCAGCCCCCAGCCGTCTGCCGCGAACGCCTCCGCCAGGGCGTACCCGATGCCTCCGGAGGCGCCGGTGATGAGCGCGTAGTCCATAGGCGCCTCCGCCTACAGTCCCGCCCGCCGCAGCTCCGTCAGGATGCCCCGGTTGGTTTTCCCGCTGGCCCAGATGCCGCACCGCTCCGTGACGGGCAGGGGCTTCTCCTCCATGGTGCAGATCTCCCCGCCGGCCTCCGTGACCAGCAGGCTGGCCGCGGCGTAGTCCCAGGGGCACAGGCTGTACTCGAAAAACACCTCCGCCCGACCGCAGGCGATATTGCACAGATCCAGCGCCGCCGCCCCCAGCCGCCGGAAGTCGCAGCTGCGCCGGAACAGAGCCGCCGTCATGCGCAGGGTGGGCTCCAGATACTCCCGGTTGTAGATGGCGGTGCCCATGATAAAGATGCCCTCCGCCAGGGGACGCTCGCTGACGCGGATGGGCTGGCCATTGAGAAAGGCGCCGCCGCCCCGCCGGGCGGAGAACAGCTCGTTCTTATAGGGGTCGTATACCACGCCGTACTCCACCGCGCCGTCCTTTGCCAGGGCCACGGAGACGGCGCTCTGGCGCAGGCCCCGGACAAAGTTGGTGGTGCCGTCGATGGGGTCCACGATGAAAGCCCAGCCCCGGCTGGGGTCGTCCCGCTCCGCCTCCTCCTCGCCGAAGAATACGGACCCGGGGACCAGGGGCGGCAGCTTCTCCTTGAGGAAGCGCTCCACCGCCAGATCGTATTCCGTCACCAGGTCGCTGGGGGAGCCTTTGTCGTGGGTGTGAGCGGCGATGTCCCGGGCGGAGAGCACGATCTCCCCCGCCTGCCGCACAATGGGGATGATTTGATCCAACATGATGCTTGATCCTTTCTCAAAGAAGTTCAAAGGAATGTTCCAGTCCGGAGGAGACGGTGACGCTCAGATCCTCCGCCACAAACACGGCCTCCACCCCCTCCAGGGATTCCACCAGCGCCAGCCCCGCCTCCTGTCCCAGGACAAAGCAGGCGGTGCTCAGGGCGTCGCCGTCCACCCCCAGCTCGCTGACGATGGTCACGGAGGCAAGGCCCGTCTCCGCCGGCCAGCCGGTGGCGGGGGAGAGGATGTGGTGGTAGCTGGTTCCGTCCAGGGTGAAGCACCGCTCGTACCGGCCCGAGGTGATCACCGACCGGTCCCGGACCGGCAGCGCGCCGATGGACCGGCTCTGGTCCGCCTCCGGATACCGGATTCCCACCCGGAAATCCCCACCGCCGGGCTTCTGGCCGATACAGCGGAGGTTCCCTCCCAGATCGATGATGGCCGAGGCCGCGCCCTCTCCCCGAAGATAGTCCGCCAGACAGTCGGCGATGTACCCCTTGGCGATGCCCCCCAGGTCCAGGCTTGTCTCCGGGTCGTCGAAGAGGACGGCGTCTCCCTCCACGCGGACCTTCTCCCAGCCTGTGTGGGTCAGGGCCTCCGCGACCGCCGCGCTGTCCGGGAGGGCGGGGGACTCCCCGTGGAAGTCCCAGAGCCGGGTCACGGACCCCATGGTGATGTCGAAGGCTCCGTCCGTCAGCTGTCCGATGGCCAGCCCCCGGGAGACGGCCTCCGCCAGGGCCGGGGAGACGGCGGCGATCTCCCGGCGGTTGAGGCGGCAGAGCTCGCTGTCCGGATCCGTCCGGGAGAAAATGGCTTCGTACTGCCGGCACAGCTCCAGCGCCCCCTGGACGGTGTCCTCGTCCCCGCCGTAGATCCGGATGGAGACATAGGTATCCAGCAGGAAGGCCCCCGCCTCCACCGGCTGGGGGCCGGCGCAGCCGGTCAGAAGCAGCAGAACCAGAACAAGGGACAGAATCCGGCCCATAGTTTTCCTCCTTGCGCCGGAGGTCCGGCGCTGGTATAATAGTAACAGAGATGATTATAACGCAAATCGGGAATTTTGCAAGGGGGTGTCCGGGTGGGCCGGAGAAGAAACGATCTGCTTCTCATATTGGGCCTGCTGGCGGCGGCGGGGCTCTGCGCCCTGCTTCTCCGGCCCAGGGGCGGGGGCGCCTGGGCGGTGGTGGAGGTGGACGGGGCGGAGACCGCCCGCTACAGCTTGGCTCAGGACCGGACCGTCCGCCTGGAGGCCGGCGGGGGGTACAACGTGCTGTCCATCTCCGGCCGGCGGGCGGCGGTGACGGAGGCGGACTGCGGGGACCACACCTGCGTCAGCACCGGATGGATTGACCGGAGGGGGGAGGCCATCATCTGCCTGCCCCACCGGCTGGTGGTCCGGGTGGAGGGCGGACCGGCCCCGGCGGTGGACGCCTCGGTCAATTAGGGAGGGGAGACGGTGAACAGCAGAGAGATTGCCCGCTATGCCCTGCTTACAGCCCTGGCCCTGGCCCTCTCCTGGCTGGAGAGCCTGATTCCCCTGCCCGGGGCCCCGCCGGGGGTGAAGCTGGGGCTGGGAAATCTGGTGGTGATCGTCGCCCTCTACCGGCTGGGGCCGGGGCCGGCGGCGGGGCTGAGTTTGGTCCGGGTTTTGCTGACGTCCCTCACCTTCGGCAACGCCTACGCCCTGGCCTACTCCCTGGCGGGGGCGGCGGTGAGTCTGGCGGTGATGCTGGGGCTGAAGAGGACGGGGCGGTTCTCCATCCTGGGCGTCAGCGCCGCCGGGGGCGTGGGCCACAACATCGGGCAGATTCTGGTGGCCATGGCGGTGCTCCGGTCGGGGTACGCGGCGGGCTATCTGCCGGTGCTGCTGGTGTCCGGGGTGTCGGCGGGGGCGGCGGTGGGAGCGGCCGGCGGGGTGGTCGCCCGGCGGGTCCGGCTCTGATGGAAAATTCTTCATCCTTTTTAACACTTTGTTCAAATCTCTGACATAACCAGTTCTTTTTCTTGGACTATCCTGACAAATGTAAAAAGGAGGATGCCCAATGGAGAACGTATACCCCAGCGGACACGAGCTGAGATACGCCCTGAACCAGACCGACTACCAGACCCTGCGCAGCCGCCTGACCGCCGCCGGAACGGCAGATGGAGGGCGCGGGAGCGGCTGGGTCCACACACTGGGCTTTGCCAGCTATATACATAAGGCCCTGCCGGGCCGGGAGGAGCGGACGGAGGCCCGTTTCGCCCTGCGCTACTACAACAGTGACCCAACCTTCCTGCTGCTGGAGCGGCGGGAGGGGGAAACCACCGCTACCGCCATGGTGGCGGAGGCGGAGTGCCGGGCCCTGCTGGCCGGAGAGACGAGCTGGCTGGCGGAGCGGCACGACCCGGTGCTCCGGGATTTCCACGCGGGGCTGACGGAGCGGATGCTCCTGCCCCAGATGATGCTGATGTACCACCGGGAGTCCTACACGCTGCTGGAGGACTACGGGATCTGGCTGGCGCTGGACACGGATATCCGGGTTTCCCTCCAGCACGAGGACTTTCTGGACCCGGAGCTGCTGGCCCGGGAGGCGGTGGCCCGGACCGGACAGGCGCTGCTGGAGGTCAGCTATACAGACACCATCCCCGACCGGTTCCTGTGCCTCCTGGAGGAGGCCGCGCCCCGGCGGCGGATGCTGGTGGACAGATATCTGTAGGAGCGCTGGGAGCCGACAGGGGCGCAGAGCAGAAGTTAACGGGAGATGTGGAAAAACCTCTTGCAATTTCTTCCCAAGTGTGATATTCTATCGTGGCGAGAAAGGGCGGTCCTCTGTCAAGGGGTGGAGTGGAAAACCCTCTGCCCGGCTGAAATTGTTATGAACGCCTATATATTAGGAGGAAAATCCATGGATCTCATCAAAGAGCTGACCAAATCCCAGATCAAAGAAACGACCCCTGTGCAGATCGGCGACACCGTGAAGGTGCACGTGAAGGTCAAGGAGGGCGCCCGGGAGCGCATCCAGGTCTTCGAGGGCACCGTCATCGCCAAGAAGCACGGCGGGATTGAGGAGACGATGACTGTCCGCCGCATGTCCTATGGTGTGGGCGTGGAGAAGGTGTTCCCCATCAACTCCCCCACCATCGACAAGGTGGAGGTGGTCCGCCACGGCGTGGTCCGCCGGGCGAAGCTGTATTACCTGCGCGGCCGCGTGGGCAAGGCAGCCAAGATCCGCGAGAAGCTCTAAAAGCAGGCAGCGAGTGGAAGGTCCCGCCGGACGGCGGGACCTTCCACTCGCTAGATAAAGAAAAAGGAGGCTGTATCTTGCGTTTAAAACAGATCTTCGCCCCCCGGGACATGACCGAGGGGCCGCCCTGGCAGCGCATCGCGGAGTTTGCCGTCCCCATGCTTGTTGGCAACCTGGCCCAGCAGCTCTACAACACCGCGGACTCCATTGTGGTGGGCAGGTATGTGGGGGACAGCGCACTGGCTGCTGTGGGCAGCGCCGCGCCCATTCTGAATCTGCTGCTGGCCTTCTTTGTGGGCATCGCCACCGGGGCCGGCATTGTCATCAGCCAGAACTTCGGCGCGGGAGACCGGGAGAAGCTCTCCGAGTCCATCGGCAACTGCATCACCCTGGCGGCGATTGCCTCCCTGCTTACGACGGTCATCGGGGTGGCGGTTACCACGCCCCTGCTGCGTCTGTTGGAAACGCCGGCCTCCATCATCGACTGGAGCGGCGGCTACCTGCACATCATCTTCTGGGGCGTGGCCGGGTGCGCCTTCTACAACATTCTCTCCGGCATCCTCCGGGGCATGGGGGACTCGGTGTCCGCCCTGGGCTTTCTGCTGGTGTCCACGGTGCTCAACATCGGGCTGGATGTCTGGTTTGTGGCCGGGTTTGACATGGGGGTGCCCGGGGTGGCCCTGGCCACGGTGCTGGCCCAGGGGATCTCCGCTGTCCTGTGCCTCATCAAGCTGCTGTGTATGCGGGACGTCTTCGATCTGACGCCCGCCGCCCTCCGCTTGCGGCGGGACAGCGCCCTGCGGATTGTCCGCATCGGTATCCCCTCCGGGATCACCCAGGCTATTATGTCCCTGGCGATGCTGGTGGTCCAGTCCCTGACCAACAGCATGGGGGAGGTGGTCATCGCCTGCAACGTGATTATCATGCGGGTGGACGGCTTCGCCATGATGCCCAACATGACCTTCGGACAGGCCATGAGCGTCTACACCGGCCAGAACGTGGGGGCCGGGCGGCTGGACCGCGTCCACCAGGGGCTCAAGCAGGGAACCGCTATGGCGGTGGGCTTCGCCTGCGCCATCACCTGCTGCCTGCTGCTCTTCGGCAAGAGCATGTTTGCTCTCTTTACGGACACAGAGCAGCTCATCGAGCTGGCCTACCGGATGATGAGCATTATGGCCGTGGGCTACATCACCATCGCCGTCACCCAGGTGCTGGGCGGTGTCATGCGGGGGGCTGGGGATACCGTGACCCCTATGTGGATCTCCATGTTTACCACCATCGTTTTGCGCATTCCCGTGGCCTACGGCCTGGCGTATCTGACCCGGTGCCCGGAGTGGCCCAAGGGCCGGCCCGAGGCTCTGTCGGTCTCCCTGTTGGTGCCATGGGTGCTGGGGGCGGTAATCTCCTTCTTCTTCTACCGCCATGGCCGCTGGCGGAGAACCGCCCTGAATCAGGCGAAAGCTGCGCGGAGGGATTGATTTAACAGATTTTGTATGATACAATGCGTTCAGAGCAGGACGTCCTGCTTTCTTTTGGCAATGCCAAAGGAAATGAATTTGAAACGGGAGGAAGAACAGATGAGAAAGAAACTGACGGCAGCGGTCCTGGCTCTGGCGCTGATACTGGGGATGATCCCCGGGGCCTCTGCGGCGGAGCTGGCGAGGGCGTCCACCCAGAGCGTGGAGGTGGACGGAACTCCGGTGGAGTTCCAGATGTACGCCCTGGTGGACGAAAACGGCGGCCTGACCAACTATGTCAAGCTCCGGGACGTGGCCCATGTCCTCAACAGCACCCCGGCCAAGTTCTCCGTGGGCTATGACGGGACCATCAGCATCACCACCGGCGAGGCTTATACCAGCAACGGCTCGGAGATGTCCACCCCCTACTCCGGCGACCGGGCGTACAAGCCCGGGCCCGGCGCGGTGAAGGTCAACGGGGCGGACGTGAGCCTGGACGCCATCGTTTTGACCGACGACAACGGCGGGGCGTACACCTATTTCAAGCTCCGGGACCTGGGCGCCGCCCTGGGCTTCAAGGTGGACTGGACCGGGGAGCGGGGCGTGTTTATCGAGACCGGGGCGGAGGCGGCGCCTGTGCAGGAGGCCCCCAAGCCGCTTACGATGGAGGATGTACAGGGGATCTGGTACTTTCCCGGTGGGGAGTGGGATGCTGCCCGTGAGTATATTTTTACCGGGGATCAGGTGAAAGCGGTTATTTATAATAGCATTAATAATGAGTTCATGAACTATAGCTATCTATATTATACCGCTACCTGTACGATGGAGAGCTCGGACGCGCACAGCGGCGTGATTAAAATGAGCGGGCTCCAGCAATACACGGTGGCAGAAAACGGTACGGAAACCCCCATGGAAAGCTCCCGTACTTCCCTGAATATTAGGACATACGTAGATGGAGAGCTCACTATTGGTGATGGCCCCAAGTGGAGATGCGAGTCTATTTCTGAGTCCAGGCTGAACCGTGAAATGATGTCTCTTATAGAGGGGGCAGCGGCCAAGCGGGAGGAGATGGAGGCTAAGTACCCCTCTTACGCCGGCTGCCCCGGTGTTCCGGACGCGGGGCCTATCATTGACCGGCGCGGCAGAGCCGAAGCTGGTAGTACGCCGTTGACCGAGGATATGACACATTATCGTTATACAATCCTAGATGACCTCACAAATTACAACCGTTCCACTGAGGGGTGGTATGAAATGCTGTCGAGAAGCGACTTCGGCCCGATGTATGAAAAATATAGGGACGTTCTGCTGGAGTGCGGTTTCTCCGAGCGCACTATCCACACATATGGAGGCGATGAGGAGGGATTCGTCGGATACGGATGGGTCGTGCTTGTTTATCGAGACAGACTCTCATTTGTCGTCAGTGTTCAGCCGGATAATTAAGGATAAAGGGAGCGCCCCACGGGGCGCTCCCTCTTTTCGTCAGTTCTGCTTCTGGTTCTGGGTGTCCTGGTTCTTCTGATTCTGGCTGCTGCTCTGGTTCTGATTCTTGTTCTGGTTCTTATTCTGATTGCTCATAACAATAGTCCTCCTTTCCAAGAAGCGGTACAGGGCTAGTATGGACCCCAATTCCCGGACTTATACACCGGAATAAAGAATAAAAAGGAAAAAACGGAAAATACTAGGACCATCCCATCTGAAAAAAGGAGAACACCATGGAACTTCGAGACAGCGTCACCAAGGACAACCTTCTCCGGGCCTTCGCCGGGGAGAGCCAGGCCAGAAACCGCTACACCTTCGCCGCCGGCATCTGCCAGCAGAACAAGCTCCAGGTCTTAGAGGCCGTGTTCCTCTACACAGCGGGACAGGAGAAGGAGCACGCGGAGATCTACTACAACGACCTCAAGCAGGCTGGGTGTGAGAACGTGACCATCACCGCCAACTACCCGGTGGATCTGCCGGACCAGCCCCTCAAGCTCCTGGAGCTGGCCCGGGAGCACGAGCTGGACGAGTACAAGGAGGCCTACCCCTTCTTCGCCGACAAGGCCAAGGAGGAGGGCTTCCCGGCCATTGAGCGCCACTTCCGCCAGATCGCGGAGATTGAGAAGGTCCACGCCGACCGCTTCGACCGCTTCGCCCGGCTCCTGCGGGACAACAAGCTCTTTGTCAGCGATGTGGACACCGGCTGGATCTGCCTCAACTGCGGACACGTCCTCACCGCCAAGCAGGCCCCGGCCAAGTGCCCCGTCTGCTCCCACGATCAGGGCTATTTTATCCGCCTGGAGCTGTCGCCCTACGAGAAATAGGAGTGGAGGCCGTCCCGCCGGGACGGCCTCCGCTCTATGCCGCGATATCCTTCCGCCCGTACCGCCACAGGCCGAGTCCGGCACAGACTGCGCCCAGGGCGCACCCCGCCAGCATTGGACCGGCGGCGGACTCCCCGGAGAAGATCCGGGCCGCGTCGGCGTAGTAGTAGGGCGTCACAAACCGCAGCCAGTCCAGCCCCGCGTCCAGATTCACCGCCAGCCCCAGGAAGTACAGCCCCGCCGCCAGGCCCATGCCCAGCCCCAGCCCGCCCCGCCGCAGCAGGGAGGACAGTCCGAAGCAGATGCCTCCAATTTCCAGCTGCATCACCAGCAGGGCGCCGTGGTACCGGAGGAGATCACCCCAGTCCGCCTCCTCGCCGATGGCCCAAATCGTCCCCGCGCCGCAGGCGAGGCAGAGCAGATTCAGCCCCAGGATCATCGCCGCCAGAGCCGCCAGCTTCTCCGCGGCGATTCTGATCCGGCCCACCGGGTGGGTCAGCAGGAACTCCGCCGTGTGGCCGCCCTCCTCACCGGCCAGCAGGCCCATGGCTGTCAGGGCCGCGAAGAACGCGCCCCCCAGCCCCAGTATATTCCCGCACTCCGTGCCGTAAAAGCCCATGATGGTCCCGAAGCCCAGCTTGTCCAGCCCGAAGGCGGCGGAAAAGCCCCCCATATTGGCGAACATGGCGGAGAGGTCCTCCATCGACCCGGACATGGACGGGTACATAGCCACGCACATGGACATCAGCCCGCCTACGACGGCGGACCACAGCAGAAAGCTCACCGCCCCCGCCCGCAGCTCCTTTTTGAGGATGGTCATTTCGCCGCCCCCTTCTCATAGTAGTCAAAAAATTTGTTCTCGATATCCAGGGCCTCCACCGTGCCCTCAATCACCAGCCGGCCCTCCCGGATGATAGCCGCCCGGGTGCAGTACCGCTGGACCTCGTAGAGCACATGGGAGGAGAGGAATACCGTGGCCCCCTCCCGCCGCCGCTCCTCCAGCAGGCTCCAGAAAGCCCGCTGGACCAGGGGGTCCAGGCCGCTGGTGGGCTCGTCCAGTACATACAGCCGGGGCCGGTGCTGCATGGCGCAGACGATGGAGACCTTCTTCCGGTTGCCCAGGCTCAGCTCCCGAATCCGCTTTTTTCCGTCCAGCTCCAGGGCCTTGCAGAGGGCGGCGGCGTCCCGCCGGCAGTCCCGCCGGCGCAGGTCCGCCGACAGACGGATGACCTCCGAGGCCCGCAGGTTGGGGTAGAACATAGCCTCCGAGGGCATATACCCCACCTGGGAGAGAATGGCGGTCCGATTCTTCACGCAGTCCAGGCCCATGATTTTCGCGGACCCGCCGGTGGGGGAGAGGAGGCCCAGCAGCGTGCGGATGGTGGTGGACTTCCCCGCGCCGTTGGGGCCGATGAAGCCGAAGCAGCTCCCCTCGGGAACGTGCAGGCTCAGGTCCGTGACGCCCCGGGCCCTGCCGTAGGATTTTGTGAGATGTTCCATCTGAATCATAGGTATTCCTCCTTATAGAATTGCCTTTTCAGCATATCCGCGTACTTTTTGTACTCCTGGAACAGGGTTTCAATCTCCTCCGCCGTATCGGCGCCGGTGCGGGCCATCATGCCCTCGGCGGTCAGGGTCAGCAGGCGGATGACCTCCCAGGGGTCGATGTCCTCCTTGAATTTATACAGGTCCATCCGGGCGAGAAAATCCCTGGAGGTGGACTCCAGCAGGCTGTTGAGCCCCTTCCGCAGGTGGGGAGAGAGGAGGCTGTCCCGCTCGTAGTAGGCCCGCATGACAAACCGGAACAGTCCGGGGCAGCGGCGGACCATGTCCATCTTCACCTTCTGCCCCATCTCCAGAGCCAGGAAAAAGTCTGTCTCCCCGAAGTCGTAGGTGATCATCATGTACTTTTTGATGCACACCTCCAGGGCATAGTGAAACAGATACAGGTACAGCTCCCGCTTGTCCTTGAAGTAGTGGAACAGCAGGCCCTTTGACACACCGGCCCGTTTTGCGATAGAATCGGCGGAGGTCTTTTTGAAGGTGTTGTCCCCGAATTCCAGCATGGCGCTGTTTCGGATGAGGTCCTGCCGCTCCTCGGGCAGGGAGAAGAATTTCTTGTTCACGGTCCCGCCTCCCCTCCCCCACACCATACCGCCGTTGACCATTTTGGTCAACACCTCCGGCAAAAAAATTTTTTCCTCCTGTGGGATATTCCGCCGTCCCGGCGGGTATTCCAGGTGAGACGCGTTTCAAGGAGAGTCCTGCCCTATGCTGACAGAACGGGAATTCACCGCTGCGGCGGAACAATATCTGGATATGGCCTACCGCCTGGCCCTGAGCGCCTGCGGCAGCGCCGCCGACGCCGAGGACGCGGTGCAGAACGCCATGCTGCGGCTGTGGCGGACGGACACGGCGTTTGAGAGCGGGGAGCACCTGCGGCGGTGGATTATCCGGGTGACGCTCAACGAGTGCCGCCGCATCACCGGACACCCCTGGCGGAGGCGGAGCGTGCCCCTGGAGAGCTGCCCGGAGCCGGTCCTTGAGGACCGGGAGAAGCGGGCGCTGTGGGAGGCCGTGGTGGCGCTGCCGGAGAAGTACCGGGTGCCCCTGTATCTCTACTACTATGAGGGGTACGATGTAAACGAGGTGGGGGAGCTGCTGGACTTGAAGCCCTCCACCGTCCAGACCCGGCTGGCCAGAGGGCGGGAGAGGCTGAAAAAACTGCTGACGGAGGACTGAGCCATGGAGAAACAATACAGGGAATTATTCGACGGGGTCCGTGCCTCCCAGCGCCTGCGAACGGAGGTATTGAACATGAATAAGCTGGAACGGAACGAGAAGCGCCGGGGCCTGGGGGCCCGGCACGTGCTGGCCCTGGCGGCGGTCATCGCCCTGCTGTCGGTAGTGACGGTGGTGGCGGTGGCCCAGGTGGAGGCGGACCCCACCCTGGGGAACTTCTTCAAGGGAGATGACGAG
Organism: Oscillospiraceae bacterium; assembly: GCA_022804995.1. Lineage (GTDB taxonomy): Bacteria > Bacillota > Clostridia > Oscillospirales > Oscillospiraceae > Pelethomonas. The sequence goes on from JAAWUC010000052.1 coordinate 13,649, forward strand.
GGTTACGGCCAGAGCAGCGGCGTGGTGGGCCGGCAGGTGGAGCACAACGGCTGGAAGGCGACCGTCACCGACTGCGTGGGGGACAAGTACCGGGCCTATATCGGCATCGAGGTAGAGGCCCCGGAGGGAACCGTTTTGGATGAGGGCCTGTACGCCATGTGGGTGGACAACGACTTCGACACCGGCGGAAGAGAGGAGAGGCCTTACTCCTACGGGGGGTTCGCCTACTCCTTTGAGGACGACGACCCCACGGACAACAAGGTCCGCCTGCGCTATGACTGGGCCTCCAGTGACGGAGGGGCCAATCATGTGAAGCTGCGGCTGAAGCTGTCGGACTTCCACGAGAACCACGGCTATCTCTATGAGGAGCGTAATTGGGACCGGGAGACCCTGTGCGAGGGCGAGTGGGACTTCGGCTGGATGGACATCGACTACACCGACAGCACGATCCATCTGGAGCCCAACGTGGAGATCCCCGGCGGGGACGGGCTGGTTCTGACGGCGGCGGACGTCTCGCCCCTGGGGATTCGGCTCTATTACGAGGGGCATATCTGGTATGTGGATTGGGTGGACAACTGGTTTGTCCCCAACGTGGCCGGGACCGTCCGGGTTCTGGACGTGGACGGAAACGATCTGCTGGAGAACCGGGAGATCGAGAGCTTTGCCGGGTACTACTCCTTTACCCCCCGCTACGACGAGAGCCGGGAGATGGCGCGGCTGAACATTGTGGATTTGGACCGGATCGGGTCCATCGTGGTGGCCGGGGTGGAGATCCCTGTGCAGCAATAGAAGCGAAAAGCGCCCCGGGAGATCATCTCTCCCGGGGCGCTTCTTCCGTCCTTTTATAGAATCGCGGCCCCTGCAAACTGCTCCCGGGACAGGATCCCGCCCTTGACCGTAACCAGCAGCGCGGCGGCGGCGTTTGCCTTGGCGACAGCCTCCTCCGGCCCCAGCCCTCTGGCCAGGCAGGCCATAAGGGCTCCGCAGTGGCCGTCCCCGGCGCCGATGGTGTCCGCGATGCGCTCCACCTTCACCGGCGGAACCTGGGTGAGGGCCTGTCCGTCATAGAAGCAGGCGCCCCGCTCGCCGGTGGTGATGACCACCAGGTTTTTCGTCAGGGCGTACAGCGCCCCGGCGGCGGACTCCAGGGTATCTGTCCCGGTGTACTCCTCCGCCTCATCGTCGTTGAGGTGGAGCACCGGGCGGAGGGCAAAGACCCGTTCCATCAGCCCGGGATCGATCCGGCGGAGCCGCGGGCCCGGGGCGAAAAACACCGGCAGGCCGCTCCGCTCCAGAAAGTCCACCACCACATCCCCGGTTTTCTCCTCCACCTCCAGGCCGCAGACGTACACGCAGCTGTAGTCCGCCGGGTCCAGCAGATCAAACCACTCCGGCTGGAAGAGATACTCCGCCCCGTGGTCCACGATGAAGGTCCGCTCCCCGCCGGACTCCACGAAGCAGTAGCAGCACCCGTTGGCCATCTCCGGTGTGGGCACGGGGGAGACGACCCCCTTCTCCGCCAGGTGCTTGCGGACAAAATCCCCGTACATCCCCGTGCCCACCGGGGAGAACAGGGTGTAGGGCACGCCGAAGTGGCCGATCATGTCGGACACGTTGTGGGCGCAGCCCCCCAGGGACACGCTCTGGGACTTGATGTGGACGTCCTCCGCCGTCCGGGGGAGATAGTCCAGGTTGACGATGACGTCGGCTACCGTGGAGCCGATGACCAGTATCTTTTTCATGCCGTATACTCCGATCTCTTTATCCCGCTATGGTTCGACAGGGGTTTTCTTCATTCTAACAGACAGCCCGGGAGTTGTCAAATATTCCGTTTTGTTGCTTGCTTCATGTTGACTTTTATTTACAAATATAGTAATATATTACATATTCTTTGTAGGAGGTTTATCCACATGAAAAAGCGCATTATCGCAACTCTTTTGGTCCTCTTTACAATAATTTCTTGTGTTTACCCGAATGCCAGCGCATATGACTTGGATGAAACAACAGAATCAACATCAGACTCGTATTATAATGAAGAAATACCGACAGATCGAATTATTAGTGCGCTATCTTCAATCGAGCGTTCAAAAGAAGTATGGGGGTTAGCAGATATAGATTTTGAAAATATATACATTGGGAATCCGGTGTATACTTACTATAGGTATCATTGTGTAGGCATGAACCGTGATTATCACTTAGGTGCAATACTTGTCCATGCGGAAGAGGAATAAGTATCTATTCATTTGCTTTTTTCTGTTGCTATGTACCGTTCCTGTTATTTTCCTGAAATTGCAAACAGAAATACCGAATCTACAAGCGGAATTATCTAAGACAAATATTGAAAATTTAATTTTATCTGTATCAGAAATAGAGGAGGTTTATTTAATCTCGCCGTCGCAGGACACTCAGCCGTGTAAACTGACGGAAGCGGATGTACTGGAACTGTCCTCTCTGCTTGAGAAGGTTGAATTGAAAAGTAATGGCTCGCAGTCTTATTTGGATTACGATGGGGTCTTTCCTTTCATGTTCCATATCATTTATAAGGATGGTACACAAATGGAATTTGGCGCAAGCAGCCCCTTCTATATCATTGACTCAGTAGGGTATAAAAGCGAATATGAGCCATGCGACGCGATCTCCAGCCTGTACTGGGAGCTTCTCCCGAAATATGACCCTTATTTCCGGTATTTATATCGGTACAGAACGGAATAGCATATTTTGGCTGGGAGCGGCGCCATCCGCTCCCAGCCGTCTTTTCGGATGCAGTGCGCGGAATTTTTCCCCGCCCCTTGCTTAGCGTTTTCAGTTGTGGTATACTATTTCCAGATGATTCCCAACTTTACCAATTTGACAGGAGGACGAATCCATGCTTTCCGTTGATCTGAAAAACAGCTCCACCAACACCCAGAAGTACGCCCAGGGACTGGCCCAGGCCCACGACTGGCTCCAGAACGCCACTGGCAAGGGCAATGATTTCGTGGGCTGGGTGAACCTGCCCCGGGACTACGACAAGGCCGAGTACGGGCGCATCCAGGCAGCGGCGAAGAAAATCCAGTCCGACAGCAAGGCCCTGGTGGTCATCGGCATCGGCGGCAGCTACCTGGGGGCCCGGGCGGTCATTGAGCTCATCGGCTCCAACAACTACAACCTGAAGAAGAAGGACACTCCCAACATCTACTTCACCGGCAACGGCCTCAGCGGCGACAGTATGCAGGAGGTCATGGACCTCATCGGCGACGGCGACTTCTCCGTCAACGTCATCTCCAAGTCCGGCACAACCACCGAGCCCGCCGTGGCCTTCCGGTTCTTCAAGGCCATGCTGGAGAAGAAGTACGGCAAGGCCGAGGCCGCCAAGCGCATCTACGCCACCACCGACAAGGCCCGGGGGGCCCTCAAGTCCCTGGCGGACGCCGAGGGCTACGACACCTATGTGGTGCCCGACGACGTGGGC
>JAAWUC010000053.1 GCA_022804995.1 Oscillospiraceae bacterium
TCTTTTTTGCAAAAAAGAAAAGAGGGAGCGCGGCAGACAGAAAGGAGTGTGAGTGCTCATGCCCAAAAAGCGCAGGCGCAGGCGGCGGGGCGGCGGCAAAGCGGCCCGGGTTCTGTCGGTGCTGCTGGCGGCTGTGGTGATCGTGGCGGCGCTCACGCTCTTTTTCAAGGTGGAGGAGATCGAGGTCACCGGCTGCCGGCGGTACACGCCGGAGGAGGTAGCGATCATCACCCAGGTGGAGAAGGGGGACAACCTGATCCTTCTGGACCGCTTCCGGGTCAAACAGCGGATTTTCGAGGAACTGCCCTACGTTTCTGAGGTCCGCGTAGGCCGCCGCCTGCCGGACACACTGGTAGTGGAAATCACCGAAACCGGCGCCGCCGCCGCCGTGGAGAGCGGCGGGGCCTGGTGGCTCCTCAGTAAGAGCGGCAAGGTGCTGGAGATGGTGGAGGAGGCCCAGGCGGCGGAGTACCTGCTGCTGGAGAACCTGACCGTGGAGCCCCCAGCCGTCAGCAGCCGGCTGGCTGTGTCGGAGGAGAGCCCTCTGACGGCGGAGCGCCTGACAGAGCTGATGGAGGAGCTGGATAAGCGGGATATGCTCACCCGGGCCGACAGTATCGACGCCGGGGACCCGGACCAGCTGGTGATATCCTACGACGGCCGGTTCCGTGTAGAAATATTCTACGACGCGGACTTCCCCTATAAGCTGGACAGTCTGCGGAAGGTGGTGGAGGAGCTCCAGCCCAACGAAACCGGCACCATCCGCATGAACATGCAGGCCGATAACGAAGTCCGCTTTATCCCCGACGCGTGAGGGAAAAGGGGGTGTCCAAATTTTACCAGAACCGGTTTCGAGCGAAAAATTCAGAAAATGCCTATTGACCAATGGGGGAAAAAAGCATACAATAGATTCCATAACTGGGATACTGACCTTCGGTCCGGCGGACCGGTTTCGATAGATACGGAAGATAATTGTGGCAGGAGGATTCCACTATGAGATTTGAACTGGCGACGGATACCGCCAATGTGACCAGGATCAAGGTAATCGGCGTGGGCGGCGGCGGAAATAATGTGGTCAACCGTATGGTCCGCTCCGGTGTGAGCGGTGTAGATTTTGTAGCGATTAACACGGACAAGCAGGCCCTGAACGTCTCCAGCGCCGGCTATAAGATCCAGATTGGCGAGAAGCTGACCCACGGGCAGGGCGCGGGATCCGATCCGGAGATCGGCCGCAAGTCCGCCGAGGAGAGCCGCAGCCAGATCACCAAGGCCCTGGAGGACACGGATATGGTGTTCGTCACCGCGGGCATGGGCGGCGGCACCGGTACTGGCGCGGCCCCGATTGTGGCGGAGTCCGCCAAGGAGCAGGGAATTCTGACCGTGGGTGTGGTGACTAAGCCCTTCGCCTTTGAGGGCCGGCGGCGGATGATGCAGGCGGAGAAGGGTATCGAGGAGCTGCGCAGCAAGGTGGACTCCCTGATCATCATCCCCAACGACCGGCTCAAGCATGCCACGGAGCAGAAGATCACCTTCGCCAACGCCTTTGAGATTGCTGACGACGTCCTGCGGCAGGCGGTGCTGTCCATCTCCGAGCTCATAGGGGAAACCGGTTTCATCAACTTGGATTTTGCCGATGTGACGGCAATCATGAAGGACGCGGGGCTGGCACATATGGGCGTGGGCCGGGCCGCTGGAAAAGACAAGGCGGAGGCCGCCGCCAATATGGCTATCGCCAGCCCGCTGCTGGAAACCTCCATCAACGGCGCCCGGGGTATCCTGGTCAACGTTACCGGCTCCATGGACATCAGCTTCGAGGATGTGGAGCTGGCGGCTTCCCTGGTGCAGAACGCCGTTCACCCGGACGCCAACACCATCTTCGGCGCCGCCTTTGACGAAAACCTAGAGGATGAGATCCGGGTCACCGTGATTGCCACCGGCTTTGAGGAGGCCCAGAAAGAAGCCGCCGCCGCCGCTGCCGCCGGAACCGGGGTTGGGAGCTCCAAAAATAAATTTGACGCCCTCTTTACCCCCCAGACCGGAGAGGGGGAGCAGAAGCAGGAGGAGGACGACCCCTTTAAGGAGATTCTCAAGATCTTCGGCGACCGGTAGGAGAAATATTGTTTTTAAATGATATAATCATTATGAAAAAGATATCCTTTCCCGGTTTAGATCAAAAATTAGTGAATTTTCTGAACCTGAACTGCAAAGTTGATTGCTGTACATACGCATAGCCGCATTTGGCTTATAAAAATTGACAGACGCCGCAGATTTTTGCCTGGGGCGTCTGTTTTTTTGCGCGGAGAGGGATTCTTCCGGCTTTTTCCATGACAAAGCCGCCGTATTTTAGAAGCGAACGCGGAGAGTATTCCGGCTCGAACGGCATAAAGTAAGCAGGCCGCGTGAGAGAGAAAACGGCAAAATTTTGGAAAGGGGTGGGGAGATGGATGGACAAGCAGAGAAAAAGATGTCTGGCGGCTTTTTTCCTGAGCGGACTGCTGTGCCTGCCGCTGGTCCGGCCCGGGCTGGCGCTGGCGGCGGAGGAGAGAAAGCTGGTGCCGGTGGGCCACACCATCGGCATCAAGCTCTTCGCTGAGGGCGTGGTGGTCATCGGTCTGGCGGAGGTGGACGGCCAGACCGGGAAAGCTACCCCCGGCGCGGACTGCGGCCTCCGGATAGGGGACGTCATCGAGGAGGCCAACGGCAGGGAGGTGGAGAGCTCCGAGCAGTTCGCCGCCATGCTCCAGTGTGGGGGCACAGTGGATCTGGCGGTGAACCGGGAGGGCGAGGACCTGACCTTGGCGGCGGAACCGGTGCTGGGACCTGACGGCACCTACCGGCTGGGGGCTTGGATTCGGGACAGCATGGCAGGTATCGGAACAGTGACCTTCTACGATCCGGAAACCGGGGCCTTCGGCGCTTTGGGCCACGGCATCACCGACAGCGACACGGGGCTGCTGATGCCCCTGGGGGACGGATCGGTGATGGACGCCCAGGTAAAGGCGGTGAAAAAAGGAGCTGCCGGTGAGCCCGGAGAGCTGAAGGGAAGCTTCGATTTAACCCGGGATATGGGCTCCCTCCAGGCCAATACCGAGCGGGGTGTGTTCGGAATCATGGAGTCCTGTGACTTTGTGGAGGATCGGACAGCGGTGCCGGTGGCGCGGCGGGATCAGGTCCACGCCGGAAGCGCGGCGATCCTCTCAAACGTCAGCGGGGATACAGTGGAGGAGTTCGCCGTGGAGGTGGTCCGGGTGCTGGAGAGCGGCGGAACCCAGGACCTGTTGCTGGAGATCACGGACCAGCGGCTTCTGGAGGCCACCGGCGGCATTGTCCAGGGTATGAGCGGCAGTCCGATTCTCCAGGATGGCCGGATTATCGGCGCGGTGACCCATGTCATGATCAACAATCCGGAGCGGGGCTATGGGATTTTGATGGAAAATATGCTGGAGGCCGCGAAGGCGTAGAACTCGCCGCTTTAAAAAGGATTTCCAAAAAGAAAATGAACTGCCCCCTTGACAAGAGCCCGCCACTTCCTCTATAATGACATTGTTAAACTGGCGATGAAGGGGAGTAGTACGCCCCAGGAGGCTTTTCAGAGAGGGACCGGCTGGTGAGAGGTCCTAAGGCCGACGGAGCGGAAGTCGCCCCGGAGCTTCGGACCTGAAAGACAGTAGGGGCCGGCGGGTCCTCCCGTTACAGAGGCAGTGAGAGCCCCCGCCGGACGGGGGAATGCAGGTGGTACCGCGGATGCTTTCCATTCGCCCTGAGCAGTTTTGCTCAGGGCGTTTTTTATGATCTGAAGGGGAGATGAGCTTGTGTTTGAGGTGACAACGGAATACGACAAAAAGACAATACTTATGATGAACCGGGCCGCGCACAAAACCTTCCGCAGGAAGCAGTTTCTCATCCGGCGGATTTTTCTGATGGGCGTGGGGCTGGTGTGCCTGGTTTCGGGGGGACTGCTGCTGCTGATTTTTTCACAGCTGGACAGCAAGGATAAGGCGCTGGCAGTGGGAGCAACGCTGATCGGTGTGCTAGCGGTAGGGGAGGGGTTCTTTCTCGACCGGTTGGGCGCTTGGGGCTCTGCCCGGCAGATGCTGGAGGGGAGCAGGCGGTGGCGCTTGCGGTTTTCAGAGGAGGGCTTCTCGGGGGAGAACGAGGACGGCGTACACGCTGATTACCCCTATTCTCAGATTCAGGCGGCCTATGAGATGACGGAATACTTCCTGCTGCAAATTGACAAGCTGCACTGTGTGATTCTGGATAAAAACGGCTTCACCCAAGGGACCAGTGAGGAGTTCCGCCGGTTTATTGCGGATAAGACAGGGGCGGAGCTTCGTACAATAAAAATATAACGATAAATTGTTAGGAGAATAATACCATGAGAAAAGAACTGCCAAAGACCTACGAGCCCCAGGAGGTGGAGGGGAAGATCTATCAGGCCTGGATGGACGCGGGCTGCTTCCACGCCGAGCCCAACCCGGAGAAGAAGCCCTTCTCCATCGTCATGCCGCCCCCCAACGTGACGGGCCAGCTCCACATGGGCCACGCCATGGACTGCACCCTCCAGGACATCCTGACCCGCTACAAGCGGATGCAGGGCTTTGAGGCGCTGTGGATGCCCGGTGTGGACCACGCGGGCATTTCCACCCAGGTGAAGGTGGAGGAGGAGCTGCGGAAAAATGAGGGCCTTAGCCGCCACGACCTGGGCCGGGAGAAGTTCCTGGAGCGTGTCTGGGCCTGGAAGAACAAGTACGGCGCCCGCATCGTGGAGCAGCAGAAGAAAATGGGCGTGTCCTGCGACTGGGACCGGGCCCGATTCACCATGGACGAGGGACTGAGCAAGGCCGTCCGGGAGACCTTCTGCGAGCTCTATGACAAGGGCCTCATCTACAAGGGGAGCCGGATTATCAACTGGTGCCCCCACTGCGTCACCGCCCTCTCCGACGCGGAGGTGGAGTACGTGGATAAGCCTGGTCATCTGTGGTATATCCGCTACCCCCTGACGGATGGATCCGGAGATCTGGTGGTAGCCACCACCCGGCCGGAGACCATGATGGGCGACACCGGCGTAGCCATGAACCCGGAGGACGAGCGGTTCAAGCACCTGGTAGGCAAAACCTGCATTCTGCCTATCATGAACCGGGAGATTCCCATTGTGGCCGACGAGTACGTGGAGCTGGGCTTCGGCACCGGGGCGGTGAAGATGACCCCCGCCCACGACCCCAACGACTTCGAGGTGGGCCTGCGCCACAATCTGGAGACCATCCGGGTCATCGACGACAACGGCGTCATCAACGAAAACGGCGGGCCCTATAACGGCATGGACCGCTACGAGTGCCGGAAGGCCGTAGTTAAGGACCTGGAGGAGCAGGGCTTTCTGGTCAAGACCGAGGACTACAGCCACAACGTGGGCACCTGCTACCGCTGCAAGAACGACGTAGAGCCCCTGATCTCCGCCCAGTGGTTTGTGAAGATGGAGCCCCTGGCCAAGGAGGCCCTGCGGGTGGTCAACGACGGCGAGGTCCGGTTCATCCCCGAGCGCTTCTCCAAGACCTACACCAACTGGATGGAGAACGTCCACGACTGGTGCATCTCCCGGCAGCTCTGGTGGGGCCACCAGATTCCCGCCTGGACCTGCGCGGAGTGCGGCCACATCACCGTGGACCGCGCCGACCCCGCCAAGTGCGCCAAGTGCGGCAGCGCCAACATCGAGCGGGACCCCGACGTGCTGGACACCTGGTTCAGCTCGGCCCTGTGGCCCTTCTCCACCCTGGGCTGGCCGGACAAGACCCCGGAGCTGGACTACTTCTATCCCACCTCTGTGCTGGTCACCGGCTATGACATCATCTTTTTCTGGGTGGCCCGGATGATCTTCTCCGGCTGCGAGCAGATGAAGAAGTACCCCTTTGAAAAGGTCCTCATCCACGGCCTGGTCCGGGACGATAAGGGCCGGAAGATGTCCAAATCCCTAGGCAACGGCATCGACCCCCTGGAGATTGCCGACAAGTACGGCGCGGACGCCCTGCGCTTCAACCTCATCACCGGCAACAGCCCCGGAAACGATATGCGCTTCTACGTGGAGAAGTGCGAGGCCATGCGCAACTTCGCCAACAAGATCTGGAACGCCAGCCGGTTCGTGATGATGAATCTCACCATCGACCAGGTGAAGCTCCCCGCGGCGCTGGAGCTGGAGGACAAGTGGGTCCTCTCCAAGCTCAACACCCTTACCAAAGAGGTGACGGAGAACCTGGACGCCTACGAGCTGGGCGTGGCCTCCGCCAAGGTCTACGACTTCATCTGGGACACCTACTGCGACTGGTATATTGAACTGACCAAGTCCCGGATGCAGGGCCCCGGCGCGGAGAATGCCCAGAATGTCCTCTGCTATGTGCTCATCCAGCTCCTCAAGCTCCTCCACCCCTTCATGCCCTTCATCACCGAGGAGATCTACCAGGCCCTGCCCCACGGGGCGGGGGAGGACAGGGAGTTCATCATGCTCTCCGACTGGCCGGTGTACAGCGAGGCTCACGCCTTCCCGGCGGAGGAGGCCGCTATGGAGAGCATCATGGACGCCATCCGGGCCATCCGGGCCCGCCGGGCGGAGATGAACGTGCCCCCCAGCCGGAAGGTCCAGCTGACCGTCGCGACCGCCCAGACGGACATTTTCACCGCCGGCGCGCCCTTCTTCCGGCGCCTGGCCTCCGCCTCGGAGGTTCATGTGACCGCCGAGGCCCCCGCCGCCCAGGGTATGGTGGAGGTCATCACCCACGCTGCCCGGGTGCTCATGCCCCTGGCGGAGCTGGTGGATGTCCAGCAGGAGCTGGAGCGCATCGCCAAGGAGAAGGCCAAGGCCGAGGGACACCTCAAGAGCATCGAGGCCAAGCTGAACAACGAGGCGTTTACCTCCAAGGCCCCCGCCAACATCGTCCAGAACCAGCGGGACCAGGCCGAGAAGCTCCGGGCGCTCATCGCCCAGCTGGAGCGCTCCGCCCAGGAGATGGGAAAGTAATCCGGACACAAAGCCGCCCCGCTCTGCCAATGACCGGCAGGGCGGGGCGGCTCGCTATGTACAGCTCATCAGGTATTGTGGCGGGGATTTTCATTTACCATCTGGGCGGCCTGGAGCAGAGCGGTGCGCACATCCGTCAGGTGCTGGATGCGCAGGCTGTCGGCCTTGCTGATGGTGCCGCCAATCCGGGTGGCCACATAGCGGGGCGGCAGGTGGTTGAGCGCATAGGCGGCGATGTCGCTGCGGCACTGCTCGCACATACAGCAGCCCAGACTGTCCCCCATCATGTCCAGGCCCTCTTCCACAATGGCCTCCATCATGTTTTCGTATCGTTTCATTGGAATCCCTCCTTCCCTTCTCTTCATTTATACCATTCCAGCGGGAAATTGTCAAGCCGGGGAGGGGAGGGAAAACCGTCCGCAAAAATTTGCACGGGATTCTTAAACTTTTCGCGCCGGCGCTTCGTCTATAGAATAGACTTCACAATTGACCGCAAGCTTGCACATGTAAAAAGGAGGATGGAAGTGATGCCGATCCCCGGAGAAAATGACCTGACGGCCTACCTTGTAGCGGAGCAGGCCCGGTTCTACCGGTTGGCCTACAGCTATCTCCGCAGCCAGGAGGACGCCATGGACGCGGTGCAGACCGCTGTGTGCCGGGCGCTGGAGCGGCGGGACAGCCTGCGCTCCACAGCCGCGATGAAGACCTGGTTCTACCGCATTTTGGTCAACACCTGCCTGGACGCCCTGCGCCGGAGGGACCGCTCCGTTCCTCTCTCGGAGTGGGAGGACACCGGACGGGAGGATCCACCGCTGCCGGACGACAGCCTGTCCCGGCAGGTGGACGCTCTGCCGGAGGCGGTAAGCACTGTCATCAAGCTGCGTTTTTATGAGGAGCTGTCCCTGAAGGAGATCAGTGAGGTCACGGGCTGCAACCTGAACACGGTGAAGAGCCGCCTCTACGCCGGCCTGAAGAAACTACGGATTGCAATGGAAGGAGAGAACGCATCATGAAAGAATTGAATGAGGCTCGCAAGACTTACGAGGACACACCGATCCCCGAGGCCCTGGGTTTCCGGGTCCAGGAGGGCATCCGGCAGGGCAGGGCCCGCTATCGGGCCCGCCGGAGCCGGGTGATCCGCCGCTGGTCCGCCGCTGCCGCCTGCTTCTGTCTGGTACTGGCGGGACTGAACCTGTCCCCCACGGTGGCCCAGGCCGCCGCACAGGTGCCCGTCCTGGGCGGGCTGTTCCGGGTGCTGACCTTTGTGGAGTACGACAGGACTGAGGACGGGATCCACTATGACGTCTCCGCTCCCCAGGTGGAGGCGGAGGGCGATTTGGCGGAAAAGGTCAACGCCGCGATCCAAGAGAAGCTGGACGTCCACCTTGTCAAGGCCCAGCAGGACTGGGACAGCTACCGTGACGCTTTCTTCGCCACCGGCGGCACGGAGGAGGAGTGGAACGGCCGGGAGATGGACGTTACGGTGGACTACGAGATCAAGAGCCAGAGCGAAGATCGGGTTTCTTTTATCGTAACCTTCGCCGAGGGCTGGGTGGCCTCCTATGAGGAGCGGTACTGCTACAATCTGGACCTAGCGGAGAATCGGGACCTGACGCTCCGGGATCTCCTGGGGGAGAACTGGGTGGAGATCTGCAACGCCGCCATTGAGGAGCAGATTGCGGCTGGCGTAGACGAGGACGGCTTCACCTACTTCTTCCCGGCAGAGGAGGGGGGCTTCACCTCCGTGGATGAGAGCACCGCCTTCTATATCCAGGAGGATGGGACCGCTGTGGTCTGCTTCCCCAAGTACGCCATTGCCGCCGGTGCGGCGGGCGCGCCGGAGTTCCCCATTGCCTAAAGACGAATGGCTTCCGGGGATCTGCGCGGAAAAGCTTTACAGATTATTCACAGAGAATTCACCGCTTGTCTCTTTCCTTTTTCCGTCAAATCCTGTATGCTGTCTCTCATGAGGCGCCGCAGCGGCCTCCAGCCGCGACGGAAGAAAGGAGCAGATATGCAGAAACAGATCCCCACCTACAACGGCACCCTCCGCAGCCACCAGCTGGAGGTTCCCGCCTGCATCGCCGAATGCAGCGGCATCCGCATCTTTGGCCGGCGTATCAAATCCCTGGTATTCTCCACGGATGTGGCCATCATCAAAAATGTGAATGCTGACGCGATTATTGCTGTCTACCCCTTCACCCCCCAGCCGGCCATTACCCAATCTATCATCAGTGTGTCCGATGTGCCGGTGTTTGTGGGGGTGGGTGGGGGTGTCACCAACGGGCCCCGGTCTGTGCGTCTGGCGGCTTACGCCGAGCACCAGGGGGCCTACGGCGTGGTGGTCAACGTGCCCATTGAGAACCGGACGATCATGCTGATCAAAGAGGTGGTGGACATTCCGGTGATCGCCACTATTGTCTCCGACAAGATGGACTTCGCCGCCCGCATCGCTGCCGGGGCGGATATCCTCAATGTGTCCGGCGCGGCCAAGACCCCGGAGATCGTGGCCCGCATCCGGGAGAAATTCCCGGATGTGCCCATCATCGCTACCGGCGGGCCTGCGGAGGAGACGATCCTCCCCACCATTCAGGCCGGGGCCAACGCCATTACATACACGCCGCCCAGCACCGGCGTTCTCTTTGCGGCGTTTATGGACAAATACCGGGCGCAGTTTCAAACGGAATAAAAGCGAGTACCGGAAGGGCGCTCCCATTCGGGAGCGCCCTTCCTGTATCAGTCAAACAGTGTTGTCCAGTGCTCTGCCTGACAGGCCTCGAAGCACATCCGGATCTGTTCCTCCGTGTTCTTCTCTGTAGCCAGGGGCGGCAGCTCGTCGAGACCGAAGTACCGGCTCTCCGTAGTCTCAATGTTCTCCTGAAAGTGTCCGCCGACAAGCCTGCAAAGTACAAAAACTTTACAGACCTTATAGGCGTATGGGGGCTGGTTGTGCTTCTCTCGGTCCTGGACGGCGATGATCCGCTCAGGGATGACCTCCAGCCCGGCCTCCTCCTGCACCTCCTTGACCGCGTTTTCCCCCACGGAGAGGTCCACATCCACCCAGCCGCCGGGGAGGGACCATCTGCCGGTGTTCTCCCGCACCAGCAGGATTTTGCCGTCCTGAAAGATTGCCGCCCGGGTGTCCAGCTTCGGCGTCTGATAGCCAATCTCACAGCAGAACAGGTCCTTCGCCTTTTCCAGGGGGATCTCCGTCTGCAAGGCCAGCATCTCCGCCGAGATATCCCGAATCCGCTGGTAGCGCTCCTGGTCGAAGGGGTTCTCCGTGTAGTACAGGCCTGCCTGGGCGAGGCTCTGTAATTCCACCGCCCACTGGAGCCACTTCTCGTTCTGCTTCATGTCAAAAACCTCCGTCCTATGAAATTCGATTCCATCATACAGCACAGGACGGAGGTTTTCAAGGGATTATTTCAGCTCCTGGATGGACACAGAGACCTTGTGCTCAATCGGACGCCACTCCACCTTGCCGAACAGGGCGGCGATGGTGATGGGCACGTAGGAGAGGATAAAGAGGGGAAAGGTGAAGGTGTACAGCACCTTTTTGACTGCCGTAGTGTGGATACGGCTCCACTGGGTGGCCGTAGTGATAACCCCGGCCAGAAACAGCATCAGGTAGGGGACAGCGAAGGAGGAGAGCCCCATCCCGAGCAGAGGCAGCAGGCTTCCGCCCCCCAGCAGCTCCATCGCCCCCGCCGCCAGGCCCACCGCCGTGCTGGAGACTGTCAGCACAATGGCCGGCGGCACCGACAGCAGTACATCCAAGCAGGACAGCCCGTTTTTCCGGAACACCCCCACCGCCAGGGGAGCACCGTACCGGCACAGCACCTGGATATTCCCGCGGACCCACCGCAGGCGCTGGTGCCATGACTGGACGAAGGAGGTGGGCTGCTCGTCGAAGAGCTCTGCCTCGCCGCAGCAGCCGATCTTCTCCCCGGCCAGGATGCTGTGGACGGTAAACTCCGTGTCCTCGCTGAGGGAGTGGAAGGGCCAGCCGTTGTTTTTGCGCATGATCTCCCGGCTGAAGAGGAAGCCGGTTCCCGCTACCACCGCGCTGACGCCCAGCCGGGCGCGGGGGACGTTGAGAAAGGCGGCGTCCCGGAGGAACCAGAGGCCGTAGCCGGCGGAGAGCCAGTTGTCGCCGTAGTTTTTGGCGTTGCGGTAGCTGGTGATAATCTGATACCCGTCCCGGAAGGCCTCGTTCATCCGCCGTATGTAGTCCGGCCGCAGGAGATTGTCGGCGTCAAAGACCAGATAGGCGTCGAAATACTCGTCGCCGTACCGCCGCCGGATCTGCCCCAGAAGATAGTGCAGGGCGTACCCCTTGCCCACCAGCCGGCGGTCGAAGCGCTCATAGACCTCCGCACCAGCCTCTCGGGCCCTCTGGGCGGTGGCGTCGGTGCAGTTGTCCGCCACTACGAAGGTGGTCACCAGCTCCGCCGGGTAGTCCTGGTCCCGGATGCTCTCCAGCAGTTGGGTGATGACTGGCTCCTCGTTCCGGGCGGAGATGAGGACGGCGTACCGGCGGAGCGGGACGTTTTCGCGCTTTCTCGACTTTTTTCGCCATAGCGCCACCGGTATGTAGAGGGCCTGATAGGCGTAGCACAGGAAGAACAGCGCCCCGATGACGGCGCTGACCCATCGCAGGAAGTGAAGTGCGCTCATTGGACCTCTCCTTTCTCCTGGCGGCGGCAGATGACGCGGTAAATTAGAATGCCCGCGCCGCTGATAACCAGTGTGGAGGCAAAGACGGCGGCGGCAAAGGTGTAGTTCTGCATCCCCAGGGCGTCGCCGCCTACAGTGGAGGTGACAATGGAGGGGATGCGGGCCACAGCGCTGACGAGGAGCCAGGTCCGCAGGGGAAGCTTGGTCAGGCCCACGAAGTAGCACAGCACATCTTTTGGGGTTCCGGGCAGGAAGAAAACGATGAAGACCCAGAAGGCCAGCTTCTTTTCATTTTTCAGAAACGCCAGTTCATGGAGCTTCTCCAGGGGAAAAAATATCTCCACCGCCCTGACGCCAAACCGCCGTACCAGGAGAAAGACCATCAGTCCGCCGATCCAGGTGCCCACCATACACAGGAGAGTGCCCTCCAGCGCTCCGAAGGCATAACCGGCGGCGATCTCCAGGGGCTCGCCGGGGATGACGGCCACGACGACCTGGAGCACCACCATACCCACGAAGGCCACCGGAGCCCACAGTCCCTGCTGGTCCACCCACTGACGGAACAACTCCGGTTGGTTCATGAACCGGATAAGGGGCCGTCCGGCGAACCAGCAGACCAGGCTGGAGAGAACCAGGAAGAGAATCAGACCTCCGCCTACCAGCCACTTCTTCTCTTTTTCTGTCAAGCGGCGA
Organism: Oscillospiraceae bacterium; assembly: GCA_022804995.1. Taxonomy (GTDB): domain Bacteria; phylum Bacillota; class Clostridia; order Oscillospirales; family Oscillospiraceae; genus Pelethomonas. Next base: position 12,383 of record JAAWUC010000053.1, read on the forward strand.
TTGCTCATGGTGACACGCTCCTTTGTGAGATGTTGAAGCTATTGTACCGGAATCAGGATTAAAATAAAAGGCGGGAATCCATAAAGTTTTTCTTAAGAAGAACGGAGCGCCCGTCAGCGGACGCTCCGTTCAAAAAAGCGGAAGGAGATGGGCCAGAGGCACCCCACCGCGATTGCCAGCAGGAAGTACCGGACGCCGTGGGCGGCGGCGTGCCCGCCGAAGAGGGCCAGCAGGGGCGCTTTCAGCGCCGTTTTGACAGCCATCGCCAGAGCCAGCCCCCCTGTCATTTTGAGAACCTGCCCCCACCAGGGGGCACGGGTGGAGAAATGGAGGAGCTTGCTGTCCACAGCGTAGGCCGCCAGCACGCCGGCCACCGCTCCGGCCATGGTGTAGGCGTTTTTCACCGCCTCGGCAAGATTGTCCGGGTCCACGTCCGCCGGAAAGGGCCACAGCTCCACATAGGCGATGTAGGCCAGCGCCAGAGCCAGCATTCCCCCGATGAGGAGGTACATCCGGTTGGGGAACCAGAGGGTGCTCTCCACCAGAGGATAGAGGGTCAGCACCAGCACCGCCGCCGTCACAAAGGACACCCCCACATCCGCCGGGGTATGGACCCCCAGATACATCCGGGAGATGGGCACCAGCACCAGCAGAACGCCGCACAGAACCTGGAGCCAGCGCCGCCGGGTGAACCGGGCTATACCTCCCAGATAGCCCGCGGCGCACTGGGTATGTCCGCTGGGGAAGCTGTACCCCGTAGCCGCCGCACGGGCGGAGCCGACGATGGTAAAATTGGGGTCTCGGACCCATGGCCGGGGAATCCGACAGGCGATTTTCAGCCACTGATTGATCAGCGTGCCCATAAAGCCCACCGACAGCAGATAGTATCCCCGCCGTTTGTCTATGCACCAGAGGACATACAGCGCCGCCGCCAGAAAGAAGGTCTCCTCCCCCAGGCGGGTGATAAGCTGCATGAGCGTGTCCAGAACCGGGGTGCGGATGCTCTCGAACCAGTATAACAGGGCCATACGCGATGCCTCCTCAGAGCGTTTTTTCCATTATAGACCATTTGCGGGGAGGATACAAGGGGAAAAATCCCGCCCCCGGAGCAGGGGCGGGATCAGAACGCTTTTCAAATATTCCGCAGCGCCGCCTCCAAGGCGGTTTTCTGGTTGGTGCCCGCGTCCCGCTGCTTGATGATCCGGGCGGGACACCCGGCGACCACCGCGTTCTCCGGCACATCCTCAATGACCACCGCTCCGGCGGCGACCACCGCGTTTCTGCCCACATGGACGCCCTCGATGACCACGGCGTTGGCCCCTACAAGAACCCCGTCCTCCACAATCACCGGCGTGGCGCTGGCGGGCTCGATCACCCCCGCCAGGACCGCCCCGGCTCCGATATGGCAGTGTTTGCCTACGGTGGCCCGGCCCCCCAGAATGGCCCCCATGTCGATCATGGTTCCGGCCCCGATGACCGCGCCGATATTGATGACCGCCCCCATCATAATAACGGCGTTTTCCCCGATCTCCACCTGCTCCCGGATAATCGCGCCGGGCTCAATGCGGGCGGTGATGTCCTTTATATCCAGCAGGGGAACGGCGCTGTTGCGGCGGTTATTCTCGATCTCTATATCTCGGATCTTCCCGGCGTTCTCCGCCAGAATGGGGCCCAGCTCCCGCCAGTCCCCGAAGACCACCTTGCTGGAGCCCTCCCCAAAGACCTTGGCGGAGCCGTAGCTAATAGTCTCGAGCTCGTTGATATAGACCTTCACCGGCGTCTTCTTCTCCGCCGCGCCGATATAGGCGATAATCTCCTGGGCGTTCATCATGCCTTGCTTCCTCCAAATAAGATATCGGACAGCTCATATCGGCCCTTGGGCATCCGGCACAGCTTCCGGGCCGCGTGGAGGGCCCCGTTGACGAAGATCTGCCGGGAGGATGCCCGATGGGTGATCTCCAGCACCTCATCCGGACCGAAGAAGCTGACGGTGTGGGTTCCGGCCTCGGTGCCGCCCCGGAGGGCGTGGACGCCGATCTCCCTTTTCTCGCGGGGACCGGTGATGCCGTGGCGGCCATAGACCGGAGTGCGATCATGGCGGGGGTCCACCGCCTCCAGCAGGAGCTTGGCGGTGCCGCTGGGGGCGTCAGCCTTCTGGTTGTGGTGGGTCTCCACGATCTCAATGTCGAAATCCTCCAAGACCTCCCGCACCTCCGCCAGGGCCCGGCGGAATACAGCGATGCCCAGGGAGTAGTTGGCGGAGTGGATCACCGGAGCGAAATGGCCCAAGTCATCGAAAATTTTCAGGTCGTCGGCGCTGAGCCCCGTGACGCCGGAGAGCAGGGGGGTCCCCGTCTCCCGCACGTAGTGGGCCACGGCGGGGAGGGCGGTAGGTGCGGAGAAGTCAACGGCTACGTCCGCCACTTTTCCGATGGTCTGGAGCTCCCCTAGGTTTCCGATATCGATGACCCCGCCCATGGAGTCCCCACGGGACAGGGCGGTCTGTTCGATGAGGCGGCCCATGCGGCCGTGGCCGATCAGCAGTATCTTCATGCCGGCAGCCCCGCTTCCTCCATGATGGTCCGAAGCCTGGCCACGTTAGCCGGGGCCATCTCGCACAGGGGCAGGCGGAAGGGACCAACCGCCCGGCCCATGAGATTCAGAGCGGTCTTGACGGGAATGGGGTTGACCTCTATAAAGAGGGCGTTCATCAGGTCCAGATACCGCACGGCCGCTGCCGCCGCCTGCTCCCGCCGGCCCTCTAGGTAGTCCGTGACCATGTCGTGGCACTCCCGGGGCATCACGTTGGCCCAGACGGAGATAACGCCGCTGCCGCCGATGGAGAGCAGGGGGACAGTGATGTCGTCGTTGCCGGACCAGAGGGCGAAGTCCGGCCCTATGCAGTGGGCGATCCGCATGGCGTAGGACATATCCCCGCTGGCCTCCTTGATGCCGCAGATATTGGGGTGCCTTGAGAGCTTCTCCACGTTCTCCACCGAGATGGAGCAGCCCGTCCGGCCGGGCACGTTGTAGAGGATGCAGGGAATGCTCACTGCGTCGGCCACGGCGGTGAAGTGGCGGTAAATGCCTTCAGCGTTGCCTTTGTTGTAGTAGGGCGTGATGAGCAGCAGGCCGTCGGCCCCCAGGGCCTGGGCCTTGCGGCTCTTCTCCAGCATGGTCTGGGTGGAGTTGGAGCCGGTGCCGGCGATGATGGGAATTCGTCCGGCGGCGGTCTCAATAGCGCAGCGAAGGACCTCGTCGTCCTCCTCGTGGGTCATGGTGGAGCTCTCGCCGGTGGTGCCCAGAACGAGGATGGCGTCAGTTCTGCTGGCGATGTGCCACTCCACCAGCTCCCGAAGCTTCTCAAAATTTACGGAGCCGTCGGTGTGGAAGGGGGTGATCAGGGCCACAACAGAGCCCCTCAGATTCCGGATGTCCATAGCGGTGTTCCTCCTGTTCAGCGTGTCCTTGGTGTGTCGGGCGGTGTCGGCTTCAGGCGCAAAAACGCCGGCAGACGCATCTGCCGGCATTGCACAAGTCACCTTGTTCAAAGAGAGCAGATAGCGCACCCGCAGGGCGTCCCTGCGGACAGTGGCGGAGATATTCTCCCCGTCCCCATCCCATGCCCATACCTGGACACGGGATTCGGCGGAGTTGCTTCCCCCGCGTTCTCAGCCCGTCGGCTCCCGCAGGTTCGTCGCGTCCGCGACCTCTATCTTGATAGAGTAACGATATCACAGTTTTCCTGGTTTGGCAAGGGGTATTTTGAGAAAATTTTTACGTTTCTCTGCCAGGCGATAAACTGCTTTACGAATCCCAAATCCTGTGCTATGATATAAGTAAAAATGGCAAGTGCCCAAAATGCAAAAAAGGAGATGCACGATGAAAAAGGTAGGCTCCATGCTGCTGGCCTTCATTTTGCTGGCGGCTCTCGCGGCCCCGGCTCATGCGGCCAGTCCCTACGATCTCGATAAGGTCAACGAGTATACAGAAGGCCAGTTCACCGATGTCCCCGCCGGGAGCAAATGGGCGGCGAACGTGCGGACCATCTATGAGGTAGGCCTCATGGCCGGAGTCACCGATACCCGCTTTGATACTGATGGCACCCTGACGATCATCCAGACGGTGGTTATGGCCTGCCGCCTCCACAGTGCCTACTGTGATGAGGGTACGTCCCTGGAGGAGCTGACGGAGTCTGCCGATAATGGTCCCTGGTATCAGCCCTATGCCGCCTACGCTCTGGAGCACCAGATTGCCGATCTGAGCCGGGTGGAGGACGTCAATACAGCCATCAGCCGGGGGGATTTTGCCGGTACCATGTGGAACGCTGTGCCGGACGAGGCTCTGACGGTCATCAACAGCGTGGTCCAGGGGTTTCCATTGGCTCCAAGGGCAAAAGAGCAGCCCCTTCATCGACTGCATGGTATAGCCGTCCAGGCCCTTGTACCACTCGGTGCTGGGCAT
>JAAWUC010000054.1 GCA_022804995.1 Oscillospiraceae bacterium
CATGGTGTTCCTGAAGGCCACCCTGGTGGACGGCTCCTACCACCCCGTGGACTCCTCGGAAATCGCCTTTAAAACGGCGGCACAGCTGGCCTACAAGGCGGCTCTGCCCGAGGCGAGCCCCGTCCTGCTGGAGCCCATCGGCGAGCTGAAGGTGACGATTCCCGACAGCTACATGGGCGATATCATCGGCGATCTGAACAAGCGCCGGGGCCGCGTCATGGGTATGACCCCCACCGGCGGCGGCGACCAGGTGGTGGAGGCGGAGGTGCCCATGGCGGAGATGATGACCTACGCCATCGACCTGCGGTCCATGAGCCAGTCCAGAGGCTCCTTCACCTTCCACTTCGTGCGCTACGAGGAGTGCCCCCCCGCGGCCCAGGAGAAGGCCATTGCCGAGGCCAAGGCCCTGGCAGAGGAATAAGCTCCCCATCAAACAGCAAGTCCCCCGGGATTATGCCCCGGGGGACTTTTGCGCCTTTTGGCAGAGCCCTGCGCCGCAAAGGGACTGATCGCATCACCCGCACACCAGATGGACCCCCGCGCAGAGGACAACCCCCGCCGCCGTGGGCAGAGCCACCGCCAGGGCAGTCCACTTCACGCTGCGGGTCTCCCGCCAGATGGTCAGGCAGGTGGTGCCGCAGGGGAAGTGGAAGAGCGTGAGCAGCAGGGCGCACACCGCCGTGGCGGCGGTCCAGCCGTTGGCGGTGAGAAGCCCGTGGAGCTCCGCCAGGGAGCTGTAGTCCGTCAGGGCGCCGGTGGAGAGATAGCCCATGAGGATGCAGGGCACCACGATCTCATTGGCGGGAAAGCCCAGCAGAAAGGCCAGGAGAATGATCCCGTCCAGCCCCAGCAGCTCCCCCAGGGGCTGGAGAAAGCCCGCCAGATGGAGCAGGATGCTCTGCTCCCCCACGGTGATGTTGGCGGCGCACCAGATGATCAGCCCCGCCGGGGCCGCTACCGCCACCGCCCGGCCCAGGACAAACAGGGTCCGGTCCAGAATGGAGCGGAGGAGCACCTGCCCCACCTGGGGGGCCCGGTAAGGGGGCAGCTCCAGGGAAAAGGAGGAGGGCATCCCTCTGAGCACCGTGGCGGAGAGAAGCCGGCTGGCCCACAGGGTCATAGCCACCGCCAGGACGATACACCCCATCAGCAGAGCCGCCGAGGCCAGAGAGCTCCACAGCCCCGTCCCGGTGACGAAAAACATGGAGATCAGGGCGATGAGGGTGGGAAAGCGGCCGTTGCAGGGGACGAAGGCGTTGGTGAGGATGGCGATAAGCCGCTCCCGGGGACTCTGGATAATCCGGCAGCCCATGACGCCGCAGGCGTTGCACCCCAGCCCCATGCACATGGTCAGGGCCTGCCGCCCGTGGGCCCCGGACTTCTGGAAGAAGTGGTCCAGGTTGAAGGCCACCCGAGGCAGGTACCCCGCGTCCTCCAGAAGGGTAAAGAGGGGAAAGAAGATAGCCATGGGAGGCAGCATCACGGAGACCACCCAGGCCACAGTCCGGTACACCCCGTCAACCAGGGCCCCCTCCATCCACCAGGGAGCCCCCAGCCCCTGGAGCAGCCCCCGCAGGGGCTCCTGCCAGGAGAAGAGCAGGCCCGCGAGCAGCTCCGAGGGCACGTTGGCGCCGGCCATGGTCAGCCACAAAATCCCTGCCAGCAGCAGGAGCATCACCGGAATTCCCGTGGCCCGGGAGGTGAGCAGCCGGTCGAGGAGGCGGTCCCGCCGGTGGACGGTCTCCTCGTCCTGGGACACCACCTCCCGGGCGATAGCCGCCGCCTGGGCCATGGTCGCGGCGGTACGGCAGCAGCCGCAGCCCGCGCAGTGTCCGCAGGCCGGGCGCTCCGGCCTGGGCAGGGGACGGAGCGCCGCGTCCTCCAGGACCTGGCGCAGGCTGTCCAGCCCCACGCCGCCCCGGGCGGCGGATCCCACCACCGGAACCCCCAGCCGGTCCTGGAGGGCGGCTAAATCCACCTCAATGCGCTTCTTCCGGGCCTCGTCCAGCAGGTTCACGCACACCACCACCGGCCAGGCGGTCTCCAGCACCTGGAGCACCAGGGCCAGGTTCCGCTCCAGGCAGGTGGCGTCCGCCACCACTAAGGTCACGTCGGCCTCGCCGGACTGGAGATAGTCCCGCGTCACCTCCTCCTCGGCGGATCCGGGTTGGAGGGAATATGTACCGGGCAGATCCACCAGAGTATAGCGGCGGTTGTGGTAAGTAAAGGCCCCCCGGGCAGTGGCGACAGTTTTCCCTGGCCAGTTCCCTGTGTGCTGGCGCAGATGGGTCAGAGCGTTAAAGACGGTGGACTTGCCCACATTGGGGTTGCCCACCAGGGCGATGGTTGTCTCCTGTTCTTGGATCAGAGCCATGGCGGTTTCCCTCCCTAATTTGTTGTTTCAGTCTATGCGGGGAGGAGGGACGGGGTGAAACGGGCGGAATAGCCGTCTGCCGTTTAAAAATTCCTGGAGCCATTGGGGTGCAATGGCTCCAGGAAGGTGGCGCAGAGAAAGGCTATTCGTAAATATATTGGCGGAACGGTCTGGAGGTGATGGAGGCGCAGACATTTCCATTGGAGGTGTGCGCACGATCTGCGATTTCGGTCGTGGTGATTTCTTCACCGCCATCTCTGCCGATAATGGTCACTACATCCCCAATATTCACTTCTCCGGGTACATCTGTAATATCTACAAATGTCTGGTCAAAATTCAGGTCGATCAACCGGGCGCGGTGTCCATTGATCAGAACCTCTGCATTTTTACGGATATCCTGTGACACAGCCGCCCGGATATAGCCGTCTCCCATGCCAAAGGATACCAACGCGATGCGCGTGCGCCGATCTGGTACATAGTAACGGTAGTAGCTGACGCTTTCCCCTGCGTTTACCCACATAGTATTGAGGACGTAGCACCTCCAGCTGGTAGCCAGCTCCAGATGCAGCCGGTTTTGCTCGCCAGGGGAGATATCATGTCCAAAAATGAGAGCGGCCAGCCGCACCGCATTGTAGTAACATTCAGGGGATGCCACACAGGCCGCCGTGTTTGCCATGTGGGTCATTCGCGGGCAAATCCCAGCCGCGCGGAGCTGGGCCAGCGCCTTTTCAAAGAGGGCCTGCTGCGCATGCGTTACAGATTTATCCAGAGAGTACGCGTTTGCCAAGTGGGTAAATACACCGTCAACCTCCAGATTGGGCAGAGCCTGGAGCACAGAGAGCAAGTGCGCCAGGGGCTCCCCCGGGGCAAGGCCAATCCGGTGCAGTCCCGTATCCATTGGATTTGGCGACGTACATGATTTCCGTATCCGGTCCGATATGCCGCCGGATCCGCTCTACATTTCGTTTGACCGCCGGGAGATCCACCCGGATAATAGATGTTGCCGTTTCCAGCGTCTGGGACATTCTATTCACCTCAATTCTGGGAATACTTCAGTTCTTTTTCCTATAAAATCAGCATAAGCACAGGAATGACCACAAAACAGGCAATTGTCGTAATCGCCGCGCCCTGCGCCGCAAATTCTTCGTCCGCACCGTACTCCGAGGCGGACACAACTGACAAAATCAGGACCGGCATAGCCGCCTCAACAACAAAAACCTTGCGGGTCAAATCGGCTATGCCAAATACGCCGCACACAGTAAAAAACAGCAGAGGCGCCACACAAAACCGAAACAGGCAGACTGCTCCAATCGGAAGATCGATCCGGATGTTTCTCAGTCCAATACGATAGATGGTGTATCCCATCATAACCAGCGCCAAGGGAGATACCAGCCCATTCATATACCGGTTGTAGGACACAAGAACCGAGGGCAGGCGAATTCCGCTGATAATCAAAAAGATAGAGGTAAAAATAGAAAGGACAGCCGGTGAGCGGAGGAACTTCAGCATAACACGAAGCGACATGCGCTCCATCCCGCCGGACCAGCGAACCAGGGAGATCCCCACCATCTGTGTATAGCAGGTGCTAACCATATAGTAGAGCATAACGGAAGAGACACATGCCTCGCCAAAAAGCTCCATACACATGGCATAGCCAACAAACATGGAGTTGGACATGCTGCACATTGTCATAAAAACCCCCAACCGCTTCCTGGGGAGCTGGAGAAGTCTTCCAAGAACATAGGCAAGTAAATAGTTGGTGGCGAAGCAGAGAAACGGCACAAGGAGTGTTCGCAGGGAATTCCTCAGCTCACTTCGAGCCAGATTGGTGGTCAGGCCGTGAATGCACATACATGGAATTGCCAGATTCATCAGAAACCGGCTGATGAACCTTTTGGATTCCTCGTTTATCCATTGCCTTACACCGCAAAAATAGCCGGTGGCTGTCAATAGGAGAATGACAAATACCGATAAGATGGATTGAAAGAAAGTATCCATGCCACATTCCTCAGCAAAAGCTTCTGGACACTACAGGCGTTCCTGTCCCAGAACCCAGACCTTTTTGATCCCCACCGGAGGAAGCTCCGGCTCCAGATAGGAGTTCACATCCCGGATGGTCTCCGGATCGAAGAGAACCAGGTCGGCATCCATGCCCTCCCGAATCAGGCCCCTGTCCCAGAGGCGCAAGCGGCGGGCCGGTTCGCTGGTAATATGCCGGATAGCTTCCTCCAAAGGCATAACCCCTTTTTCACGCACATAGGCGCCCAGGAAGCGTGGAAAGGACGCAAAGGCGCGGGGATGGGGCTTTGCGCCGATAATACCGTCCGTACATACACAGTGCCAGGGGCTCCGCATGACAAAGGCGACATCCTCCTCCGCAATGGAGAAGTAGATGGCGGTGACGGCGGGGCCCTCGTGCTGTAAAATATGCAGCACCGCCTCCCCCACTTCCATGTTGAGCCGGGCAGATATCTCATCCATCCGCTTGCCAGCCATCCACGCATATTCCCTTGTGGCCACAGAGGCAATCAAAATTGCCTCCGCACCGCCTCGGACAACAATCTCCTCCCGCGTTTCCCCCAAAATCTGCTGATATGCGGCGGGATCCAGCAGCCTATGCTGGAAGCCCTGCTCCCCGCCTTCATAGGCCCACCCTGGACAGCACACCTTCAGCCCTGTACAAGCCGCCGTCCACGGGTATTGGTCAAAAGTCAGATCAAAGCCGGCGGCCTGAAGCGCATCAATTTTGGCCATGGATTGGCGCACCTTCCCCCAGTTGGGCTTACCCAGCGCCTTGTGATGGGAAATCTGTAGGCGAACACCGCTTGCTCTCACAATTTGTTCCATTTCGTCAACAGATTCCAGCAGCTCTCCCTTCTCGCTGCGCATATGCACCATCATGATACCGTCATATTGCGCAACAACTCTGGCCATTTCAATAAGCTCCCGGGTATTGGCATAGCTCCCAGGCGGGTAGATAAGGCCCAAGGACAATCCCTTCGCGCCCTCCTCCATGCACTGGGCCAGCAGTGACTGCATCCGTTCCCGCTCTTTTGGGGTCGGCTCCCGGTTATCATTGCCCATAACGTTCATGCGTATGGTGCCATGCCCCACCAGGCTGACAAAACGGGCGGCGGGATTTGCGGCGGAAGCGGCCGCCATATATTCCTTAAAGCTCCGCCACGGATATGGACTGTCCAATATCCCCGCCAAGGGGGCCATATTGTCCGCCAGCTCCTGGACCAGATCATCTGTCAGAGGCGCCACAGAAGAACCATCCTGTCCTAAGCATTCCGTAGTAATGCCCTGTTCGATAACAGAACGCATCGCCGGATGCTTGATAATCTCCAGCTCCATGTGGCTGTGGGTGTTGATAAAACCGGGCGACAGCGCCAGCCCCTCCGCCTCCACCACCTCATCCGCACCACGGGTATCCATGTCCCGGCTGATTTTTTCGATCTTTGCGCCGTCAATACATACACAGCCGCGGAACGGCTTGCCGCCGGTTCCATCGTATATATTTGCGTTTTGAATCAGAATACGGCTCATGGCAACTCTCCTATCCAATGGCAGCCACAGTATTACTCCACATAAATTGCCAAATCCGGGCAGATTTTTTCACAGAGCCTGCATTTGACACAGTGCTCCTCATGTACAGACTCGGCGCAGCTATAACCCTTTTTATTGACCTTTGTCCCAATGGCAAATACCTCCCTGGGACAGTTTGTCACACAGATTGCACAGCTTTTGCAAAGGGCCGTATCAATATAGACAGCCATTATGTTCTCCCCTCCTTATTGCTCCAACAGGCTGCGCACTACGGAGATCATCTCCCCAGGGCTGTTTACCATGATCACGCCAGCATCTGTCAAAGCGCGTATTTTCGTTGCCGCTGTGCCGGTATTCCCGTGAATAATGGCCCCGGCGTGACCCAGGTTTTTCCCGACCGGGGCATGCTGCCCCACAATAAGCGACACCACCGGCTTTTTACAGTGCTGTCCTATCCAGGCGGCGGCCTCCTCTTCGCTGCCGCCGCCGATTTCTCCCAGCAGGACAATCACTTTGGTGTCGGGATCCTCCTGGTACGCCTCCACGGCATCCCGCTGCGTGAATCCCCAGATGGGGCCACCGCCCAGGCCTATGACAGCAGACTGTCCAATCCCCGCCTCTGACAGGGTTTTTCCCACCTCATAGGACAGTGCACCGCTTTTGGAAACGACACCCACGTGGCCCTCTCTGAAAAACCGGACCGGATGGGAACCCACCTTGCACACACCGGGAACGATAATGCCGGAACAGCCGGGTCCCACCAGAGCCGCCCCGCGCAATTTCGCATAGGCAACGGTCTGCATCGTATCCAGCACAGACATCTCTTCCGTAGGCAGCACAACCAAGCGGGCGCCAGCATCAATCGTCTCCATAACAGAGTCTTTTGCCGCACGCGGGGGGACAAAACAGATGGCTGTATCAAAACCGGTTGCAGTCTGCGCTTCCCGGGCGGAGTGGAATACCGGAACGCCATGGACCACTTGCCCGCCCTTTCCCGGCGTAACACCAGCGACAATATTGGTACCTGCCTCCAGCATCATCTGCGTTTGCAGCGCACCGGATTTACCGGTGATGCCTTGCACCATCACACGGCTGTCTTTGGAAATCAAAATTGCCATTTCAACGTTCCCCCTTTGCGGACGCAGCCGCCTTTTCCACCGCCTCCATCAGATTGGAGCAGGTATACAGGCCGGCATCGCGCATAATACGCAGTCCCTCCTCCTCCATCGTGCCGCACATTCTAGTAACCAGGGGTATCCCCAGCGGATGCTCCCGCAAATAACGGGTGATGCCGTTTGCCATATCATCCATGCGGTTGAATCCGCCGATCAGTACAATCAGAATACTTTTGGGCAGCTTTTGGCAGGTATACTCCATAGCCTTATACATCACATCAGCATTCGTAGTCCCGCCCAACTCGCAAAAGCTGGCCACCGTACCGCCGTAGGAAAGCAGATCCAGTGTCAGCATACCGGTGCCAGCACCGTCGGAAATGAGACCAATTTCTCCATCGAGAGGGACAAATGTAATGGTTGTACCGTCACTTTCCGCAGTTTCAAAACCAATGTCCCCGCGCCGGGCCTCCAGCCATGCAAACAGCTCCTCATGGGCGGAACGCGCACGGCCGTCCAACACAACCTTGGCGTCCATGGCAATCAATTCCCCCTCAAGCGCCCCCAGAGGATTGATTTCAACCAATTGGGCGCCGCAATCAAAAAACAGCTTTTGAAGCCTGGTGATAAACGACTCAAAGCGCGCGTCGTTTCTCAGTCCAAGCTTTCTGGCCAGCTCGCGGCGCTGATAGTCTTTTATGCCGATAAATGGGTCCAGTTCCATCCGCAGGATCTCCTCCGGATGCTCCGCTGCCACGGCCTCAATCTCCATACCGCCCATGGCGCTGGCAATCAATGTGGGCGCACGTACCCCCTGCGCTGTAATGGAGATGTACAGCTCCCGGTCAGGCGAAACCATCTCCTCCGCCAGAAGCGAGACAGATACCGCGTTTTTGACTCAGAATCGGCCTTCCGCATAAGCGCGTCGATCTCCGCCTCCGTCATTGGCTCGGAACCGTTGGCGCCTGAGGCCTGTAAGTGCTCATTTATCTCCTCCGGAGAGCATTCTTTCAAAATAGACATCCGAAGAAGCATGTCTATAATATATTCCCCGAATAACCTACCGGAGCAGGGCACGGATGACAGCCTCATCCACCGCACAGGCTTTTTCCAGCTGCGCCAATTCCACAAACTCATTGGGCTTGTGCGCTATGGTAATCGTACCTGGGCCGATGACGACCGTGGGAATTCCCTTCCGGACAAAATGGTTCATATCCGTGTTGCAGGTCAGTCCAAAGGGCGTCTGCCGCTCACCAGTTACAGCCTCCGCCGCGGCAAAGGCCGTTTTAACCAGTTCGCTTTCCGGACTGGTTTCGGCAGCGGGACCAGTCGTCACAAGATAGCGATCAACATAAACCCTGCTTCCTGGAAACGCGCTCTGTGCTACTTGACACAACGATTCAAATTGTTCTATCAGCTCGCTCTCCCTCTCGCCCGGCACCATGCGCCTGTCTATTACCAGCTCACAGCGGTCCGGCAGTACGTTCTCCTGTACCCCGCCCTTTATCATAGTAACAGCGATGGAGGGGCAGCCTGTGGTGGGAAAGGATGACATCATTTTTGGCCGCCTCCGCTCTGGGGAGCTGCTGATTTTGCAAAAAATCTGTGCGCAGATGAATGTCAGCAGCGCACCCGTACGGGAAGCCCTGAATATGCTCAGCAAAGAGGGGCTTGTCGATCTGCCCCCCCACAAGCGAGCCTCCGTGAGCCGTCTGGAAATGGAGGACATTGACGTTATTGTCTTCATGCGCTGTATGCTGGAGCCCTATGCAGCGCGGCTGTCCGTTGGAAAAATCCCGCAAAAGGCCCTTGATGACATGCGTGAACTGCTTTTTCATGTACTCAACCATTTGGACGATGCAGAACTGTATGTGGCCTCGGATTTGGCGCTTCACGAACTGTTGCACATGTACTGCGGCTCCACCCTGCTCTCAGAAATTATCTCCCGGCTTAAGGACAAATCTATCCGCCTGCGCTATGTGTCGGAGCACTTTTCCAAAGGCAACAGCGAGGACTTGGAAAATCAGATGAAGGTTATTCAAACAGTTACAGAGGAGCATCTGGAAATTCTGTCCGCTATTGAGACAGGCAACACGGAGATCGTGCATCAAAAGGTGTCACAGCATATCATGCAGTACAGTATTCGCTTGAACAACGAGCGCCCTTTTATTCTGGACGCCATTGCGCAGGGAAAGCTGTAAAAATCGTAATTACTTCCGGGAACAAGAAAGCAGCTCATCTGCCTTTGTATAGACAGACGAGCTGCTTTCTTTATAGATATATTCCCGCTCCCATCCTTGTAGAGCTATCCGTGGCAATTCTCAAAACAGGCCTCAGGTATTCCACTGTGCTCCGGGAAGATTTGATATGCCAGAAAGGGGAGGATATTTATAGACACAGCAGCACCCTCTCGTCCATCCGATGGGATACGCTGCTGGCGTAGGTGAATGAGAGCCGGTGCACGGCGGCGTCCAGTCCTCCGCCCCGGTTGCTTCCTGTGCGGCCAATCCAGTCCGGGTAGAGGTTCAGGCTTCGGACCATGTTGTCCTGCAGCTGCCGCTCCACCCGCTCCACAGTGCGGCGGGCCTCGCCTGGAGATTGTGGGATCTCCGCTCCGTCCTCCAGCAGCGTGACACGGGAAAACAAGATGGTCATATGCGCAAAAAGTTGATCCACAGCCTTGTCCCACTCCCCGCACGGCGCGTCCCTTCCAGGCTTATAGAAGTCGTAGGTAGAATAAAACGCATCCTTCACAAAACAGCGCAGATCGGTCAGCCGGTGGGGATTCTTGACCAGCCAATAGCGCTTTTTTTGATAATTTTCCAAATGCTTCCGATTCCTGCCCGCCATATCATCGGAAATGCCGATATAAAACGGGCGATCTGCATTCTCATAAAGATGAAAGTATACTCCCAGGCCGCTTGCTTCAGGCGGAAGCTGCTGCCCCGCCAACAGGTTTCCTGCAGAAACACTGTGGAAAATATGAATGTTGACCACCGTCAGCTCCTCCATGTCTAAGATGCGCTATTATACCACGCCAAAACGCAAAAGGCAACCAGGCCCCTGTACTGAAACAAGTACAGGGGCCTGTGTTATTGACTTGGATGAGGCGGAGCATGCGATCCTGCGGAGCGGAGAGGCCGCGTCCTTCTTGACGATCCCGCGGCCGCACCGGCGGAGGACGCCCTTTATATACCGGGGAATATGCTGGACCGGGCGGCTTCAAGATTCCGTGTTTGAATCAGCTCCAAGGCATTTTCATGATTGACACTGCCACACGGCAACGCCGGTTTTCAGTCCCGCCTCCTCCATGCAGAAACGCCCGTGGTGGTGCGGATAGCTGATTCCGTCCTCCCGCAGCTTTCTGGTGCCGGCCTTAAAGTAGCAGCCGCGGGCTTTTTTCAGGTACAAGCCGAAGTCCTTGCCGCCGTGAGGAGTATGGCCGTATTGCCGTCGTGGCCGCAGACGTGCATCACGCCCTCGTTCACGGACCGGTAGGGGGAGTCGTCTGCCTCCTAACCGGCAGTGCGTCAATACCGGCGCGGGCTCTATAGACGCGGCCCGGCTTATCCCCCCGGAGAACGGCCACCACTCCCGTGGGACAGGGGCGCGTGACAGTCAGATTCCCACAGGCCGAGAGCCGATCAAACAGATACTGCGCGGTTTCAAACTCCCGGGAGGACACTTCCGGGTGCTGATGGAGGCGCCGCCGGGCCGCAATGACCCGCTCCTCCCACTGTGCCGCCAGGGTGGCGGGTATTATATTCCCCATTTTTACACCTGAAATGTCCCGTTTTTCTTAGCGTCAACGCCTACGTTATTGCTGGCGTGTTCCTTAATAGAGGGCCGGTGACGGCAACCGTGGCGTCGTAGATATTTTTGACCAGCCGGCGTCTTTGATCGTCCGTCTTGTTGGGGGCGGTGTACACAAAACAGGTGATCTGGATATCAATCTGGAAGGCCTCGCTCGCCCTCTTCTCCACCCCCACGCAGAGCGCACGCTTCTGCTCCGCCGGGAGGTCAATCGCGGTATACGCTATCATCGTTGCCATTGTAAAAGCTCCTTTTCCATAAAATCAAACCGGCGCGCCATTATTTAACAACATACTCCTTCGCGCTCTGACGCCATGGCGGTGGACAGGACCAGGACGGCTACAATATATCCCAACCTGCTGCACCCAGGCGCGGAATGGAGACGGCCTTCTTGCTGTAAAAGGACCCCCTTCACGTTGAACACCAACGGCATCAGGAAGCGGGTGCCAGACACCGCCATGCCGAACAGAATGCAGACAACCACCGCCAGCTCCCCGTCTTGTAGCTGATAGCCACGGCGAAAAAGCAGGAAAACATCATCACACCCTCGACAGACATATTGAACACGTTTGCCCGCTTACAGATGGAGCAGGCCATGGCCGGAAATCTGGGTCCCACCCGCCGTAGAGGCGGCTACTTCTCCCGGCAGACCTTAAAGACGCAGTTGTCGCAGCCGGGCTTTGTGCTGGTCTTCAGCCACTCTCCCTCCGGGCCAAGCGCGTGACAGTGTCCAAAGTCGCTGTAGCTGGCAATCAGGCAGAGGTAATCCAGCTCCTCCGGGCGGAGCCCCATAGCCTCCCAACCCTGGACCAGCGCGTATTTGCCGTCCATGTTCAGGGTGGCTTTTTCCGCGTCCTTCGAAGAACTTGTTCTGCGCCTTGCCCTCCGCATAGGTATATATGTCTTTTTTGTTGAACTCGAATTCCTGCTTTGTCATAAAATCGCTTCTCCTCCTGCGATGATAGTTTCAACTGGCCGGCTTCCAAATTCTCATAGGAGGCTGTTATGAAAAAATAATCAATCACCCCGCACGTGTTGTTTCAGAGCTGTACCAGAGCCTTGTTTTGGCAAATCCCAACCTGTCATGGGATCTGCGGGCGGTATCCCCCTTAAAATAAAAAACCAGTTGTCACGCAGAGAAATTTGTGGTAAAGTGGATCTTATCTCAAGAAACGAGGCAGAGAACATGGAAAATTACCCCTTCCGCACGGCCCCCATTGGCGGGTTTAATCGTGATGACGTGACGGCATATATTAAGAAGACCCGGGACGAGGCTGACGCCCGGGCTGCCCGGCTGGAGGATCAGGTCCGTTTGCTCCAGGAGAGCGGCGAGGCCAGCCGCCAGGCTTTGGAGGATACCGGGGCGGAGCGGGACGAGCTGGCCCGCCGCCTGGAGGAGGCGGAGCTCCGCTGCGGGCACGCCCAGAACAACTGGGACGCCCAGCGGCAGGCGACAGAGGCCATCCGGGCCGATGTTTCCGCCCGGGACGCCGCCGTCCAGGACCTGATGGCGGAAAAAGAGCGTCTGACCCGCCGGGTGCTGGAGCTGGAGGAGCAGATCTCCTCCTTCCGCCGGGACAAGGAGCGGGTTGCCCAGCTGGAGCTGGAGGCCCGGCAGCGGGCGGCGGACACTGTGGAGGAGGCCCAGCGGCAGGCCGCAGAGATAGAGGCCCAGGCAGAGGCGCGGGCCCGCGCTTTGGAAGCCCAGACCAAAAACCACACCGACGCAATGCTTCGGGAGACGGAGGAGCGGCTGACGGCGATCGTGGAGCAGTACGGCGGGCTCTTCTCCTCCTTCGAGTCCATCTCCGCCCACGTCTCCTCCGAGCTGAGGAAGATGGATGTCAGCGTCTCCCAGCTGCCCCTGAGCTTCAATCATCTGCGGGAGGGGCTCCAATCTGTGCTGGAGAAGGCGAACTCCATGTAGGCATAAAAAATATGCTGAGAGGCAGTGATTTTCCACTGTTTCTCAGCTTTCTCACAGTATGTCAGATTTTTCGCGCCCCGTACAGGCTCCTCGCGGATCAAGAAAACGCGCTGTACCCCCAGTGGATACAGCGCGCTTCTTGATCATGTCATTTGCGGAAACTATAGATGCCACAAATTTTTTGAGGGGAATTGCGCATCAATAGAGATCACTACATAGACAACCGAAGACTTTCTTCCCCGTCCCCACCGTCCATCTCTTCTCCGAGGTAGAGCACATATTTCCCAACCAGATCTCCAAAGCGCCGCTGGACACGCGCACTTTTCAGCATCCCGCAGATGCCTGGTCTGTTCCGGCGCTGCCTTGCTGCTGTGTTTGATCTTAAACGCTGCGCAGCAGTTTTCTTCGCAGTCATAAATCACCATATCGAACTCGTCACTGGCGAACTGGAACTTGCATACCTTGTATCTGCTGCTCAGCACCTTCGTGGTTTCCAGCAAAATAATATTCTCCAGAATGCGGCCAGTGACCATTTTCTTCTCCTGCTCACTGAGCACGGCAAAGGTCTTATCCTTCAGCAGCACATGAACCAGCGCCTGATTTCGTCCTCCGCGACACCTGCTTATTGTTTTCCCGGACAATGCGCTCCGCAGAGGCATTCTGGAGTTCTCTGCGGCCTTGATTTGTTAAAGTTCTGGGAAACGCTGCCCTGCCTGTTCCTGCGTCGGGTGCAGCCTTCGCTCCATCCTCTGCCAGCGTTCCATAACCATCTCCGCCACATAGGTCCTGTTGATATCTTCTTCCGGCAGCGTGTTCTCCGCCAGAATCCTGACCGTTTCCTCGTTCAGCGCCGGGGATTCGTAGGTCAGTCCTTTTTCCTCCAGGAGCTCCAGGAAAAACTCCATAAGGAGCCCGTTTGTCTGCCGGGCGTCCGGGCCATAGCCTCTGGAAATCAGAGCGATATTATTATCAAAATTGGGAGCCATTCGCAGGATCTCTCCGGTGTGCTGATCCCGCAGGAGCCCATAATTCTGCGTGTGACGGTCCATGTTGAAGCAGAGCGCGTCCAGATAAAGAATATCCAGATACTGTCTGCCCAGCTCTGGACGGAGAGCTGTCAGCCGTTCATAATTGAATCCATAGTCCTCCTCTTCGCCAACCAGCGCTTCCGCAGGCTCAAAATTAAGGCGGCCCCCCGTAAAATCCCTGGTTTTGACATACTGGCCATCAGGCAGATATTCCGCCATGGCAAACCCCATCGCCTTCCCGAGCTTTGCGATAAACAGCTCTGAGAATCGCTCCAACGGATTTCCGCTCTTATAGAGCCACCAGCCTTCCTCCTCCAGCCGCCAGCACTTCTCAAAGCTGCCGGTGTTCGTCAGCTCCGGCGACCTCCCGCCGGTCCGCTCCAGTTCATACTCTCTGGAATAGCTGGAGAAGCTCCCGGTCAAAGCGATTTCCGCAAAAGTATCCTCCCGAAACCGGATTTGTTCATAGGACAGATTTGGCTCATCGCCGCTTTTCACCCAGAAGCAGTCTGTAATGGTGGCCGCATGAGCTCGGAGAACAGCGGCTGTGTCGCTGCTGTCTGTCAGGCGGAGGACCTTTTTCAGAATGCGGGAGTTGGGCCGGTGGCGGTCAATGGCGCGGCCAACCAGCCATGTTTCAAAATCGCCGCCTGAGACAAGGTAAAGAGGCATCCTGGACCTGTCCAACGGTTCAACACAGTTTTTCTCGATCCGCGCAGCTGGCTGTTCGCCGCTCATCAAATAACCGCTGAATTCCATATTTCTGTCCTCTCAATCCATGTTTTTTTCAGTATAGCATACCATGTCTGTCCAGTCGAGTATTTTTTGTCCTTGAAATCATGGCAAAGGAAAACGCTCCCTTCCCGGAGCGCTCTCCTTTGCCATGATTGTCAATGCTCGATTTCCTGCTGGATCTCGATTCCGCCCCGCAGATAGACCGCGATCCTGTCCGCCGACAGCACCCGGACCGTATCCACCAGCTGACGGATAACCGGCTCATTCCATTCCGCGAGCACAGGAGACGTGCTCTCCAGCAGAGATACCGCCATATCTGCCCTCTGCATGGCGGCAGCATCTGTGCTCCTCTGCGACTTTCTCTAGCAGGGCATTAAACTGACCCTCCAGTTCACCCAACCTGCGGCTGATATCCGCCAGACTGATGGACTGTCCCGGCACCGGCGTCAGCTCCATCTCCGCCGCCCCGGCAATCTGTTGAGCCAGTTATCGCTGTGCTGATTGCCGCCAGGATGGCCCTCTGGAGGGGCTCCTTCATCAGACCGACTGATTCAGCAATGTGTACTGCAAATCCTGGAATCAATTTGTGAAGCGAAATTCTACGAACACAGCTATGGCTTTCGGCCAAACCGCTGTCAGGAGCACGCTATCGTTCTGGTTTATAAAAACATCCAGGTTTCACACTGCTATTTTGTGGTGGACATCGACATCAAGGGATTCTTTGACAATGTGAACCACGGGAAACAGCTTAACCAGATGTAGACGCTGGGTATACGGGACAAAAAGCTGCTGAGCATCGTATCAGCCATGTTGAAAGCGGAGGTCGCAGAGATTGGTTTCCCGGAAAAGGGAACGCCGCAGAGCGGTATCATTTCTCCACTTCTCTCCAATATCGTGCTGAGCGAGCTGAATTGGTGGGTAGCCAGTCAATGGGAGGAATTTCCTGCACGGAAAAAGTACGCCACAGGAACCAACTATAACGGAAGTGAGAACAAGGGAAACAAATACAAGATGCTCAGGGACTACACAACGCTAAAAGAGGTTGCCTGTGTGCGCTATGCCGATGATTTTAAGCTGTTCACGAAGAACTACCAGCAAGCGAAAAAGCTGTTTTATGCGGTACAGGACTGGCTGAAAGACCAATTGGGGCTGGATATAAGCCCTGAAAAGTCCAAAATTGTGAATTTGCGGAAGCGATACTCTGAATTTCTCGGACTGCGCATTAAAGCGGCTAATCACGGCAGCAAACAGAAGCCGAACTACGTGGTGGAAAGCCATATAAAAGAAAAATCTGTTGAGAAAATTGCAGAAAACATGAAAAGGCTTATACATGATATTGAATTCCCTGGACCTGGAAAAAGAGCGGAACACGCGGCGGTTGCCCGATTCAACGCCTATATATTCAGCGTCCACAATTACTACGACATGGCAACTATGGTATGCCATGACCTGCATCCATTGGCCTTTTCTGTCCACAAGAACCTGAAAGCGAGACTTCGGAAAAGGCTGAAAACTGCGATACCCCATTCCTGATTTTATAAAAGAGCGCTATGGCGACAGCGACCAGCTTCGATTTGTGAGAGGATATGCGCTGATACCGATTGGCTATGTAAAGCATAGAAATCCCATGATGAAACGGCATATTGTCAACAGCTATACCACGGAAGGCCGCAAGGCTATTCACAAAAAGCCGGGCCGGAATATTGATACCAATATTATGCACTACCTTATGCGAACCCCCATCCCGTATCGGTCCGCCGCCTATAACGATAACCGCATCTCCTTGTACTGCGCTCAATTTGGGAAGTGTGCGATAACCGGCGAAAAACTTGAAATTGGCGATATTCACTGCCACCACAAACTGACCAAACACCTCGGGGGCTCAGATGAATATAAGAATTTGATTATCGTCAGCGAGAGCGTTCACCGACTGATTCATGCTACAAATCCCGAAACAATCAGGAAATACCTTCAAAAGTTGAACTTAGACGCTAAGCAGTTACGAAAACTCAACAAGCTCAGGAGTCTTGCAAATGTTGAGAGTTGTTTGAAATTTGACGCAATCTAACCTTGATGGCAAGCCGGATGAGGTGAAAGTCTCACGTCCGGTTTAGAGCGGGGGAAAATCCAGAGATAACATCAAAGGATTACCTATCGC
>JAAWUC010000055.1 GCA_022804995.1 Oscillospiraceae bacterium
ATCGTTACCATGTGATATTTTAACTGCATTTCCTCGCCCCCCCTGCTCTAATTATACCATATTTCGAGCGCTTTGGGGGCACTTTGTCAACAGCTCCATATTCACCCAAACTTCACCCAATTTTACGCAAAATTTCCCAATTTTCTGCCAAATTCTTCCCAAAAAGGGAGCCCGGGCGGCCCCGCCGCACCGGGCTCCCTCCTTGTCTATGGACGCGGCCTTACAGGTCAACAGCCTTGATACTGGCCTCCTTGACGCCGTGCTTCTCGGCATAGCCAGTGAGAATCAGAGTCAAAGCGCCGTCGCCGGTGACGTTGCAGGCGGTGCCGAAGCTGTCCTGGAGGGCGAAAATCGCCAGCATCAGGGCGGTGCCGTCGCCGGTGAAGTTCAGGACGCCGGTGATCAGGCCCAGGGAGGCCATGACCGTACCGCCGGGGACGCCGGGGGCGCCGATGGCAAAGATGCCCAGCAGGAGGATGAAGAGAATCATGCTGCCCACGCTGGGAAGCTCGCCGTAGAGGACCTTGGAGACGATCATGATGAAGAAGGTCTCCGTCAGGGCGGAGCCGCAGAGGTGGATGTTGGCAAACAGGGGGACGCCGAACTCCACCATGTCGGAGCGGAGCACGGAGCTCTTCCGGGCGCAGTCCAGGGCCACGGCCAGGGTGGCGGCGGAGGACATGGTGCCCACGGCGGTGAGGTAGGCGGGACCGTAGTGCTTCACAACCTCCACGGCGCTCCGGCCGGAGTAGACCCCGGCGAAGCCGTACAGCGCGGCCATCCAGATGTAGTGGCCCGCCATGACGATGACGATAGCCAGCAGGAAGGCGGGGAACTGCTTGGTGATGGTGCCGTCATAGCTCAGGCCGCAGAAGGTCAGGGCGATGAAGAAGGGCAGAATGGGGATAACCACCTTCTTCACAACGCTCAGGACAATATTCTGGAACTCCTGGAGCAGGGCGGCAACGGTCCTGGCCTTGGTCCACACAGCGGCCAAGCCAATGAGCACGGAGAACACCAGCGCGCTCATCACGGGCATAATCTGGGGGATATCCAGCTGGAACGCCACGCCGGGCAGCTCCTTGAGCCCCTCCATGCTGCTGACAATGGGCAGGTGGGGCACCAGAATATACCCGGCCGCCATGGACATGAGGGTAGCCAGCACCGTGCTGGCGTAGGCGGCGATGATCGCCACCATCAGCATCCGGGTGGCGTTGGAGCCCATCTTGGTGATGGAGGGCGCGATGAAGCCGATGACAATCAGGGGGACACAGAACATAATGAGCTGGTTGAGCACGTACTTCAGTGTAACCACGATGACCATGGCCTTCTCCGGCAGAAACAGGCCGAAGACGATGCCGACAATGATGCCGATGAGCAGTTTCAGGGGCAGGCTCATGCCTTTCTTTTCCGCTGCCATACTAAAAATCCTTCCTTTCCGTATTGACACACAAAACAACGCTTTCCCGGACGCTCTGTTTCAGCATATGCGCGCCGGGGACCCCGCATACGCGGGATGTTTACGCCTTGGGGGGCTGGCCGGTCATGATGCGGATGATCTCCCTGTCGGTTTCCCGCATCCCCAGGCGGCCCAGACGGCCGATGTTGGCGATAGTCTCCTCCACCCCCTTTGCCACGATGCCCTCGCCGCCCCTGAACTGCTGGCTGCTGCGGAACATATTGTAGCCCAGGATGCCCGCGTCCACCGCGGCGGCGATCTTGGCCGCGCAGGAGGGCTTGGCCCCGTCGCAGATCATGCCGGAGATGGTGGCCAGGGCGTTGACCAGGGTGTGGGCCACCTCTCGGAAGCCGCCGCCCTGGAGCCAGGAGATAGCGGCTCCCGCGCCGCACCCGGCGCTGACCGCGCCGCAGTAGGCGCTCAAACGGCCGATGCCGGTCTTCATGTGGATGGTCAGCAGGTCGCTGAGGGTCACGGCCCGGACCATGGTGTCGTGGTCCGCCTTCAGCTCCTTGGCGTACTCAATGACCGGCACCGAGGCGGTGATGCCCTGGTTGCCGCTGCCGGAGACGATGATCACCGGCTTCTCACAGCCGCTCATCCGGGCGTCGGAGCCCGCCGCGGCCATGGCCCGGGCCCGGATCTTGATATCGTTCCCGTAGTGCTCCAAAAGGACCTTGCCGATGTTGGCGCCCCAGTCATTGGCAATGCCGTCCTGGGCGATGGCGTAGTTGTAGTTGATCTGCCGCTCCACCATCTCCCGCACGTCGTCCACATCCATGGTGTTGACAAAGTCCACAATGCCCTCCACGGACAGGCAGCTGCGGTCGGTGAGGCCCTCGGAGCTGCCGGAGGCCGTCACGGTTCCGGAGCGGAGCAGCACCTCGCCGTTTTTCTCAATGAGCACAATATTGGTGTGGTAGTCGGCGATGCGCAGGCGCACGCTGTCCTCCCCCGCCGTCAGGGTCAGGATGATGTCAAAGACCACATCCCCCTCCGCCGGGGCCACCCGGATAACGCCCCGGTCCAGATAGGCGCGGATCTCCTCCTTCTGCCCGTCGGAAACCTGGGCGATGACCTCCAGAATCCTCCCCGCCTGCCCGGCCACCACGCCGGCGGCAGCGGCGGCCTCAATGCCCTTGAGCCCGCCGGTGTTGGGGACCACAACGCTCTTGACGTTCTTGATAATGTTCCCGCTGGCCTCCACCAGCACGCGCTCCGGCAGCGTCCCCAGGATCTCCCGGGCCTTGGCCGCGCCGTAGGCGATGGCGATGGGCTCGGTACAGCCCATGGCGGGAACCAGCTCCTCCCGCAGAATCTGCACATAGTGGCGGTAGCGCGGATCTGTCTTCTCCACCGTTTGTCCTCCTCTCTTCTCTTTTGCTTCTCGCGTTTTCGTGTTCGCCCGGCGCGGCGGACCCCTTGCGGAGTCCGCCGTCCAGTTTGTGCAATCTGTAACAATCGCACAAGCTGAGTGTACCATCGCAGGGCAGAATTGTCAAGTGGACGGCAGGCCCCACTGGACAAAGGCCCCGGGGTTTGGTACAATGGTCTGGGAAAAGGGAAAGCGCCTCCCGCGGGGGAGGCGAACCTGCCAAAAGGAGTGTTTGCGCCATGAAAAAGGCAAAAACGACCATCAAAACAGAGGCCGGCCGGGAAAAGGCGGTCCCGGAGAGCTTAACAGATTTTGAACGCCGCCTGAACCGGCACCACGACGAGCTCCAGTGGCTCTATCGCGAGCTCTACCACAACGACGAGGGCGCCTTCCGCTACTTTCTGGAGATGCTCCGCCGGTGCTGGGGGGAGCGGAAGGAGGACCTGCGCCGCCAGGACGCGGTCCGGGAGGCGGACCCCAACTGGTACCGCCGCCGGGAGCTGCTGGGGATGATGCTGTATGTCAAAGCCTTTGCCGGGGATCTGCGGGGGGTGAAGAGGAAGCTGCCCTACCTCAAGTCCTGCGGGGTGAACTACCTCCACCTGATGCCCCTGCTGGCCAGCCCCAAGGGACGCAGCGACGGGGGCTACGCCGTCAGCGACTTCCGGCAGGTCCAGAGCGGGCTGGGAACCATGGAGGACCTGGAGGCGCTGGCCGACGCCTGCCGGGAGGAGGGGATAAGCGTCTGTCTGGACTTCGTGATGAACCACACCAGTGAGGACCACGAGTGGGCGAAAAGAGCCCGGGCCGGCGATCCAGGCTGGCGGGACCGGTACTTCTTCTACGACAGCTGGGACATCCCCCGGGAGTTTGAGAAGACGGTGCCCCAGGTGTTCCCCACCACCGCCCCGGGCAGCTTCACTTGGCTGGAGGACTGCCGGCAGGTGGTGATGACCAGCTTCTATCCCTACCAGTGGGATCTGAACTACGCCAACCCGGTGGTCTTCAACGACATGACGGAGAACATGCTCTATTTGGCCAACCGGGGCATCGACGTCATCCGTCTGGACGCCATCCCCTACATCTGGAAGCAGCTGGGCACCGACTGCCGCAACCTGCCCCAGGTCCACACCCTGGCCCGGATGCTGCGCATGGTCTGCGAGATCGTCTGCCCCAGCGTGCTGCTGCTGGGGGAGGTGGTGATGGAGCCGGTAAAGGTGGCCCCCTACTTCGGCACCCCCGAGAAGCCGGAGTGCCACATGCTCTACAACGTGACCACCATGGCCACCACCTGGCACACCCTGGCCACCGGGGACGCGTCCCTGCTCCAGCGCCAGATGGAGACAGTCTGCGCCCTACCCAAGGATTTCCTGTTCCTCAACTACCTGCGCTGCCACGACGACATCGGCTGGGGATTGGACTACGGCTGGCTGAACCAGCGCTTCGGTACAGACCAGGTGGCCCACAAGAAGTACCTCAACGACTACTTCACCGGCAAATGGCCCGGCAGCAGCGCCCGGGGCGAGCTCTACAACGACGACCCCCGGCTGGGGGACGCCCGGCTGTGCGGCACCACCGCCTCTCTGTGCGGGGTGGAGGCCGCCGTCTATGAGCGGGACCCCTTCAAGCTGGAGCAGGCAGTGGCCTGCGACCTGACCCTCCACGCCTGGATGCTCTCCCAGAGCGGCATCCCGGTCATTTACAGCGGCGACGAGGTGGGACAGCTCAACGACTACACCTACCACGACGACCCGGAGAAGCGGGAGGACAGCCGGTATATCCACCGGGGGGACTTCCAGTGGGAGCTGGCCAAGCACCGGGGCCGCAAAAGCACCCGCCAGGGCAAGCAGTTCCAGAACCTGCGCCGCATGGAGGAGCTGCGCTCGGCGGAGCCCTGCTTCGACGCGGACGCGGACGTGTGGGTGGAGGAGAGCGGAAGCCGGCATGTGCTGGCCCTGGTCCGGCGGAAGGGGAACCGGGAGCTGGTGTGCCTGTTCAATTTCAGCAGCCAGTTCGTCACCGCCGGGGTGGACCGGGACGGGGGCTACACGGAGCTGATGTACGGCACCCACCGGGATCAGATCCGCTCCATCCAGCTCTGGCCAACCAGCTTTGAGTGGCTCCTGCGGAACAAGGAGGAGCCGCCTGCGCGGGTGTAAGGCGTAAAATGCAAGGGAGGAGAACCGGTGGTTCTCCTCCCTTGCCGCATCCTATTTCAGCACCTTCTTGTCCTGCGTCTGCCAGTACAGATAATCCTCCCAGGCCCTATCTTCCCACAGCAGCCGCATCAGTCCGCCTCAATCAAGTCGTGCTCCGCAAAATGGGCCGTTCCGTCCTTTACATCCCGCATGATATTTTCCAGGTAGCGGAGATTGCTTTCCGAATAAAACGGATCGACAGACAGCTCGAACGGAATACGTCCCTCCCTGGCAACCTTGCGCAGGAATACATTGATAGCTGTGGACATACTCAGCCCAATCTCATTCAAAGTTCGTTCCGCGCCGCGCTTCACATCATCATCGACCCGCAGACTGATCTGCGCCATAGCAACCACTCCTTTCTCAGCTCTTAGTATATCACATTGCTCCACAAAATACAAGCAGAATAATATACAAATGCTTTTCAGCGGCCGACTGGGAAGGAATGTCCCAGCGTTGAAACCACGGGTTTATACAGGACCAGGGTGATCCCGGTGTTCAAGCCCCCTTTCAACAGATTGAAGGGCAGAAATACGGGAATCAGCAGCTCCGCCACCGCCTCCCGCGGATATCCCATATGGAGCGGTGTGATGAGATAGTTCCAAAACATCATAGACAAGACCATACAGGCCCAGCCGCAGAAAAGTCCCGCCGCCGCGCCCGCATATCCGCCCTTTTTTCTGTGAATCAATGCGGCTGTACAGGCAAAGGACGCGCTGGAAACGACATTCATAACAAGTCCCCATATGCCGGTTCCACTGACGCTTAGCATCTCCACGAAAGAAACAGCTACCGCAATAAGCAGCGCTGAGAACGGCCCGAAAATCATGCCGCCGAGGGCAATGACGACATCCTTCGGGTCGTACTTCAAAAAGAGCACCAGCGGAACACGGCCCAATGCCGCCGCCCCGTAGGCCAGGGCGCAGAGCATCCCCATCGCAGCGACTTTTCTTGTGTTTCTGTTCATGCAAAAAACCTCCTGAAAAAAATATAAACACCTGAACAGGGCAAAATGCCGTTCAGGTGTTCATGCGTCAGGCGGATGGAAAACGGCAATAGGGCAGCTTCATGGACGGACGGAACGTACAGACGGCCAGGCAGTCCCCCACCTGTTTCCATACGCCTTCTTCAAATCCAGACTGTCACTGTCGGTTTTGGACTCGCACCAAATCAGCGCTCTCGCGCTCGCGGACTGTACCGCCGATCGGGAATTTCACCCTGCCCTAAAGACATTTTTCCTATTCAGTTGTTTTTCTCGCGGTATTCCAGATTTCCGGCGGCAGTCCTGTAGATCTCTCCCTTTTATTTTTTCAGCTCCCCTGTAGCGCTGGCGGTCAGATAGGCATTAATAAACCCGTCCAGGTCTCCGTCCATGACGGCGGAGATATTGCCGTTCTCAAACCCGGTCCGGTGGTCCTTGGCCAGGGTGTAGGGCATGAACACATAGGAGCGGATCTGGCTCCCCCACTCGATCTTCATCTGCACGCCCTTGATGTCGGAGATCTTCTCCGCGTGCTGCTGCATCTTAATCTCCGCCAGCTTGCTGCGGAGCATCCGCATGGCGTACTCCCGGTTCTGGTGCTGGCTGCGCTCGGTCTGGCAGGCGACCACCACTCCGGTGGGCAGGTGGGTGATGCGGATCGCGGACTCGGTCTTGTTGACGTGCTGGCCTCCGGCTCCGGAGGAGCGGTAGGTATCCACCCGCAGATCCTCGGGCCGGATCTCAATCTCACCCTCATCCTGGATGTCGGGCATAACCTCCAACGCGGCAAAGGAGGTCTGCCGCCGCCCGGAGGCGTCAAAGGGGCTGATGCGCACCAGCCGGTGGACGCCGGACTCGCTCTTGAGGTAGCCGTAGGCGTTCTCCCCGGAGATGATGACGGAGGCGGACTTCATCCCGGCCTCGTCGCCGTCCAGATAGTCGATGGTCTCGAATTTGAAGTCGTGGCGCTCGGCCCAGCGCATATACATCCGGTAGAGCATCTGGCACCAGTCCTGTGCCTCGGTGCCGCCGGCCCCGGCGTGGAAATTGAGGATGGCGTTGTTGTTGTCGTACTCCCCGGAGAGGAGGGTGGCCAGATTGGCCTCCTCCACGGTGGCCTCCAGGGCCTTGTACCCCTCCTCCACCTCCGGCAGCAGGGAGGCGTCGTCCTCCTCCACAGCCATCTCCACCAGAGTGGAGAGATCCTCCCACTGGCTGACCAGCTTGGCGTGGCGGGAGAGCTTGTTCTTGAGCTGCTTGGTCCGCTGGAGGACCTTTTGGGAGTTCTCCAGATCGCTCCAGAAGCCCTCCTCGGCGGTCTTGGCCTCCAGCTCGGCCACCTCTTTTTTAGCCCCCTCCAGGTCCAGAGCCGCCGCCAGCTTGTTGAGCTCCGGCTCCAGGGCGATCAGCTTCTGCTTATAGGTGTCATATTCGATAATCGGCATATAGGATTCTCCATTCCTGTTATTTTTCGGTATTCTATTATGCCACAAGTCCCAGGTGCTGTAAAGAGGGTTCCGGTTTTTTGTATGAAAATCCGTTCTGACAAACGGGCAGACCGGCCTCCCGGCCGGCCCGCCTGTTCCGCGCGGCGCTCCGTCACCGCCGCTCCACCGCCACACCGGCAAGAATGCTCTCCTCCCCGGGCCGGAAGGTGATGGACACCTGGTCCCCCTTATTGAGGATCACCGTCAGGGGCTCCTCCACAGCGCCGATGGAGTAGTAGGTCTCCTCCCCGATGAGCTGAATGAAGTAGCAGGTATTCCCGTCCAGCACGGCGGAGCGGATATCGGCGATGGCGCCCTCCACCGTCTCCGTGCCGCCCAAACCGGCGTCCCCGTCGATGACCCCCCGCTGGGCCAGCATGGCAAGGTAGTTCTCCTCGCACTCGGCCACCGTGTCCCCGGTAGCCACAATCTGATACTGCTGGACGTTGACCATGGCGTACTTTTTCACTAGCTGGGCGTCGTCCTTCATGGCCATGAAGTAGGTGGGCTGGCCCCCGATGTTCAGCAGCAGGGGGAAGGTGGCGGTATACCGCAGGTTTTGCAGCTCCCCCTGGGCGCTGGCCATGGCGGAGTGCTCCGTGGCCCCGGCGGCGGAGTAGAAGCTTGTCTCCTTGGTCCGCTGGTTGCTCAGGATAAAGCCGATGTTGGACTGGTCGCCCCCCACGGAGGTGATGCCGGTGTACATATAGACATCGTCGTTGATGGCGATATAGTTGTAGTCGTCGGTGGTCACGGTCACGTCCCGCTGGCCGAAGAGGGAGTTGAGAAAGCCGTTGTGGTACATGCCGTAGCAGTCGTACTGCCAGACGATGAGGTCCGCGTCGTAGAGGTTGTCCACCCAGTCCGGGACCTCCTCATAGTATTCGCTCTCCCCGGTGATGGCGTTGACCAGCACGCCGCCCCTGGTGTCCGTGCCGCCGAAGAGGCCGATGGTGTGGACCAGCCGGGGGCAGACCCAGTAGGGGGTTCCCTCCTCGTTGATCTCCATCACCGGGTCCCCGAAGAGGAAGGTGGGGTACTGGAAGCGCAGGTGGCGGTAGAGGTTGCGGCTGAAGTGCTCGGCGGTGGTGTACTTAATCCCCTCCTCCAGCCGCACCAGCTCCACGTTCTGGGACACCATGTCGATGATGAGGTATGCGGGCAGGCCCTTGGAGCGGTTGGTAAACCACTTGATGAGGTCCATATAGCGCAGGGTGGCGATGCGCACCGGCCGGCCCCTGTAGTTAATCTGGGTATAGTCCTCCGCCACGTCGAACTGGCTGACCATGTCGCTGAGCTCCCCCATCTTCCGGTCCCCCAGCCGCTGGGCGGACTGCTTGTCCAGCATGGGGATCTGGTCGTAGGAGATCTCGTTGACCTCGGTGGCAAAATCCCCCACCTGGAAGGGCAGCAGCTGGGCGTAGGCCCCGGCCCGGAAGAGGACGCTGCCCGCAATGCCCCCCACCAGGGCAATCACAAGCATGGCGACCCCCAGGAAGAAGGGGACGGTACACTGCTTTTTGAGAAATTTGAAGTAATTCTTCGCCCCCTGCCCCTGAAAGCCGGAGGTGAGGACTGTGCAGCCGCAGTAGACCGCGCAGGCCAGCAGGACAAAAACATAGAAGTCCGGCGACTGGAGGCTGATGGGCGGCAGCTCAATATAGAAGTAGAGCAGGGCAAAAACAAGGGTAATTACGATACTGATAAGCAGCCGTTTTCCGGGGCTGGCCGGGGCCCGGCGGGCCTTTTTCGGCTTGGGGGGCTGTTGGGAGGGGGCGCCGCTGTCAAAGCCGTCCCAGCGGAAGCCGCCGGCGTCTGATCCTGAAAATGCCATTAAAAACTCCTTTTCCGCGCCGCCTCGGGGGCGGTCTGTTTCTGTTGGGAAGGGGCAGAGGCGATGCCTCTGCCCCTATTTTACACTTTTTTGATAGTAATAGCAACAGAATTTTCCCCCGGCGTCAGCAGCAGGCGGTCCCCCTTCTGATACCACCCCTGCAAAACGCCCTCGGCGATGGGGTCCTCCACCTGGGCCCGGATGGCCCTGCGCAGGGGCCGCGCCCCGTGGCGCTCCCCGTCCTTCTTCCCCACCAGCCTCTCCAGGGCGGCGTCCTCCGCCTCCAGGGTGAGCCCCAGCTTCTCCATCCGGCCGGCGGAGAGGCGCAGCAGCCGCCGGGCGATCTCCAGAAGGTCCCCGTCCCCCAGCCGGCGGAAGATGATCGTCTCGTCAATCCGGTTGAGGAATTCGGGCCGGAAGGTCTGCTTGAGTTCCTCGAGCACCGACCGGCGGACCCGCTCCTGGTCCGCCTCCCCCGCGTCCGCGGAGGAGAAGCCCAGCGTCCCCCTCCGCTCCGTCAGGGACCGGGCCCCCACGTTGCTGGTCATGACCACCACGGTATTGCTGAAGTCCACCCGCCGCCCGTGGCCGTCGGTGAGCTGGCCGTCCTCCATGATCTGGAGCAGGAGGTTCCACACCTCCTGGTGGGCCTTCTCCACCTCGTCGAAGAGAACCACGGAGTAGGGTCGCCGCCGGACCTTCTCCGTCAGCTGGCCCCCCTCCTCGTGGCCCACATAGCCCGGGGGCGAGCCCACCAGGCGGCTGGCGGTGTGGCCCGCGGCATACTCGGACATATCAATGCGGATCATGGCCTCCTCCTGGCCGAAGAGGGCCTGGGCCAGGGCCCGGCACAGCTCCGTCTTGCCCACGCCGCTCTCCCCCAGGAAGAGGAAGCTCCCGGCGGGCCGCCCCGGCTCCTTGAGCCCCACCCGGCTGCGCCGGATGGCCCGGGCCACGCTCTCCACCGCCTCATCCTGGCCCACCACCCGCGCTTTCAAGGTCTCCTCCAGCCGGAGCAGCCGCTCCCGCTCGTCCTCGGTGATCTGCTGGACCGGGATGCCGGTCCACTCCGCCGCCACCGCCGCCACGTCCTCCTCGGTCACGGCGACGAGGTCGTCCACCTGCCCCCGCTGCCAGCGGGAGCGCTCCTCCCCCAGCTGCCGGGCAAAGTCCTCCTCCACGTCCCGGAGCTTTGCCGCCAGCTCAAAATCCTCCCCGGCAATGGCCTCCGCCTTCTCCCGCCGGACCTGCTCCAGCCGTTCCTCCAGGTTCTTGAGCCCTGGCGTTCTCGTTCCACATTCCATTTTCACTCTGCTGCACGCCTCATCCATTAAATCTATGGCCTTATCCGGCAGAAACCGGTCCGGCACGTACCGCACGCTCAGCTCCACGCAGGCCCGGACCGCCTCGTCCGTTACCGCCAGCTTGTGGTGGGCCTCGTAGCGGTCCCGCAGGCCCTTCAAAATCTCCTCCGCCGTCTCCGGCGAGGGCTCCCCCACCGTCACCGGCTGGAACCGCCGCTCCAGGGCCGCATCCTTCTCGATATACCGCCGGTACTCCTCCAGGGTCGTGGCCCCGATGACCCGAATCTCCGACCGGCCCAGGGCCGGCTTGAGGATGTTGGCGGCATCCACCGCCCCCTCGGCGCTGCCGGCCCCCACGATGGTGTGGAGCTCGTCGATAAAGAGCACCACGTTCCCCATCCGCCGGACCTCCTGGAGGGCGTTCTTCACCCGCTCCTCAAACTCCCCCCGGTACTTGGTCCCCGCCAGCATGGCGGAGAGGTCGATGGAGAGGATATTCACCCCCCGCAGCTCCTCGGGCACGTCGCCGGAGATAATCCGCTGGGCCAGTCCCTCCACCACCGCCGTCTTGCCCACGCCGGGCTCCCCCACCAGCACCGGGTTGTTCTTCGTCCGGCGGGAGAGGATGCGCACAGCCCTGGAAATCTCCCCGTCCCGGCCGATGACCGGGTCCAGCTTCCCCTCCCGGGCCAGGGCGTTCAGGCTCCTGGTGAACTGCTCGAGCTGCTTGGAGCGGGGGGCCTCCTCCCGGAGCATGGGCCGGGGGGCGGCGGCCTTGGGCAGCCGGGGGGCCACGCTCAGCCGCTGGAGCAGCGCGGCCTGGAGCTTCTGGGGGTCCGCCCCCAGGGTGCGCAGCACCCGCATGGCCATGGTGCCGTTCTCCCGGAGGATGCCCAGCAGCAGGTGCTCCGTGCCCACGTAGCCGCCGCCGGAGCGGACCGACTCCCCCACGGCGTTCTCAATGACCCGCTTGGCCCTTGGCGTCAGGCCCTGGGGCGGGGCCAGCCCCGGCACCCCGGAGCCCACGATCTCCACAATCACGTCCCGCACCTTCTCGCCGGTCACCGCCTGCTCCTGGAGGGCCCGGCGGGCGGCGTTCTCCTCCTCCCGCAGAAGGCCCAGCAGCAAATGCTCGCTGCCCACGTAGCTGTGCCCCAGCTCCTCCGCCGCCGCCTGGGCCAGGCGCAGGGTGTTCTGGGCCTTGGGGGTGAATCTGTTGTCATACATGGTCCCACCATCCTTATGCTTCTTCCCTGACAGTATGCCCCAGCCGGTGGGTTTTACACATTTCTCCCGAAGGCGCAGATTTTACCCTTGCAATTTTTCTTATTCATGTTACAATAGAGCTACCATTCTATTAGGGAGGTAACAATCCATGGCTCACAAAATCACTGACGCCTGTGTCAGCTGCGGCACCTGTGCCGAGAACTGCCCGGTGGACGCCATTTCCCAGGGCGACAGCCAGTACGTCATCGACGCTGACGCCTGCGTGGACTGCGGCGCCTGCGCGGCTAACTGCCCCACCGAAGCCATCGTCGCGGAGTAAGGCTACATAGCGGAAAAATCCCGGCCTAGAGAAAAGGCCGGGATTTTTTTAAGACAGGAAAGGAACGTGCGCGGATATGCGGAATCTATTGGAGCGGCTGTCGGAGGTCCTCTCCGGCGGCGGCGCGGCGGTGCTGGCCGCAGTGACTGCCGGCCGGGGCTCGGTGCCCCGGGGGGCCGGGGCCCAGATGCTGGTGGAGGCGGCGGGCCGGACCCGGGGCACCGTGGGCGGCGGGGCCGTGGAGCACGAGGCGGAGGTCCGGGCCCAGGCCCTTCTCTCCGGCGGCGGCGCGGCGGCGTGCGAGGTCTTCCGCCTCTACCCCAACCGGGTGAGGGACATCGGGATGGTCTGCGGCGGGGAGGTGGAGATCTGGTTCCGCCGCTTCGGCCCCGGGGACCTGCCCCTGGTGGAGCGGGCCCTGGCGCTGCTGGAGGAGCGGACCCCCTTCTGGCTGGCCTGCGACCTCTCGGCGGAGGGCGTGCTGGCCCTGTGCCGCCCCGGCGGGACGCTCTGGGGAGCGGAGGCGCCCCCGGCGGTGTTGGAGAGCCTGGGCCCCCGGCCCGCGATTACCGAGACGGGGGGCCAGCGCTGGTTCAGCGAGCGGCTGCTCTCCCCGGAGCGGGTCTGGATCTTCGGCGGGGGCCACGTGTCCCAGGCCCTGGTCCCCGCCCTGGCGGCGGTGGACTTCCGGTGCGCCGTTCTGGAGGACCGGGCGGACTTCTGCCTCCGGGAGCTGTTCCCCGGGGCGGAGGAGGTCCGGCATATCGACATGGCCCGCGCTCTGGAGGAGGTCCCGATCACATCGGAGGACTACGTTGTCATCATGACCCGGGGCCACAGGGACGACCTGCTCCTCCAGGAGCAGGTCCTGCGCACCCCCGCCCGGTATATCGGCGTCATCGGAAGCCGCAGGAAAAAAGCCGCGCTGTTCGCCCAGCTCCGGGAGCGCGGCTTCACCGATGCCGATCTGGAGCGGATCACCACCCCCATTGGCCTCTCCATCGGGGCGGAAACCCCGGCGGAGATCGCTGTCAGCATCGCCGCCCAGCTCATCCAGGTCCGCGCCTCACAGTGACGCCCCCAGCGCCGTGTAGCGCCGCGCGTTGACCAGATTGGCGGCGCACTCCTCCTCCGTCACCTGGCGGACCACCCGCCCCGGAACGCCCATGACAAGGCTCCGGGGCGGGATGCTTTTGCCCGGAGGCACCAGGGCCCCGGCGGCGATGACGGAGCCCTCGCCGATAACGCAGCCGTCCAGAAGGATGGCCCCCATGCCGATAAGGCACCCGTCCCCCACGGTGCAGCTGTGGAGGATGGCCCCGTGGCCCACCACCACGTTCTCCCCGACAACCGTGGGGACGTCCACGGCACAGTGGACGGTGCAGTTGTCCTGGATATTGCTGCCCCGGCCAATCCGGATGGGGCCCACGTCTCCCCGGAGGACCGCGCCGTACCAGATGGTGACGTTTTCCTCCAGGGCCACGTCACCAATAACGGCGGCAGTCTCCGCCAGTCGGGCGGAGGGGTGAATTTGGGGGGTGAAGTCTTGGAAAGATCGAATCAGCATAGAAGCGCCTCCTGGTAATCATGTTTATCTATCCGGCAAGCTGCAAACAGGACGCCGTTTTTGCGCTCTTGACATCCCCGGCAGATACGGGGTATGATATCGAAAACGAGAGAAAGAGGTCTTTTCTATGTTCACCGGATACAGCGATCAAACCGTGGATTTCCTCTGGGGCATCCGCTTCAACAACGACCGGGACTGGTTCCTGGCCCACAAGGAGGACTATCTCCGCCACGTCAGCGAGCCCACCCAGGCCCTGGGCCGGGAGGTCTACGACCGCTTCACGGACAAGCACCCCAAGCTCACGGCGGGGCTGGGGCTCCACGTCTGCCGCATCTACCGGGACGCCCGGCGGCTCCACGGGAGAGGCCCCTACAAGGACCACCTCTGGTTCACCATCCGGCCGGAGAACGATATCTGGAGCCGCCAGCCGGTGTTCTGGTTCGAGATTGCCCCGGAGGGGTGCAGCTACGGCGTGGGCTTCTGGAACGCCACGGCCCAGACCATGGCCGCCATGCGCCGGGACATCGACGAAAACCCCCAGCGTCTGGCGAAGCTGGCCCGGCGGCTGAACAAGCGGGGGGACTTCCAGCTCCAGGGGCGGGATTATGCTCGTCCCAAGGGGGATCCCTCCCCGCTGCTGACACCCTGGTACAACAAGAAGGATATCTCCATCGGCCTGGACCGGCCCTACGACGAGACGGTCTGCTCCCCGGCCCTGGTGGACGCGCTTATAGAAGGGTATGATTTCCTGGCGCCCTACTACCAGTATTTTGACTCCTTCTGCAAGAACGGGCTGGTGGATCTGCAATAGGCGCCCGGCGTTCCTCAGCGCTCCAGCCGGAGGAGGTATTCCGTTGTGCCCTCCTCCAGCTTTTTCATGCCGGTCCTGAAAAAGCCGTGGCGCTCGTAGAAGCGGAGGGCATTGACGTTCTTCTCCAGCGCCCACAGGAACCGCACGGAAAATTCCTCTACGGCGAAGTCAATGAGCGCCGCCCCGACCCCTTGGTTCTGGAAGAAGCAGTCCACGTACAGCTCCCGGATCTCCTCCCCCTCGACGCGGATGAGCCCCTTAACGATCCCGTCGTCATAGACCCAGATATGGCGCAGGATCTCGGGTGCGCCGTACTCCTCCGCCACGGGCAGGACCTGGAGCTCGCCGAAGGAGTAGGCGTCGTTCTGGAAGATGGGCCGGAAGCTGATCCGCTTAACAAATACCAGAATCTCCGCGATTCTGGAGAGGTCCTGGACAGCTGCTCTTCGTATATTCATCTCTGGCTCCCTTCTCTGTCCCATCGGGACAAGCTCTTTTGGGTGGCGCAGGCATTCGCCCGCGCCACCTCCTCATGTCAGCAGTTTTTGCACAGATGATATAGTGTCGTAACTCCCGCCCCGGTAGCGCCCTTGCTCTGATAGG
Organism: Oscillospiraceae bacterium; assembly: GCA_022804995.1. GTDB lineage: Bacteria > Bacillota > Clostridia > Oscillospirales > Oscillospiraceae > Pelethomonas. The sequence goes on from JAAWUC010000055.1 coordinate 15,167, forward strand.
GCCAGATGGGCTTGTTCACCCGGGCGGTGCCGGCGATATCCAGGTGGACCCAGGGCGTCTCCCCGGCGAAGGCCCCCAGGAACAGCCCGGCGGTAATCGCCCCGCAGCCGTCCCAGGAGGAGTTGTAGAGATCTGCGGCGGAGCTCTTGATGAGCTCCCGGTACTCCGGGTAGTCCGGCATCCGCCAGTAGCGCTCCCCGGCCTGTCCGGCGGCGCGCTGGAGCTCCCCGTACAGAGCGTCATCGTTGGCCATGGCACCGGCGGTGCTGTAGCCCAGCATCCGGACAATGGCCCCGGTGAGGGTGGCGATGTCCACCACTTTCGCCGCGCCCTCCTTCTCAATGGCGTAGGTGATGGCGTCGGCCAGAATGAGGCGGCCCTCAGCGTCGGTGGTGCCGATCTCAATGGTCTTGCCGGACATGGAGCCGATCACATCCCCGGGGAGGAAGCTGTCCGGGGAGATCCGGTTCTCCACCGCCGGAATCAGGGCGGTCACATTCACCGGCGCTTTCTGCCGCGCCAGCGCCACAATGGCCCCGGCCACCGCCGCCCCGCCGGCCATGTCGGTGAACATCTCCCGCATGGAGGAGGCAGGCTTGAGGCTGTACCCGCCGCTGTCGAAGGTCACGCCCTTGCCCACCAGGGCGATGGGGGCCTGTCCGGGCTCTCCGCCCCTCCAGCGCAGGATAATGAGCCGGGGCCGGTTGGCGGAGCTGGTCCCCACGGCCAGAAAAGCGTCCATCCCCAGGGCCCGGGCCTCGTCCTCCTCCACAATCTGCGTCTCTACTCCGGCCTCCACAGCGGCCTCGGCCACCCGCCGGGCCAGCTCCGCCGGGGTGAGGTGGCTGGCCGGGGTGTTCACCAGATCCCGAGCGAAGCAGACGGCGTCCGCCAGGATGTTGGCCTCCGCCACCGCCGCCTGGGTTTCCCCGGTTTCCGGGGCCTCCAGGGCGCAGGCCACGGCCTCCGGCCCCTTGTCCGCGCCCCAGGTGGGGGCCTTGTACTGGGCCAGCCGGGCCCCCTGGACCAGAGCAGCCAGTCCCTCGGCTCCCAGCCGCTCATAGACCTCGCCGCCCTGGAGCAGGGCGCTGCCGCCGCCCAGCTGGGCTACGGTCCGGAGCGCTTTGGCTGCGGCCCGGCGGACCAGCTCCAGGTCAGGCTCCCGCCCCAGGGAAACCCGGAGGGTCCGGGCCTCCTCCCCGGGACGGACGTCAAGTGCTTTCTCCTCCCCCTCTGCAAAGGTCAGGACCCAATCGGGGGACATCTCTTTGGCAAATGTGATCATCGAAAAACGCCTCCTTACGCGATTTGTCCCCATCATAGCAGACCTAGCGGGAAAAGGCAATGTCTCCCGATAAAGAAAAATGCAGGTTCTTCGAATCACACTTCTGCTACCGTAACCGCTACCAAAAGGAGCTGGAGGAAAGTCTTGCGCCGCAAGGCTTTCCTCCAGCTTTCTGCTATTTTGGGGCCGAAACGCTACCAAACAAGGGCAAA